>NZ_DAVZIU010000046.1:0-1135 GCF_052273165.1 Treponema berlinense | reverse complement strand
TTTTAAAACTCAAAATTTTCCACAGGTTGTTTCGTCTGCGGAACAGGCACAATCTTGTGTGCGTTGTGAATATGTGCGACATGAACCGTGTTCAGGTTGGAAGAAAATCTTACGGAGCAATAACCGTTGTTGATTTTTCGCCTGCTGACACGAAGCTTATTATCGGAAATTACTGCTCGATTGCCGGCGGAACAACTTTTCTTTTGGGTGGCGAGCACAATCTTGACACAATCTCGACTTATCCGTTTAAGGTGCGGCTTTTTGGAGAAGAGCGCGAAGCCGGAAGCAAGGGAAACATTGTTATAAAAGACGATGTCTGGATTGGTCAGAATGCGATAATCTGCTCTGGCGTTACTGTTGGTCAGGGGGCTGTTGTTGCGGCCGGAGCTGTGGTCACAAAAGATGTCGAGCCTTATGCAATAGTCGGCGGAAATCCTGCAAAGTTCATAAAGTACAGACTGGACGAAAGCCTTCGTAAAAAACTTGAAAAAACCGACGTTGCCGCCTTGTTCGACAAATTCACGAAAGAAGACATGCCGGTTGTTTATGAAAAGTTGGATGAAGAAATGCTGAATGAATTTTTGAAGAGGTAAGGTGGAGAATTTTTATGGGAAGAGTAATTGATGAAAAAAAAGAATTCGACAATGTTTTCAAATATTATGAAAAGGCGATAGAAGGACGCAATTTTCACTATCAGAATTACAACACTTGGGCAAATTATTATTCAATTTTTACCGGAGCGTTATTTATTGCTTTTTATACTCTGGAAAAAGAATGCAAGGAGTTTTTGTTTCTAAAAATATTGATAATGCTTGTGGGACTTGTAACCTCAATATGCTGGAATCTGACAGTAAAAGGGCATTATCATTGGATGCTTTCCTGGATAAGTGTAGTTCAAGACTATGAAAAAAAACTTGCCAAAGTCTTAAAGAAAAATAAGAAACAAAAATTATATGTTTATTCTGTTTATCTCAATAAAGGTGAGAATTTCTTAAATAAAAATATTTCAAGTCAGAAATTAACATCAAAATTCACTTTTTTTATAAGTCTTGCATGGGCTTTGCTTCTTGTAATAAACCTTTTTTCTTTGTTTGAAAAAACTTTATGCATAAGGACTTGAAGAAAAAGAAATTAC
>NZ_DAVZIU010000045.1:0-1665 GCF_052273165.1 Treponema berlinense | reverse complement strand
GCGGTAGCGCTGGGAGCAATGCCGAAGGCAGTCCGAACAAAGTGAGGACCGCGCGCAGCAAGTTGCGGACATAGCGACGGCAAGCGCCGTAGGTGATTGCCGGACCGCCACGTATGCAAAGCATTGTGGGAACGCCAATTTATTGTATATATTATTTTTTCTTTAATTCTGCTATTGCTGCATAATGAAGAACGTCGAATTCTTCTGGTGCTATCTGTTTAAGAAGTTCTCTGTGTTCGGTTTCCCATGCAACAATTTCTTCTTTTGAAAGCGAAGCGCCGATTCCACGGCAGGCTTTTATCCGTCCATTCCATGATTCGCGAGTAAAATGAACCTTTAGTGGAAATTCTTCGTGATGTACAAGTTGAAAATATTCGTTGTAGATTTCTGGAATTTGGATTTGATGGATTGTTTCTCGTCCACCACTCCAATTTGGGCTATACTTTAGAACAAGCTCCTCACTGGCTCTTGCAATTTTGTCATCGAAAGGAAGCCACGCCATATAAAGAATCAAAAACCGACCTTCTTTCTTTAGTATTTTGTGAAAATTTGGAGCTGTTACTTTGTGTTTGAAATACCAAAAACACTGGCATGCTGTTATAATATCGAAAGTTTCATTTGGAAAATTTAAATCTTCTGTTGAGCTTACAAAATAATTAATTTTCTTTCCAATTGAAAGAAGTTTTGCCTGTTCTATCTGGTTTTCTGAGATGTCCGCTGCCGTCCATTCTGCACCGTAGTGGTAAAGATTACGTGGAATAACTCCAGTTCCCGTTCCAATATCGAGTACGGACTGTCCTTTTATGCAAAGCTTGCGTTTTATAATTTTATCGTAAAATTCTTTCGGGTATATGTCGCGGTATTTTGCGTAATCCGATGAAGTCCGTCCCCAGTCAAAAGCCTTTCCTTTGTCAATATTTTCGTCTTTTATTAACATTCTGTACTTCTTAATTTTAAAAGAAAATTAAAATTTTTATTCAAATTTATGTTTAGTTTTATCCGCAGGTTGTTTTCTTCTGCTTGTTATTTCTCCGCAGATTCCGCCTTTTTTAGTTCTGCCGCAAGGTCGGAAAATTTTACCGTTGCAAGCTTTTGCTCAAACGCTTTCTGTGCGTCCGCAAGGTGGGAGTCGAGTATGTTGTGAATGTTTCCGCCGACAGGGCACGCGGGGTTCGGCTGTTCGTGAAAACCAAAAATATTTTCTTCCATGCTGCCCGAAGCCTTGTAAATGTCAAAAAGTGTAAAATCCTCCGGCTTTACCGCAAGCTCAGCTCCGCCTGTTCCTGCCGCAACGTTCACAAGTCCCGCCGCCTTGAGCGAAATGAGCGTCCGCCGTATAATCACAGGATTTACGCCCGTGCTTCCGGCAATAAAATCCGAGGTAACCTTGTATTCTTTGTTAAAACGGTAAATGCACAACAACGTGTGAACCGCCACCGTAAATTTGCTGCTTATTTTCATACGCCGATTCTAACAGATTTTTGATGTAACTTCAATTATTACAATTTACTTTGACAACTGCTACAGAGTCGCTGTCGCCTGGGGCATTTTTTGAGACAAAGCCCTTGGTTTTTGCTCCATTGTTTTTACAACAAAGCCCGCGTTCTATCATTTTTTTGCAAGAATCAAAGTGTAATAACAACCGTCGCTGACATTATTCGCTCC
>NZ_DAVZIU010000044.1:0-1692 GCF_052273165.1 Treponema berlinense | reverse complement strand
CCGTTTTTTCTGGTTTTTATACTTTACTTTTCTGTATTTTAAGACAGTCTCCCCCCCCAACGGACTAGGTATATTACCATTTTATGTCATCTCCAGCCGCAAGCTCGGTTTTTGCAAAACCAAGTAGCCCGCAACCAGAGCAAATATCTTTCTAAAAAGCCTTACCTCAAGCTCCTTGGAAGTTTTATCACGTAAATCACATCGTTATCAATTCTTCCTGTTCTTGGGAGTTTTTTCTGCACAAGCTGGTTGTTTT
Organism: Treponema berlinense; assembly: GCF_052273165.1. Lineage (GTDB taxonomy): Bacteria > Spirochaetota > Spirochaetia > Treponematales > Treponemataceae > Treponema_D > Treponema_D berlinense_A. The sequence continues at coordinate 1,436 of NZ_DAVZIU010000044.1, read as the reverse complement.
CAACATTGATTGCAAAGTCGTTGTCGTTTGCCACGGCGATTGTATTGCTGTCCAAAATCCAAAGGCCTTCAAGCTTGTCGTGCGGATATTTGTTCGGAAGATATTCCACAAGGTCAACAAGGAATTCTTTTTTTACAGGCTTAATTTCAGCGGCCTCAATCTCTTCTGTTGTGCACTGCTCAAGAGTTTTTCCGTTTATTAGAAGTCCTTCTTTCGATTCAGGATTTTCTCCTGTTATGTCCGTCGCGTCTTTAAGGTCGATTTTGAAAAGATACTTATGTGCCTCTTTTTCGCCGGAAAACTTTCCGTCGCGTTCAATTACGACAAATCCTGTGTTTGAAAGCGCCGTAATTCCGCAGGTGGAATCTGTCTCCTTGTTCTGAATATAAGCGTACTGCTTTGTCCTGCCAGTTTTAATGTCAAAAGTTACAATGCGAACAAGCTGCTTGTTTGAAATTTCTTTCTTTGAAGGATTGAAAAGTGTGGACTGCATGATTCCTACAAGAGTTTTTTCGTCCGGAGTTATTGCAAGACCTTCCATTCCGCGGTTTGCCCGGCGGCGCGCAAGGACTGCCGGAAGATGCCTTTTTCCTGTGTCAATTCCGAACGGGCTTATTCTTTCAATCTGCTTTCCGTCTGCATCGTAGTGGACAATGTGCGGACCGTATTCATCAGAAATCCAGAAAGTTCCGTCTTTCATCGCAACGATTCCCTCACTGTCAAGTCCGTATTCGTCTGTTCCAAGAATGTTTCCGGCAAGATCGTAGGCAATTTCGCCGGTCGCGCCTTTTCCGTCAGGGTTTGGAAGACCGGTTATTTCTTTTCCGTCAGGAGATTTCAGCGTGATTTCCTTTACGAGCGAAACTGAGCCGTCTTTGTTCATCTTGAAAAGTCCGATTCTTGGAGCGTAAGAAGAAACCGGGAACATTTTTCCTTTTCCTCTGTTCCCTTTAAAATCGATGTTCGGACCGCGGTCTGTTACTAAATAAAATAGACTTGAATCCGTTGGATGGGCGCACGCGTCTGAACCGTATCCGCCGTTTTGAATTTCCACGCCGTCATTTGTTTTTGCAAGAACAGTGTAGGAAACTTCGCTTCCGTTCAAGCCGACTTTTTCAAACGGAGATGTTGAATCTGCTCCTGCCTTTGATGTTGAAGCACAGGAAACCGGCAAAAAAGCCGCCATTGCAGCCAGTGCATAAAATAATTGTCTTTTCATAAAAACCTCGTTGATTATGTTTTACAAAAAGATAAATGCCGACTGTAAAATTCCAATTAAGAAACTGTTAGTTTAAGGATAATTTATTTTTTCTAAGCCATAAAATCTGGCGGTCCGGCAATCACCTGTGGCGCTTGCCGTCGCTATGTCCGCAACTTGCTTCGCGCGGTCCTCACTTTGTTCGGACTGCCTTCGGCATTGCTCCCAGCGCTACCGC
>NZ_DAVZIU010000043.1:0-2743 GCF_052273165.1 Treponema berlinense | reverse complement strand
AATTCACAGAGCTCTATTCAAAGATAAACCTGCACGAAAGCACGCTTGCGGGGCTTAAGAACAACGTTTCAAACCTTACTTCGACCTGCCAGAGAATAGAAGCAAAACTTGACAGACTAATAGAAAAGGAGAGCCGATGAAACAAATACAGGATTTAACATCAATCTACGCAAGAAAAAAGCCTGCGGAATTTGCAGACAATCTTTGTCTTTTTTTCTGCTACAACTTCTGTAAAGGAAAAATTTTCAAGGACGAAAAAGAAGCGTTTGACGCAGCCGAAAAGGCACGTCTTGACGGTTTTTTGGGAGATGACGGTTTTGTTCTCAATGCGGAAGCAATTCTTCGCGAAGGAAACTGTTTTCGTTGGAGTGTCCAGAAAGAAAAAATCACTACAATAGACAATGTAAAAAAAGCCTCTCCAGTTTGCTTTGAATACAAGGGACATGCGCACTGGGTTGTTGTTGAGAACGGCAAAATTGTATTCAACTCGTTAGAAAACAGCGTATGCGTAAAAAACGGAAAGCCAGTATCTATGCGGATAATCCGCCAGCTTGATTTATAGAGGTGAAAAAAATGAATTTTGAAGAATGGATTAAAAAATCATTTCCAAACAAAGGAAATAACGAACACACAACATATTCAATCGGTGATATGAAAGACGCATTTTTTGCAAAAGAAACGGCGGAAGAAAAAACTCAGGCTGAAAACCAGAGTGAAACTCAGAGTGAAACACAGGAAAATCCGACAGAAAAAAGCGGGCTGTCTGTAAATCCTGATCAGCTTAAAAAAAAGACATATAAGGCAAAAACAACAAGCCTTATAGCGCAGATAATCGCGGCGCTTTGGGTTGCGATTTGGAGCGCAAAGAATTTTATTGTTTCTGGCGGAAGAATAAACGACATAATTTTTAGTGGTTTTGCAATCGCCGCCTGTTTTAGTCCAGTTTACTTTAATATGGTTCTGGACAAAATAAAAACTATCAAATTCGGAGAATAAAATGGCAGTTTTTGCGGTGATTTTTGGAATTGCATTTTTAACGGTTCTTATAGGCGGAATAATTATTGTTTCTGAAATGCTGGAGGAAATAGGTAAATGACAAAGACATTTATTGCGATTATTTGCGTTTTTTTTGTTTTGCTTTTTCTGTCTGTTCTTACAATTTTTGTGCAAAAAAAAGTTTATCAGACGAAATTAAAAAAAATGGAACGTGATTTTTTGAAAAGGTGGAACTTAATGCAATCAAGACAGGAGGAGATTTTAAAAAATGCAAAGCAGAAAAAAGAAAGCCTGCATTCTGGCAATTCTGACACAAATTTTAATAACAGCCTTAATGTCCTGCAAAACCTTGCAGCCGGAAGAGAAAAAAACAATTCAGATTGAAGCGCAGTTCCCGTCACCTTATGACGAAAACGGAAATCAGATTGTAATTCTGGAAGATGATGTCGTCAAAATGCCGTTATGGTACTGGTTAAAAATAACGGAATTCGCCGTTGATGTAGAAACAAATTTAAAATTACAGGAATTGAAAGAATGAATTTATTCGGATTCGAACTAAGAAAAATAAAAAATGATGTAAAAAAGCGACCTGTTTCAAAATATACCTCGGGCGGATTTTTTTATTATTCGCCAAAAATGACAACGGCGCAACTTCTGGCAAACTCTACAGTAAACGCTTGTGTTAATATCATCGCCGATGCCGTTGCCTGTCTTTCGCTTAACGTGTACAAAAAAGGCGAAAACGGACGCGAAAAAGTCCAGGACATTTCACTTGCAAAACTGTTAAAAAATTCTCCAAACTATGACGACACTCCGTACAGTTTTAAACAACAGATAATGCTTCATCTTCTACTTAAAGGAAACGCATTTATTTTTATTGAGCGCAACTGGGATTATACGGTCCGTTCTCTTACGGCACTCGATCCAGATTATGTTGAAATTTGCCGGGACGAGGATAAAGAAGTGTATTACAAGTTTTCAGTGGACGGTCATACTTACAAATGCAACAGCGAAACAATTCTTCATATTCCTGCAATCCGCTACAACAGATTACGGGGCTTGTCGCCTTTGGAGTATTCAACAAACTGCGCAAGAATTGGGCTTGACCTTGACGAATACACTCAAAAATATTTTGACGGCGGAATACATTCAAAACTGCTTGTAAATGTTCCTGTTGAACAAAAAAACTGGTCAAAAGAGGACAGCCAGAAGCTTACAGAACAGCTTCTTGCGTCTTACGGCGGAAAAGAAAACGCAAACAAACCGCTTATTCTTTCAAAGGGCTTGACCGCAAGTCCAATCAACATAAACGGAAACACAGACAGCCAGCTTGTCGAAAACCGCAAATTCAGCGAAAAGGAAATCGCAAAAATCTTCCGTGTCCCGCTTTTTATGCTTGGAAGTGAAAACTCAAAGTTTACGAACCAGGAACAGGCGAACACATATTTTTTGCAACACACTCTTACACCGTGGCTTGTAAAAATTCAGGAATATTTTAACAGACTTTTGCCGTACGACCTAAAAGAAACCTGCTATGTGGAATTTGACACCGACACAATGCTGCGCGCTGACTACAACACAAGAATGAACAACTACGTAAAAGGCTTGCAAAGCGGAATCTATACACTGAATCAAGTTCTTGAAATGGAAAACCTGCCGAAAGTAAAAGAAGCTTATGCGGACAAGCACATAATGCTTGAAAACTACAAGGCAATGGACGGAGAGGACAAAAATAAAGACGACGACA
>NZ_DAVZIU010000042.1:2957-4741 GCF_052273165.1 Treponema berlinense | reverse complement strand
TATTCAAATTTTCTGCAAAATCCTCTCGTCATTTTGCTTCAATTGGCAGATCAAACAGCCGCTCAGTGGTGGGATTGCTAAATTAAGGCAAAACCTTGATTACATCATCGAGGATATAACAAAAAGCTGGTGATGAAGATTTTTCATTTTCGATAAAAGGTGTCCTTAAGTCAATTTTATTGGAACTGTCAAACGGATCAGTTCCTGTAAAATTTCCAGAAAAAATTGCAATATCATTTTTTTCAATTTTGCTGCTAACAGATTTTACGATTGAATCAACATTTTCCGGCAAAATTGCATAGTTTATGTCCAAAATGCGGACCCATCCCTTTTCGATTCCTGCCATTGCGTCCTGACCGTAAACCTTGCCGTCAATGCAATCTTCAATTTTTTTACCATGCAAAAGAGCATTTATTGACTGCTCAAAATAGTAAGAATAATCAACTGAACAGCTGACCAAAGAACGTGTCGGAGCAATATCGGTCATACTTTGGCTATATCCGACGTGATAGGCAGGAACCGCTCTTTTTGAATTTTCACAGGCAACAGCAGGACCTTTTGTGTCAGAATGCTGAGAAATTACAACGCAACCTTCATCAATCAATTCTACGGCAACCTGCTTTTCCAAAGAATAATTTGACCAGGTGTCCGTATATTTTACGAGCATTGTCGCTTCTGGAACAACCGACTGAACTCCAAGATAAAAAGCCGTATAACCAGAAATAACTTCTGCAAACGGAAAAGCCGCAACGTAACCGACTTTTGCCTCTTCTGCGCTTATAACTTTCGATTCAATCATTTCCTTCAGTTTTTCTCCGGCAATCACGCCGCAAATATAGCGCCCCTGATAAATCGTTCCGTAACAGTTATGATAATTTGAAAGAACTGGTTCATCATTTGCATTGTCGCCAGTCGGCACACAAAACTCAATTTCTGGATGAAGAGCCGCCATATCTTTTACAACTGGACCGTAACCATAACTCGGAGCAATTATGTAATCACACTTTTCGTTTACGAGTTCTTCAAGAGGAAGTTCAATCTGATCTTCTGTAACATTGTACTTAGTGACACAATCTATTTTGTCGCCAAAAACCGAAACAACATGATTTTGTGCCTTTATAAAATTTTCTGTATAAGGAGTTATTTCATCGCCTACAAAAATAAATCCAACTTTTAGGCTTTTTTCTTCGGATCGGGTCAAAACATGAATTCCAAAAGAAAGCAGACATATTACAGCAGAAGTAATTGTGCACAAAATATATTTTTTTTTCATTTTTACATTCATAATTTTCCTCATTTTATGTTTTCTGACAGATTATTTTTTGATTTTTTGTAAAGGTTTTCGACATCTATTGTTCCGTCAGCAATCAGAGAAAGCAAGATGTCCACAAGATTCGGATCAAATTGAGTTCCGCTGTTCCTCTTAAGCTCGTTTATTACAAAATCAAAATCCAACTGTTTGCGATAAACACGATTTGCAGTCATTGCGTCAAATGCATCTGCAATACCGATAATTCTTGCGTCAAGAGGAATTTCTTCACCTTTTTTGCCGGCGCAGTAGCCACTTCCATCGTATCTTTCGTGATGATAAAGAGCACCAACGCTTACATTGTCAACAATCGTAAAGTGTTCTAAGATTTTCTCACCAAGAGTAACATGAGTTTTCATTTTTTCGTATTCTTCGTCCGTAAGTTTTTCAGGCTTGTTCAAAATAGCATCTGGAATTCCGATTTTTCCAATATCGTGTAAAAGCGCCATCTGTCGCAGATTTTCGCATCTTTCCT
>NZ_DAVZIU010000042.1:0-2857 GCF_052273165.1 Treponema berlinense | reverse complement strand
TAGTAACAAACCAGGTAAGCCAGACAAGAACAAGACAGCCTGTCAAAATTACATAGAGCTTAAACCAGTTTTTCTGATACATTTCTGTTTCTTTTTCAATCGTGTAATTTGCACTTTCGATTACGCTTCCATTCAATCCGTCGAGAATTGAAATTTTAAACACGTAAGTCTTTGGTTTTAAGTTTGAATAAGAAATTTTTCCAAGTTCGCTGAGCAAACACTTTGTCGGTTTCAGGTCATTTCCGTCAAGAAAATATTCTACGTAAGGATCGTTCAGGGAATAATTCAATATTTCCGGCTCAAGCACAAACTTTTGCGTTTGAGGCGAAAGTTTAAGAATGTCAGAACGGCTGATTCTCTGCTTTATTCCGTCAACTTCCACAAAATCTAAAATCATGCGGTAAGATTTTGAAGCCATGTCGTATTTTGACATATTAACCTTTACAACTCCGCTGTCGCAGCAAAGATAAAGATTATCGTTTTCGAGACAAGGCCACGAATTTGCAATCAGTAGCGAACGAAAACCGTGCTTTGCATTTATAACCTGATATTCGGTTGTTAAATTTTCAATCAAGTCTTTTGATTGTGCCAAATAAATTCCTGCGCTTCCCAAAATCCAGCATGTTCCATCAGGATCGCAAATCATATCGTAATTGTTTGAATACGGAAACTTATCGAGTTCTTTAACTTCTCCATTTTCGGACGTATAGCAAATTCCGTTACTCGTAACAATAAAGACACCGTCAGAAAAAGAATCGTAAACCATTCGCAAAATTACATTTGAAGAAAGTCCGTCCTTTTTTCCAATATTTTTAACAATTCGATCATTTTCGATTTTTGAAATTCCACCGCCGTCCGAACCTACATAGCAACCATTTTTATATTCAAGAAGGCAGAGAGATTTTTCATTGACAAAACCGTCCTGCGCAGAAAAAACTTTTTCAATAGAATCTCCCCTCAAAAAGGCAACTCCATAATCTCCGGCAACAGCAATTCTTCCGTCCTTAAGTTCGCAAATGTTTCTAAAACGGTTTCCAGGAAGTCCTGTTTTCTGTGAAAAATTCTTTATTTCGTATTCGCCAGAAGAATCCACACTTACCTTATAAATGCCGCTCCCAGTCGTTGCAATCCACAGATTATCCATAGAATCCACCTTCAAACAGCGAATTCTTATTTTTTTAAGCAATGAACTTATTTTATTTTCAACTTTTTTTTCATTTTCTTCGTCAAGAATTATAAGCCCCTCGTCAGTTCCGCAAAAAAGAAGTCCCTGCCATTTTTCCGTAGAATTTACAACCGCGGTTTCTTCGATTTCTGAAAAAAGTTCAACAAAAGTAGATTTGCACATTTCTAGAAGTCCAAGCCTTGAAGAACTGAACCAAAGATTTCCCTGATAATCAATAAGCATTGTATCGATTGAATTCGTAAAATTGTTCGTGTAAAGTTTTTTGGCTTTAAAACTCTCATCAAAAAAAGCAATTCCCGTGTCAGAACAAACAAAAACACCATTATTTTCTGCAAAATAGAATGAATTTATACCTTCGATTCCTGGAATTTTAAATTTGCGGACTAAATTTGCCCCAGAAGAGGTCAAGCTGTAGATAAAAATCAAATTGTCCCGGCTTGCAAGAAAAAGCCTTCCGTCCTCCGAAAAATCTACACTCTGAAAAGAAATCTTTTCCTCGTCTTTTAAAAATGAACAGCAAATTTCTCCGTTTTTAAAGCAAAAAAGTTCTCCGCGTTCAGTAACAGCAACGACATTTCCAAATTTGTCAGCGGACATTTTTGTTACGTTTTTAATCTGTTCATAGTTTTTTGTAATTTTTACTCCGCCACTCAAAGACACGAGAGAAATTCCTTCTGTTGTTCCGATGTAATAATTTCCTTCAGTATCGCTAACAATGTCCTTTACAGAATTTGAAAGAAGACCGCTTTCTTCGTCAATCACATTCATCACATGTTCATTTATAAAAATCGTAATTCCGCCGTCATTTGTTCCAGTCCAAAGTCTTCCTTCTTCGTCTACAAAAAGACAATTTACGCTTTTTACAGAATGAATATCGTTCATAAGCTTAAATTTTGAACCGTCATACTTAAACAGGCCGGCATAAGTTCCAATCCAAAGTTTTCCGTCATTTGTCTGTTCTATGTCGTTTGCTTCGCCAGATAAAAGTCCTTCAGAATTTGAAAAAACAGTCTGAACATAAGAGTCGTATTCATCGGCAAAATTTTGACTAAAAACTGGCTTAGGCTGAAAAACAAAGAAAAGAGCAAAAATAAAAGTCAGAAACGGAGCTATTTTTTTTGAACAATTTTTTTTCTCTAAATTTTCATCACGTTTTTTTCTGTAAAACCTTACGAGTTTTATTAAAAGATAAATTATCTCGACACAAAACAATTTGTCCAAAAATTCAATATAAAACTGGCCAATCACAAAGGAAACATATTTTTGAAAACCTGTATCCATAAAAAAACGCATTACTTGAGATGCCCAAATATTGCCAATATCACCGCCATACATTGTTATGCTGACGATTACGGAAATCACTGTCGAAATTACGGCAAGTCCCATTCCAATCGTCATGGTTAAAAACTGGCTTTCAAAAACCTTTTTTTTTGCAAAATATCCGGCTAAAAAACCGATAAATGCGCCAGTAACGCAGTAAACCGATTGCTGTTCAACAAAAATGCCGTAAATTATATTGTTCGTAAAACCGACTATAGCACCACAAACTGGACCTGCAAAATACGCAATAAAAAAAGTTCCGACAGAATCACACCAGAGCGGAAGCATAAGTTTTTCGGCAAAAACTCTTCCAAGAAGGTCAACCAAAAGCGCAATCACCGTAAACGGAAC
>NZ_DAVZIU010000041.1:0-6100 GCF_052273165.1 Treponema berlinense | reverse complement strand
TCTCGTCGCGACGTGAGAAAGAATATATCACCCATACGCATTTTGTGTCAAGCCCACTTTTCTCTTTTTTTTAAATTTTTGATTTTTTTTTAACGATATTCGGAATATGCTCCTGTTAAATCTTTCCAGCATGTTTTATCTGTAAAAAACACCCGTCTTAAATAGAGATTTTCGATATAAAAAGGTTCTTCCGTTTCTTCTATAACACAAAAATCTAAAACGACTTTTACTTTTTTTGATTGCGCTGGCTCGATTTCTTCTGTAACTTGAAATAAAAATTCTCCAGTAAATTCATAAGAATCAATCTGCTCTTGAGTACAAATCGAAAATGAAATTTCAAAAGACGATATTGTTTTGAAAGAAAGATTTTCAATCTTAAAAAAGGCAGTTTTATTTTCCGAAGTTTTTTCTATATAGAAATCAAGAAATCTGTATGGACTTTTTGCGGATAAATACATGCAAGAAAAAAGAAAAATAAGGTTTATAAAAAATGCTTTTTGTAGTTTTTTCATAAAATCTCCCATAAAATGTAAAAGACAGGCGAGACATAAAGAACATTGTGCTTTGTTAGAGATTTTTTGCAGTTTGTCTTGAAAAATCGTCTTGTATAAAAGGCAAATAATTTTCTTCTGGAATAAAATCCGAAAAAAATGGCAGTAAAAAAGTTTTTGAATAGAAAATTTTTGAATAAGAACCAAAAAGCGAGAGCAAAGATGACGAAGAGACAATTCCTTTCTCAAAACCAATTGTTATAAAAAATCCGTTTTCTTTTGGAATAATAGAAAGTGAATCTGCATGCCAAAATGCAATATTTTCGCAATACTCGCAGGATTTTAAGCTCTGACAGAAACCTGAACTGTTTATAAAAAATTTTAAAATCTGAAAATTTTCTTCTGAAAAATCAAATTGAATTTTTGCACCAGAAGTTTCAAGTACATTTTGAAGAAGAGATTTAAATTCTTTTTGAGAAAAAGAATCCGCGTAAAAACTTGCAAATTCGTTCTTGACCTGAAAACTTGCCGCAAAAGCCTGTTTTTTTGAAGAATAAGAAACAGAACAAGCCTTGTCGAAAATAATTTCGTCTGGCCGGCAACCATAAAACGAAAAAGAGCAGATTCCATTTTTCCAGCAAAACGATTCAATTTTTCCTTTTTTTTCGTAAACGCGCTGCAATATTAAGTCCGAAACTTCAGTAACTGACGGATAAGTTAAATTTTTCATTTTTGTTCCTCCCATAAAAGATCAAGATTAAAACTTCAGTTTTAGATTTACTTTTTAAGTTGCTTCGCAACGAGGCGAAAATCACAGTTTGAAAAAGCAACGCTTGAACAAACTGTAATGATAAAAAATTACAGGGACGTAATTTTTATCATGCCTCCTCTTATTTAATTGTCTTTAAACATAAAAAACCGACAATTTTTTTTGAAAAAAAAACAAAAAATGGACAAGGGGGCGTAATGGCGTGCGAAGCACGTTGCAAAACGCAGTTTTGCAATGAAACCATGAAGCACCCGGTTTTTGCGAAGCAAAAATGGCCCAGCTAAAAAATAAGTTTTCTGAAAATTATCTAGCTAAAAAAAATGCGAAAGTTGCTCGATTGCTAAAATTCGTGTTAAAATCGTTTGATTTGGTTAAAAAAAATGATTACCTATTGGCAGCAAGAAAACGGACTTTTTGTAAAAAAAGACAGAAACGAATTTAATTTAAATGAAAGGGTTTGGGTTGACGCAAGAAACGTAACTTCAAAAGAAATTTCGATTCTTGAAAAAACTTACAATCTCGACCATGACCATGTAGTTGACTCGCTCGACCCGGACGAACTTCCGCGCATTGAGCAGGGTGAAGGTTATGTGCTTACAATTATGAGACTGCCAGTTTATCTGCCGAATTCTGAAGTCCGCTACCACACCGCTCCAATGGGCGCAATTATTTTTCAGAACACGATTATAACTCTCTGCTGGACTGACTGCGAAGTTTTGAAGGATTTGAGCGCAAACAGGATTAAAGACTTGAATATTGCTGATTTTCCAGCGTTTATTACAAGAATTTTAAGCCGTGCGGACACGATGTTTTTGCGGTATTTGAAAGAAATTAACAGAAGCACGAATTCGATTCAGCAGGAATTACAGGAATCAATCGAAAACAATGAACTTATCCAGCTTTTTAACCTCGAAAAATCGCTCATGTACTTTACGAGTTCGCTAAAAAGCAATCAACTTTTGCTTGAAAAAATACGAAAAACTAAAATTATAAAATTTGACGAAGAAGATCAGGACTGGCTGGATGACGTCGAAATCGACAACAGGCAGGCGATGGAAATGGCAAATACTTATTCGCAGACAATCACGGGAACAATGGATGCCTTTGCTTCCGTAATTTCAAACAATATGAATGCAGCGATGAAGCAGCTGACCGTTTTTTCGATCGCCCTTATGATGATTTCATTCATTACAAGCTTTTGGGGAATGAATATAAGACTTCCGTGGAGCAAAAGCGACAGCTGGACAGGTTTTATCGTAATAAGCATAGGCTGCTTTGTGATTGCAACAAGTTCTTTTGTTCTGATAAATTTTATGACAAAAATAAAAAAGAAAATCCGGCACTGGAAAAATAAATAAGTTGCCTGAAATGGCTTTTGCAAAAAAAAACAGCGCCACGGCAGGAAATTCGCCTCCAGCAAAAACAACAATATTTCTCAAAAAACAAACAGAACTAGCCGAAAATAAAAATTGAGAGAAAAGATATGAAAAAATCAATTTGCGTAAAAAATATTTTTGCTTTTTTTTTACTAGCTTTTTCTGCAGGATTTGGATTTTGCGAAGAAGCCGATTATGCAGAAAACGAAGCATTAAAAACAAAAGAGGTTTCAATTTCCAAAAATGAAGAATTTGGAAAAAATTTGGAAGAAGATTTTTCATTTGCAGATCTCGATATGATCGAACTCGGTCCAAAAAATGGCGAAATGTATGACGTCTACGTGATTGGCGACGGAAGTCAGTCTTTTACAGAAAAAAGATGGATAACGCCTTTTTTTATAAATCGAACAGAAACAACTTACGACCTTTGGTATTCGGTAAGAACAACCGCAGAAGAAAAAGGCTATAAATTTTTAAATCCTGGACAGGAAGGAAGCCGTGGGAAACGCGGTGCACAGCCAACACGTTTGGGAAAATACGAGCCTGTCACCATGATAAGCTGGTACGATGCAGTAATTTGGTGCAACGCTTTTTCAGAAATCTACGATTTGACACCATGCTACTCGTTTGAAGGCAAAATTTTACGCGATGCAACTGACACGACAAAACTAGATTTATGCGAATGCGACTGGAATGCTGACGGTTTTAGGCTTCCTGCAGAGGAAGAATGGGAGTATGCTGCAAGAAAAACAAAAGCAGGATTTCAGGGGGGAGATATTATGAGCGGACAGGTCGACGAAAACGGTAAAACAGACCTTTCTGTTTTGGAAGATGAAATCGCCTGGACAGCAAATAATTCTTCGTTTACCCATACAGTCGGAACAGCAGGAACACCATTTGAAACAAGGGCAAAACCAAAACCAGGAAGCGGGAATCCAAACGGAGCAGGAATTTTTGATATGAGCGGAAACGTTCTCGAATTTGTCTGGGATTGGTTTGGAAATTACAAATCAGTTGAACCTGGCACAAGGGCGACAGGTCCAGTTGCAGGAAGCCAAAGAATAAGCAGAGGCGGGAGCTGGTCGCTTTACACACCGTTTAATTGTGCTGGCGACCGCTACAGTTTTGACCCGAACGAAGTTTACGATTACTTCGGATTCCGTCTCGCACAGTCAAAAAAATAATATTTTCTAGAGACTGCGTAATTCCGCCGACTTTACAACCCATTTTCCGCCTGTTTTTTCAAGTTCGGCAAGCGCATACTTTCCTTCCATAAGGGCGCCTGGATTTATGACGGTAGAATCTCCTATTTTGTCAATTCCAGCGCTTTCGTGAATATGCCCTGTCACAACGAGAACAGGCTGTGTGCTTTCTATAAATTCGCGCAGTTTCTGGCTTCCTACATGAATATCTCCAGGAATAACATCCGTTTTTGTGTCTTTAGGAGGGTTGTGCATAATTAAAACAAGACTGTTGCATTTTCCGTCGTCATCAGCAATTTGCGAAATAGAATTTTTTATTACATCAAAATCCTGAACAAGCTCTTCTTCGGTACGTTCAAAAGGAGTGTCGCCACTAAATTTTGATCCGCCGCCGCTTCCAGCAATTACAAGCCCGTCCTTAAAAACCATGCTTTTTTGAACGCAAATATCAGCGTTTTCAATCTCAGAAATAAAATCCGGCTCGTCGCAGTTACCAAGAACAGCAAAAATCGAGTCATTGTTTTTTAAAAGCGCTTCGAGTGCAGGTTTTCCAGTTTCTGGACAGTTAAATTTTGTAAAATCACCGCCAAAAAGAACAAGATCTGCATTTTTTGCCTGCTCAGAAAGTTTTTCAATATTTTCAATATTTCCATGAGCATCAGAAACTATTAAAATTTTCATTTTTACCACGGATGACTCCTTAAATATTTTCCATTACGAAACAAAGAGCCTTCATCTGCTCGTGAGTTCCGATTGTAATTCTCAAAAATTTTTCAATTCCCGGCGTGTTAAAATGCCGGACTAAAATTCCTTCCTGTTTGATTTTTTTGTACGCTTCTTCGCCCAAAACGCCGTCTTTCTTGCAAAAAACAAAATTCGTCTGGCTATCGAGGACAAACCAACCATGCGATCTCAAAAAGTCGATAAATTCATCCCTCTCAAAAGCAACACTTTTTGCACATTCAGCGTAATAGCCAGTGTCGTAGCAAGCAGCAATTCCAGCCTGCTGAGCCATAAAATCAATAGGAAAATGATTTAACGAATTTTTTACAGTCGTAATATAATTTACAAGTTCTGGACTTGAGACAACATATCCAAGCCTCAAACCTGCGCCACAAAGCGATTTTGAAAAAGTCCGCACGATTACAAGATTGTCAAATTCTGCAAGAAGAGGAATGCAGCTTTCGCCACCAAAATCCACATACGCCTCATCAACAACAAAAATTCTGTCTTTTGGGGCAGATTTTATCATTTCGCGAACTTCGCCACGAGAAAGTCCAAGAGAAGTCGGAGCGTTCGGATTTGCAAAAATAATCGAAGAATCATTTTCGTTTGCAGCTTCGAGCATTTTTTCTTTATTCAAAGTCCAGTCGCCGTTGAGCGGAATTTTTTTAAGCGGGATATTGTAAAAACCGCCATAAACAGGATAAAAAGAATAAGTGTGTTCTGGCAAAACAAGTTCACGGTCGCTATCAAAAAAAGCATAAAAAACAAAACTCAAGACTTCGTCAGAACCATTTCCTGCATAAATCATATCAGGCGTAACTGTAAAAGGAATTTTATCAGCTGGACTAGGCTCAACTTTTGCACCGCTCCCATTTTTTTTGCCACCATAAACATTTGCACGAGCCAAAACTCCGCCACAATTATTGAGCATCGAAGCAATCGCCGTTTTTAATTCGTTAGAATCTGGATCCGGATAAAGCGCCATTTTTTTTGCATATTTTTTAGCCGCTTTTTCAACAGCCCTAGCAACAAGCGGACTTGGCGGATAAGGATTTTCGTTTGCATTGAGTTTTATGTAAGTTCTGTCCTTTGGCTGCTCGCCTGGAACATAAGGATGCAGATTTTTCATTCTTTCGGCAATCATTTTAATCTCCACAAAATCGTCAGATTTAAAAGTTGATTTTATTTTATGCTCAAAAAACTTTTGTTTCAATTAAAAATAAAAAAAGCGATAAAAAAAATCCAGGGGGCATCGTGCAAAGCACGACCGGGTCCTGGCGTTATAAAATTGCTTTGCAATTTTTCCGTTCAGCCACGCTTGCGCGCGTCCGAACCGCTTGTGCGGCTAACGGCCCCTTGCCCGGCAATGACAAAATCAAAATTTATTGATAGAATACTTTTATGGCTACGACTACTTCAATTATTGTCCTGTTAAAATTTTTTGCAGGCCGGCAGAACAATGCCGCTATAGACTTCGGGGAGTTACAGAATATTTAAAACGCTACTCGGAACATCATCTTGAAGAGCAGCCTTCTC
>NZ_DAVZIU010000040.1:0-6826 GCF_052273165.1 Treponema berlinense | reverse complement strand
TACTTAAAATTTACATTTTTTATTCTGTTTGTCAAGTTTTTTATATAAAAACTATACTAGAAGCAATCAATAAAAAGGAAAAATTATGGTATATAATCACAGTTAATCCAAAAGAGCTCAAAAAACATATAACTCTATTTTCGAGCGGACAAAACAACGTTATGCCTACGCCTGCTATGTGCAGGCGGATATTTGAAAAAGAATTTATATGGCAAAAAGAAGAAGCTTTAGTGTTATAGAAAAAATCAAAAAATATGCTATACTTGAATGTATGGGTGTGGTTTCAGAAATAATAGAAAAAGAAAGACTTTCTCACGCTGTAAAAACAACAGAATCACATAAAAAAGATTTTGGACAATACCTTACTCCCTACAATATTGCAAAATATATGTCTTCTTTGTTCCCAAAAACAAAAGAAGATTTAAATATTCTTGACCCAGGCGCAGGAATTGGAACATTATCGTGTGCCCTTTTGGAAAGAATAAAATCTGAAAAATGGAATAATTCAAAAGTAAATGTTACAACTTACGAATTTGATAAAACTGTCTTAAAAAGTTTAAAAGAAAATCTAGAAACAGAAGGTAAAGATTTCTCAAATTATTCCTACCAAATTTTCGGTGAAGACTTTCTTGAAAAAACATCATTTGAATATTCTTTTGGTACAAATGAACAATTCACTCATGTAATAATGAATCCTCCATACAAGAAGATTCTTACAAAATCAGCAGCGAGAGAATATACACGGGTTTTCGGTCTAGAAACTGTAAACTTGTATTCAGCTTTTGTTGGTGCTTCAATTGCACAATTAAAAGAAAAAGGATATTTAGTTGCAATTGTCCCCAGAAGTTTTTGCAACGGTTCTTATTATAAGCCATTTAGAGAATTCATTCTTAAAAATTGTTCAATAAAACATATTCACTTGTTTGAGTCCAGAAATAAAGCTTTTAAAGATGAATCAGTTCTTCAGGAAAACATAATTATAATGCTTCAAAAAGAAACTGAACAAAGTAATGTTGATATTTCTTATTCATCAGACGCAGTTTTTTCCGACTTACAAACTGAAACTTTTGAATTCGGTTCAATTGTAAATCCATCTGATAAAGAAAAGTATTTAAATATCCCTCTACCGTCTCAGAAAAACAAAAGTGTTTATTTTGAAAACGGACATGATTTTATTTCTTTGAAAGAAACTGGTACAAATGTTTCAACAGGAACAATTGTCGATTTCAGAACAAAAGATTACATCAGAAAAGAGCCTGAAGAAAACACAGTTCCTTTGCTTTATCCTGTTCATTTCAGGCATTTCAGAACTGACTGGCCAAAAGAATCAAAAAAGCCAAATGCGATTTTAATTGCAGATAAAACAGCACCTATGTTTGCACCAGCTGGTTTTTATGTTGTTGTAAAAAGATTTTCCACGAAGGAAGAACAGAAAAGAATCGTTGCTTCTTTGATTTCAGCAGAAGATATTAATACACCGGCTTTTGCTTTCGAAAACCATTTGAACGTTTTCCATGAAAATAAGAAAGGATTGCCCAAAGATATTGCCTACGGTTTGACTGTTTGGCTTAACACGACCTTTTTAGATGAACAGTTCAGACTTTTCAGCGGACATACACAGGTGAACGCAACAGATTTAAGAAATCTCCCCTATCCAACAAAGCCTCAGTTGGTAGAAATGGGAAAACAATTGGAAAAATATAAAGTTTGGAATCAACAGCTTTTTGATTTCATTGCAATGGAGTCAATCAATGAAAAACGTAGAGCAGTTAATTTCTGAGAAAGTTACACAGGCAATCGATATTTTAACAAGATTCGGTATGCCAAATGCACAATTAAACGATAGGACTGCTTATTGTCTGCTTGCTATTGTAAATATTACGCCAGAAAAGAAATGGCAAAATGCTGAAAAACCGTTAATTGGAATTACACCGATGATGGATTTTACAAAAATCAATTACCGCAAAGAATACGCTCCAAATTCAAGAGAAACATTCAGACGGTTTAGCACACATCAATTAGTTCAAGCTGGAATTGTTCTCTATAATCCTGATGACCCGTCAAGACCTGTAAACAGTCCAAAAGCAGTTTATCAGATTTCTCCTGCTGCTTTTGACGTAATCAAAAAATATGAAACAAAAGATTTTGACAAGGCTTTGGAAGAATTCAAGAAGAATCAGAAAACACTTTCAGAACGATATTCCCACGAAAGAGAAATGAATATGGTTTCTGTAAAAATCAGAGATGAACATTCAATTCAAATTTCTCCTGGCAAACACAGTGAACTTATAAAACAAATCATAGAAGAAATGGCTCCAAGATTTCTGCCAGGGTGCGAGTTAGTTTATATTGGTGATACTGGCGAAAAATGGGGTTATTACGACCAAGAAATTGCTGGAAATTTGCTTTTCAATGTTCAAGAACATGGAAAAATGCCTGATGTAATTTTATATGTAAAAGAAAAAAATTGGCTTGTTCTTGTCGAATCTGTTACATCTCATGGCCCCGTAGACAGTAAAAGATACATAGAACTTGAAGAATTATTTTCTTCAGTAAATGCAGATAAGGTTTATATTTCAGCATTTCCGGACAAAAGCACATTTGTACGCTTCGCTCATGATATTGCTTGGGAAACAGAATCTTGGATTGCAGATAATCCTGACCATATGATTCATTTCAATAGAGATAAATTTTTGGGACCACATAAAAAGGCATAACTCAGTTTTCGAGCGGATAAAACAACGTTATGCGAATGCCTGCTAGGAGCAGGCACAGTTTTAAATATTTTTTATAAATTAGCGTAAAAACTTAATATCCAAATCCAATAATAAGGTAAGAGGAAAAAATGAAAAAAATATTTTTAATTTTACTTTTAACTATTTCAGTTCATATAAAAGACAAGGAACCTCGTTTATTAACAACGAAAGAAAAAAACAAAGTTAATAAAATTGTAGATTACTTCATTAAACACAATCTTTCAAAATTTGCAATTAACGGAGGAAAATTGAAATGAAACAACAGAATAAGGAACAAATTTTAGATGTCGATTTGGGAACTCTTGATGAGTTTTACGAAGAATGTGATGGAGAGCCTTATTTTGTACATATGAACTGGCATTATGATATTGCTTGGGGAGAAGAAGACGGTTGGGATGTTTATATTCTTCCAGAAGAAGAATACGCAACTAACCGCAAATGGTACGAAACATCTCCTAAAGAACATTTCAAGGATTTATGCGACTTGGTATTCAATTTAAAATTAAAAGATGACGGTCGCACTTTAGCTGAATACATTTGCGATTATCAAAAGATTCCTCGATATGCAGTTCCTATTCCACCAAAGTTTATCAATAATCCCAAACGAAAACATTAGCACAAAAAAAATGACATGGAGGTCAGTAAAATGAAACAGTTATTTAAAACTACAGGAAATGATGTACTTGATTTTAGTCGTTATTTTAACGGAAACAATGAACCGCCTTTATTCCGTAAACAGTGTATTGATTTAAGGAATAAACTTTTTATTCATGTTGATGAGCCGGGACTTTTGGTTTTAAGCAACAATTTGAAGCGGAAAAACTCCCGCCATGATATATATAAAATGTTGTAATTTCTGACAGAAAACTGGGGAATTATTCTTTACAAGTTACATGAAGAAAAGTTGAAAAAATAATTCAAAAGCGATTTTGTCGAATGAAAGGTTGACTGAAATTTGCGTTAGCGATGTGGAAGGCGCGCAGCGTTCTGAAGCGAAGCGGAAGAATGAAGCGAAAGCGGAACCTGTAACGTAGCGACCACAATTTTTGCTTTGCAAAAATTGTGGGAACGCCCGTAAAAATTAAGAAAAACTACCTGAAGATGAACGGCTCTTTCGGACCTGAAACTTTAACGTTTTTGAATACTGCATCAGGAGCATTCAGAATTCGGAAAGATTTTTCTGTTATTTCAGGAAGCCCGAAGAACATATCACTTTGCATAGGTGAAGCTTCGTTTTTTTCGTCTGTAGAAAACTCGCAGTCTTGAATCAATAGGTTTTCGACAGGAACTTCCGGAAGACAGGCAATCAATCCTGCACTTGCACGGCAGTTTTGGGCTTTTACGCCGATAATTGAAACATTTTTTAATGTCGGTGTTTCTTTTGTTACAGGCTGTTTTTCGAGACTGAAAAGAGGAGATGAAGGATCGTATTCTCCGCACGAATAGAACATATTTATTGAAAGAGGGCAGAGCGTGTTGTTCATTGAAATATTTTTGAGATGAATGCCCTCGAGTGCTCCTCCGCGGCCACGGCGGCTTTTGATGCGGATTCCGCGGTCTGTGCTGTCTAAATCGCAGTCTTCTGCCGTAACGTTGAAAATTCCTGCCGCAGTTTCGCTTCCGACAACGAGACCTCCGTGTGCAAAACGAACTGTGCAATTTTTGATTAGAACATTTTTTGTCGGAACATTGCATCTGATTCCGTCAGGACCTGAGCCTGATTTAAGACAGATTCCGTCGTCGCCGACTGAAACAAAACAATTAAGGATTTTTACATTCTGGCAAGAGTCAATATCAATTCCGTCGGTGTTTGGTGCTTCGTAGGGATTTTCGATATAAAGATCTTTTAAAGTAAGATTATTTACATAAAGCGGGTGAACTGTCCAAAACGGAGAATTGATAATTTTTATACCTTCGATTGTGACATTTTCGCAATTTGAGAATTCAACAAAACTTGGGCGCAGAAACTGGCTTTCTCTTCCACCGCCGCCGCCCGGCTGATTTTTGTGGTCGGGGTTCATTGAAGCAAGAAGTTTTTCGTATGGTTCGACAGGTTCCATTTGGTCATTTCGTTTGGCGTGTGCTAAAGCCCACCACGGTTCTCCGTTGCCATTTAAAGTTCCTTTTCCTGTGATTGAAACATTTTTTGTGTTGCGTGAAAAAATCAGCGGATGCATTGCAAAACATTCAACACCTTCCCATCTGGTATAAACAGGTGGATAGCATGTCGGTTCTGTTACAAAGGAAAGTTCACATCCTTCTTCCAAAAAAAGAGTTGTGTTTGAAGGAATATCAATCGGTCCTGTAAGATAATTTCCTTTTTTAAGGGTTAATTTTCCGCCGCCGTTTCTTGAAATTTCCATAAAAGCCATTGCAAAAGCGTTTACGTTGTTAAAAACTCCATCGTTTTTGCCACCAAAATCTTCCAAAAAAAATTCTTTCATAAAAGCTCCTGTAAAAAATATTTTTAAATTTGTATTTTGTTTAATTCATTGTAATAAAAATTATATTTAATTTCTTTTAAAATCCATTACTGAATTTGCATAATAAAAACTGAAGCCTTATTATGAAAAAGGAAGTGTTCATGAAAAAAAGTACAAAACATTTTTGATTTATTCTTTATTGGTTTCGTTTGTTTTTTTGTCAATTTTGAGTTTTGCAGGGATTTTTACTTCACTTGAAAACAAACTTTACGACTGGAGAATGAAAAGTTCTTCAAAAAAATTCGCTGTAAGTGATGATTTTTGTTATATTGGAATTGATCAGGATTCCATAAACAGCGCAAACAGAGAAAAAAAATGGGGCTGGCCGTGGCCGAGAAGTTCTTATGCGCTATAAGGATTTTTCAAAATATGCAGGTTACAGGGCTTGGGATATTTTAAAATCGGCTGAAAATCACAAAAAAGGTTTGCCGAGCGATTTTGTGCCTTCTGACTTTGAAAATTGCACCGTTTTTTTTATGTTTTATGCACCTGGTCTTTATGATATCTGTTCGACTCCGATGTCTAAGAATTATCCAGGGGGAGTGGAGTTCATATAACTTTGCTTGATAATTATTTGACAGATGATTTTGTAAAAAAAGTTCCTGTTGCTTTTGATTTGATTTACTCGCTGATTTTTGCATTTCTTGGCGGAATTCTTGTTTTTCTTGTTGAAAACAGAACAAAACATTTTAAGATTTTGTATTTTGTTCTGATTGTCGTTTTTGGACAGTTTATAAATCTTTTAATTACACGCTCATTTTTTGATTCAAATTATTATATTAATTCAATTTTAATGTGTTCAAAAAATACAAAAGATGAAGCGCAAAAAAGCGGAAGCAGTTTGTATTTCCGTGAACTTGCGCGCGTTAAGGTTGTTGGAAAAAATAATGCAATTACAGTTTTTGAGCCTGTTGTGCGGGAAGAATACGAAGCGCAGAAAGAAAAATATTCAACTTTTGAAAAAGCTTTGAATTGTTTTTATAAAGCGGATTTCGATGAAGCTCAAAAACTTTTTGAATCAATAAAAAAAACTGACGGAGTTTCAGAAAAATACATTCAAAAATGCGAAGAAATGAAAAATCTTGGCGAAGAAGAACTTAAAAATTTTAACGGCGTCTGGGTTGCAAAAAACAAATAAAATTTATAAAAAAGTGCGGCAAGTTCTTCTTGAAAATGAAAAACAATTAGAATTCAAATTGCATTAAGATTATAAATGTGATCGACCGCCTTTCCGATTACATCTTATCGGAAGAATGTCATAATTTTTCCAATTATTAGAAATTTCTACTTTCTATTTTGTCTGTACATTACTACAGATCCTTTTCCCTCAACTTATCGGGGCGTTGCGGGGTGTCCCCGCAGAGGGGATAGGGCGCAACGCAGTGCGGCCGCAAGGGGAGTCTTCCCCTTTTTGTGTTTACGGTCTTAATCCCATTCCGCCTTCAAGGGTGATTGTTTCTCCGCTCATGTATTTAAAGTCCGGAGAGGCGAGCTGTACGCAAACACGGCCGATTTCTTTTTCTACATCGCCAAAATGTCCCATTGGCGGAGTTTTTACGTTTGCTTTGAATGCGTCCGGATATGCTT
>NZ_DAVZIU010000039.1:0-7731 GCF_052273165.1 Treponema berlinense | reverse complement strand
TTTGAACAGTTTTTAGCAGCTTTGCCTTTGCTGAAGTAAATCAGTTTATCCTTAAAAATCTTCAAAAACTTTACTGTCCCGATGGTTGTTTGCATAAGATGTGGTAAAATCATTATACACGAAGAGATATTTTTTAAAAAGCCTCTTTTTTTAGTTGGACGCTAGTGATTTTGCTTATATGTTGCGTTCTTCATCTATACGAAAGAAGATAATATTTTTAGCACAAGGTATTTCAAGATATAACATTTCTAAAAATAAAATGATGGAAATTGAAATGCCAATACCTTCAATAGATGAACAAAAGCAAATTGGTGAGTATTTCCGTAACCTTGACCGCCTTATCACCCTTCATCAGCGTAAGTATGACAAATCGACCAATGTCAAAAAATCTATGCTTGAAAATATGTTTGTTTGATAGTTAGGGGGGGGGAATAAAATGGTTTTTAATAAAGAGTCGGATTTTGAGGAAAGAACTGCGGAAAAAACATCAGAAATATTTGTGGCAGATGCAGCTTGAAGAAGCTGAATAAAAGAAGATGGGATTCTTTATCAGACCAGGAAAATGAAAACGAAGAAGTTTATAATAACCTTATGGGCTGCGGAGTTCCTGAAAAAAAATAGAAAAATTTTAAAAAAAAGTGATTTTACTTATTGACTAAAAAATCTATTTTAGTTAATATAAATACATCACGCGGGGATGGTGGAATTGGTAGACACGCCAGCTTGAGGTGCTGGTGACGCAAGTCGTGGCTGTTCAAGTCAGCTTCTCCGCAACTTGTAAAAGGCTGTTCGGTAAAATCGAACAGCCTTTTTTTTTTTATGTCGGCTGGTTAGTGAAAGTGAACGCGTCAGGGGCTGATAGCCGCGAAGGCGGTTCGGACACGCCTCGCGTGGCTGAACGGAAAAATTGCGGAGCAATTTTATAACGCAAAGACCCGGCGGCTTTGCCGGACGCCCTTAAAACCTTGCTGCCTGGCAGAAAAAAGGTTGAATTTATTTCGTTTTTTTTTTAAGATATTTTTATAATCTAATCCCTTAAATGCCACGAGGAGGAAAACTAAATGGCAAAGGTTGAACTTAAAGGCGTTACAAAAGTTTATGACGGTGATGTTCTTGCCGTTGAAAAGTCAAATGTAACAATTGAAGACCGCGAATTCTGTGTATTCGTAGGTCCGTCTGGTTGTGGTAAATCTACAACTCTACGTATGATTGCTGGTCTTGAAGACATTACTGCTGGTGAGCTTTACATCGACGGTGAATTGATGAATGACATTCCGCCAAAAGACCGCAATATTGCAATGGTATTCCAGAACTATGCTCTTTATCCGCATATGACTGTATACGACAACATGGCTTTCGGTCTTAAAATCCGCAAAACTGACAAAGCAGAAATTGACCGCCGTGTCCGCGAAGCTTCTAAAATCCTTGACCTTGACAACTATCTTACACGTAAACCAAAGGCTCTTTCCGGCGGTCAGCGTCAGCGTGTTGCTGTAGGTCGTGCTATTGTTCGTTCTCCAAAGGTATTCTTGTTTGACGAACCTCTTTCTAACCTTGACGCTAAACTCCGCGTTACAATGCGCGCTGAAATTTCTGATTTGCACAATCGCCTTCAGGCAACTATGATTTATGTAACTCACGACCAGATTGAAGCTATGACAATGGGTACAAAAATCGTTGTAATGTCAGAAAAACGCATTCAGCAGATTGGAGAACCTCTCTACCTCTACAATCACCCGATTAACAAATTCGTAGCTGGATTTATCGGAACTCCTCCAATGAACTTCTTCAAAGTAAAAATTGCAGAAGAAAACGGTAATGTAATTGCTGACGAAGGAAACTTTAAACTTGTACCAACTGCTGACCAGCAGAAACATCTTAAGGCTTATGTTGGAAAAGAAGTATGGTTTGGTGTTCGTCCAGAAGACCTTATTTATCAGGATGCTCCAGCAACAGAAAACAACATGGCAGTAAAAGTTACAAACAAAGAACCTCTTGGAGCAGAAACTCACGTATTTGTTCAGGTTCAGAATGTAAACATTGTTGCTAAATGTGAACCAGTTGTAAACCCACAGCTCGGAGATACTGTAAACTTTACTCCAAAAATGGACAGATGTAAGTTCTTCGACTTGGAGACAGAAGTAAATATCTGTGAACCAGAAATCGAAAAGAAATGGTAATCAGAACTCTGTTTATATAAACGGCTGATAAAAAATCCCGGTGTACAAAACATTGTACGTCGGGATTTTTTTTGCTTGTGGCTTACGATTTACCAGACAAATAAGTCTGCGCAGTTTCGTTCTCCGCCGGAAACATCGATGGCCTGTCCTGTGCAGAATTTGTTTGTTACTGTAAGAAAATAAATCCAGTCGGCAGCTTCTTGTGCGCTTGCCCAGCGTTTTAGCGGGGTTATGTCCATGATTTTTTGCCAAAGCTCATTGTTTTTTATGACATTTTCGTTTAATTCTGTCAGCACGCCTCCAAAGCACAGTGCGTTGCAGGTTGCGCGGTATGAATTTGCAAGGCGAATTGCACAGTTTTTCATGTAGCCGATTATTCCTGCCTTTGAAGCTACGTACGAAGGAAATTCGTTTCCTGTAAGAGCGGAAACTGAGGCGTTAAAGAGTACTGATTTTATTTTTGGCTGAAACGCATATTTTTGAGTTACAGCCATCGTGCCGATAAGGTTTACCTGGATGTCTTTTTCTTCACCTGTCAAAGCCGGAGTTTGAATTCCTGCGTTGTTTACAAGAATTTCAACGTCAGAAATTTCTGGGAGAGAAGATGAGTCGGAAATATCTGCTGTAAAATGAGAATAATTTTCCTTATTTTTTGCATTCTGGCTTTTTGAGATTGTGTCTGATTCAATGTCAAGCCCGATTACATTAAATCCTTCCGAAAGAAATTTTAATGCTGTTGCCCTGCCGATTCCCTGGCTTGTTCCGGTGATTAAGACTTTCATTTTTGATTATGCCTGTTTTTTTTGGTATTCAAGATACTCGTTTCCGACATTTTCTTTTTCCCACTGGCGCACAACTTTCCAGCCGAGTCCGGAAAAAACAACTTCGCACAAGAGTTCAAAAAAAGCTCCGATTGCCGAGCAGACGATTACCTGAGTCCAACTCCAGCCAAAGAAAATTTTAGAAACGACTGTGGCAAAGATAAAATTGTCTGCAAACTGGGCGATTGCCGTTGAAACGTAGGAGCGCAGTGCAAAACTGAAAAAATTGTTTTTTTTGAGCGAGGAACCGATTGCGGTGTTTAAGAGCGCATTTATTATTGAAGAGGTGATGAAGGCAAGTGCGGAACCCAAGACAACGTACCACGAACCGCCGAATGTCGCGTTTAACGCACGGTTTACTTCTTGATTTTCTGTCGTGTAAAATTCGCCCCACATTCCAGGCGCTTTTGATAGAAGAGCAAAAATAAGGCAGACAGAAAGATTTACTGCAAGTGCGAGAATCGAAACTTTGATGGAAGCCTTTGCTCCCCAGCGTTTGCAGATTATGTCCATGCACAAGAACATAAGCCAGCTAAAAGTAAAGCCACAGTCAAGAGCAATGTACTTGAAATTTACGAGTTCTTTGTTTGCCATTAAGTTTGCGCAGACAACCGACAGAATAAACAGTGAAACTGTAAGGGAAGGAATGTTTCGCAGGAGAATTTTAAAATCTTTTATTTCCTGCATGAACTTTGAAGAGAGTTTTTTCATAAGAACAATGGACTCAAAACGTCCGCCTCCATAAGAATTTTGATTTATAAAGCGCAGGAGAATTATGAGGAATCATAAACTGCGCAAAAACGACTTTATATTTTTTGCTCTAAAAAGGCAAGCCGTGTTCGCCTAAAAAAATATGGCTGAATTGATTTTTTTTATCCAAAGTAAATTTTATGTGGTATTATTTAAGACGCTTTTTATGGCGATTGCCAAAGTGAATTGAGAGCTTAATGGATTTTTTTACGGCAGATGAATTAAGACAATATTTAGAAACTAGCAGGATTGGTCTGTGGAAGATTGAAATGGAAGAAGGTGAGGTTGTCCGTATGTACCTGGACAGCGAAATGCTGAGACTGTCGGGGCTTGCCAGAAGGCCTTTCTCCAGAAGAAAATAGTACTCACTTTTGATGAAAAAACGATTTGAAATTATACAAAAAACACAGGAAAATGCTGTCGATTGATAAACCGTCCTGGATTTTGTAAAATTGCCTTAGGTGGGCTATATGCAAAAAAAATCCGTTGTAATTTATAAAAGTTTTTGTGCGCTTGTTGAAGGCGAAGAATCTTCAAAAATTTTAGTGGGCTGGTGTGTTTCGAGAGCAACATCGTCAGGAAAAAAAGCTGTTTACGCAAGTCAGAAAGTGCGTCCTCGCGATATAATTTTGTTAAGTGAATCTCCTGCTTCTTCACTGGAAAATTGTCTTGATTTTGCAGAAAACGCTTTGAAGCCAGAAAGTCAGGTTCAAAATCAGATTGCAGAAATTTACGAACTTTTGAGTAGCGAAAACGAAACCGCATCATCTTTTATGCCTTTTTCTGAACTTGTAGAATTGATTCGTGGAAAAATTGTTGCCGATGAAGTTTGGGGCGTTTATTGCGCTTTAAAAAATGGATTTTATTTTGAGGAAAAAATTGATTCTTCCGATATTGAATCTCCAAAAATTCTTTTTATCCCCCGTTCTGGCGAAAAAATCGAAGAATTAAAAAACAAGGTCTTTGAAAAAGAACATGCCGAAGAAATGCGCGCTGCCTTTATAACCAGATTGCGCCAGGGAAAACTTGATTTGCCTGCTGACGGAAAATACATGCAGGAAGTAGAAGCCTTTGCGCTTTGCAAGACAGACAACTGTAAGATTTTAAAAGACGCAGGAATGAAAGAAACAATCGAGCGTGCCCATGAAATTCTTTTAAAAACCGGAATTTGGGATATTACAAAGAATCCTTATCCTTTGCGCTGGGGACTTAGCGCAAAGAGCGCAAAATTGAGCCTTGGACGTCCGCCTGAAGAGGACAGGGTAAAAGTCGAGGGAATAAGTTATGCAATCGATTCTGAATGGTCTACAGACCCTGACGATGCGATTGGTTTTGACGGTGAATACCTTTGGGTTCATATTGCAGACCCTGCAAGCACTGTTTTGCCTGACAGCCCGATTGACATTTGCGCAAGGGGACGTGGAGCGACTTTGTATATTCCTGAAGGTGCGGCCAGAATGCTGAGTGAAGACTGCCTTGAAGATTATGCGTTGGGATTAAAAGAAATAAGTCGCGCCCTGAGCTTTAAAATTAAGTTGAATGAAAATTGCGAAATTGAAGACTGCGAAATTTTACGTACGATTGTTGATGTAAAACGCCTGTCTTATAAAAAAGCAGATGAATTAAAAGACAGTGCAGAACTAAAACCTCTCTTTGAAATTGCCAGAAAAACAGTCGAACGGCGCAAAAAAAATGGAGCTGTTT
The DNA here is from genome assembly GCF_052273165.1 of Treponema berlinense. Lineage (GTDB taxonomy): Bacteria > Spirochaetota > Spirochaetia > Treponematales > Treponemataceae > Treponema_D > Treponema_D berlinense_A. The sequence continues at coordinate 2,276 of NZ_DAVZIU010000039.1, read as the reverse complement.
TTATCGAAATGCCAGAAATTCACGTTGTTGTTGAACCTGAAACAAAAAAGGTCAGCATGGAGAAAGTTGTGCATTACGAGAGCGGAGAAGTTGTGCGCGAATGCATGATTCTTGCAGGTGAAGGCGCGGCAAAATTTGCCTTTAAAAATAATATTCCTTTTCCGTTTATAAGCCAGGAAGCACCAGATATTCCTGCTGTTTTGCCAGAAGGACTTGCTGGACAATACAGACTCAGGCGTTGTATGCGCAAGCGGAACGTTGGCGTAACTCCGTCTTCTCACGCAGCTCTCGGTCTTGGAATGTACAGCCAGGTAACTTCTCCACTTCGCCGTTACGGAGATTTGATCGGACACGAGCAGTTGCGCGCATTCATAAAAAATGAGCCTTTAATTGATAAAGATACAATGCTTATGAGGATTTCTGCCGGAGATGCCGCGGCGAGGGCTGCAAGACAGGCAGAAAGAAACAGTAATACCCATTGGACCTTGGTTTATCTTTTGCAGAACCCTGAGTGGAGCGGAAATGCAATTTGCCTTTCAAAAGAGCAGAAACAGTCAGTTTTTTTAATCGAAGAACTCGGAATGGAAACCGCAATTGCTGGTGTAGACTGTGAATTGAATGACAAGATTACTGTAAAAGCTGAAAAAATTGACCTGCCGGCTTTGAGTGTTGTTTTTGTTAAAGCCTGAAAAATATTATTTCGTTGAATTTAAAAATACTGTAGTTGTGCATTAGTTTTTAATTCATTATAATTTTTAAATATGATAGTAATGAAATTTGGCGGTTCAAGTGTTGCTGACGCCGAAAGAATTAAACACGTTGCCTCTATTATTCAGGCTTATAAAAATGAACGTCCGCTTGTTATTTTGAGCGCAATGGGCGATACTACAGACCATTTGCTCGAAGCGGCCGATTTGGCTGTAAACGGAAAGGTTGACATCTCGAAGGTAGAAAAACTTCACCTCGATACTGCCAGAATTTTGGATGTTGATGTTCCTGCAATTGAAGAACTTTTGGGCGAATTAAAAACTTTGCTCACTGGAATTAGCATGTTGCACGAACTTTCTAAGCGTTCACGGGATTATCTTGTAAGTTTTGGCGAGAGAATGTCAGTGCGCTTGATGTCGGCATATCTTAACAGACAAAATATTCCTGCAAAATTTTATGATGCTTGGGATGTAGGCTTTGTTTCTGATTCAAATTTTATGAATGCAGAGCTTTTGCCAGACGTATGGAAAAATATTCCGGAAAAACTTGCTGCTTACAAAAACGGCGGACAGAAAGAAATCCCGATTGTTACAGGTTTTATCGCAAAAGACAAAAACGATGTAATTACAACCCTCGGTCGTGGCGGTTCCGATCTTTCTGCAACAATGCTCGGTGCTGCTCTTGGAGTTGATGAAATTCAAACTTGGAAAGATGTTGATGGAATTTTGACAACTGATCCACGAATTGTAAAAAATGCGCGCCCTGTTCCAGAAGTTACTTACGAGGAAGCTCAGGAACTAGCAATGTTTGGTTCTCAGGTTTTGCACCCACGCTCAATGATTCCATGTCGCAAGACAGGAACTCCAGTTCGCGTAAAAAATTCATACAATATAAAGAGCGAAGGGTCTGTAATTCTTGCAAAACACAGTGGAAAAACTCCGCGCGTTCTTGCAATTACAAACGTTAAAAATGTCGATTTGATTGATATTCAGTCAAACAGCATGTTCGGTGCATGTGGATTTTTGGCTCATGTGTTCAACCAGTTTTTAAAATGGAATGTTGTTGTTGATGTGATTGCGACTTCTGAAGTTTCAGTTTCTCTTACAGTAAATGGAAATTCTAAACTTGACGGACTTGTTGAAGACTTGAAAAAAGCGGCCGATGTGACTGTAAAAAAAGAAAAGGCTATCGTAACGATTATTTGCGATGCCTCTTCGTCAAGTTCGATCCTTGCGGACGCTTTTTCAGCACTAAAAAAAGAAAATATCAACGTTCAGATGATTTCTCAGGGTGCAAGCAAGGTTAATATAAGTTTCCTTGTTGACAATTCTCAGGCAAACACAGTTGTTCAGATTTTGCACAAGGCGTTGTTTGAATAGTCAAAAAAGTTTAGTTTTTATAGCCCTGGATTTGCTTGTTTCCGGGGCATTTTTTTTAGCATTTTACTTGCAAGCTGCGGCTTTTGCTTGCGCAAAACCCGTTTATTTACGCGTGCGCTAAAAGCGCACGACCGGGCTTACAGCCTGGATTTCTGCATGCTATCGCATGCTGCGGCTTTTGCTTGCGCA
>NZ_DAVZIU010000038.1:0-8516 GCF_052273165.1 Treponema berlinense | reverse complement strand
TTTTCTTTTTAAATTATTTTTTTTCATTCTTTCCAGTCAGCGCACTTTGTGTGGCTCGGTGCTTTATTTTTGCGTCTTTCTGCCGTTTGTACATTTTTTTTCCATATCATTGATTTTTGTTTGCTGCAAGGGTTTGTTGACACTTCCGTGCGCTTTTGACGTTTTGTTGTTTTCTGGCGTTTGCGTAGTTTTTCCATTTTGTTGTTTTTCGTGTTATTTTCTGGCGTTATATGTCGATTGCCAGCCTTATGGTGTTTTTATTCGCGTCAATTGAACAGACCTTGTTTTTTCTTTATAATGGTTTATTAGGCTAATGTTGAGTTTTTGTATGTGGCAGGGATTGTAGCACCTTTAGTTCCTTCGATATGTTTCGGAACGTAGTGGAGAAACATTTCGAAGGAATGAGCCGCGCAAGACGGCGAAGTGCGAAAAGCCCGATTTTTGCAAAGCAAAAAGCCACCCGAATATAAAAAATTACTCGAATTTAAACCTGATTTCTATTTAAGGATGCTCGAAAAATGAAAGCTATTGAACTTGAAAAGGCTTATAATCCAAAAGATTTTGAAGACAGAATTTATAATGAATGGGTTGAAAAAGGCTGTTTTAAACCTGCAAGCGATAAAGATTCGCCTGTTCATTCTCAAAAAACTTCCAATATAAAATATACTGTTGTAATTCCGCCACCGAACGTTACTGGTGTCTTACACATGGGACACGGTCTTAATAATACTTTGCAGGACGTTGTTGTTCGTTATCATAGAATGAAGGGAGATGATACTCTCTGGATTCCTGGAACCGACCATGCTGGAATTGCCACTCAGAATGTTGTTGAAAAGCAGCTCAAAAAAGAGGGCAAAAACCGCAATGACCTTGGACGCGAGGCTTTTACAGAGAGAACTTGGGAAGTTACTCATAAACACCACGACATTATCGTAAAACAGCAGAAAAAACTTGGAAACTCTGTTGACTGGAGCCGTGAGCGTTTTACTTATGATGAGGGACTTTCTAAAGCTGTTCGTGATGTTTTTGTTACATTGTATGAACGCGGACTTATGTATAAAGGCCAGTATCTTGTAAACTGGTGTCCTCGGTGCGGTACTGCTCTGGCTGATGATGAAGTTGAGCATGAGGATACTCAGGGCGCAATGTATCACATTTATTATAACTATGCCGATGGTTCTGGAAGAATTGAAGTTGCTACAACTCGTCCAGAAACTTTCTTTGGAGATACGGCTGTTGCTGTAAATCCTGATGATGAGCGTTATAAAAATCTGATTGGTAAGAAAGTTCTTTTGCCTTTGATTAACAAAGAAATTCCGATTATTGCGGATTCTTATGTTGATAAAGAATTTGGAACTGGTATGGTTAAGATTACGCCTGCTCACGACCCTAACGACTGGGAAGTTGGAAAGCGCCACAATCTCGAAGTAATCAACCTTCTTAATCCTGACGGAACTATGAACGACAATGTTCCTGAAAAATATCGTGGTCTGAAGCCTGATGCTGCAAGAAAACTTGTTATTGAAGATTTGACTGAAAGCGGAAATTTTAAGGATGAAGAAAAAATGGTTCACTCTGTAGGACACTGTTATCGCTGTCATACTGTTGTAGAACCTTATCTTTCTTATCAGTGGTTTGTAAAAATGAAGCCTCTTGCCGAAAAAGCGCTGAAGGCATGGAAAGACGGAGAAGTTGTTTTTTTTCCAAAAAAATGGGAAAACACATACACTCACTGGCTCGAAAATATACGTGATTGGTGTGTGAGCCGTCAAATCTGGTGGGGACACAGAATTCCTGCATGGTACTGTGATTGCGGTGAAACAATCGTAAGTCGCGAAAATCCTGTAAAATGTCCAAAATGCGGCGCAGACTCTTCTCATTTAAGACAGGATCCTGATGTCCTCGACACTTGGTTCTCTTCATGGTTGTGGCCGTTCTCAACTTTGGGCTGGCCGGAAAATACCGAAGATTTGAAGAATTTCTATCCTACAACTGCTCTTGTTACTGCTTACGATATTATATTCTTCTGGGTTAGCCGCATGATTATGGCTGGTTTGGAATTTACAGGAAAAGCGCCTTTCCATGACATTTACATTCATGGGCTTGTACGCGACAAGCAAGGAAGAAAAATGTCGAAATCTCTTGGAAACGGCATCGACCCTCTTGATATTATCGATCAGTATGGTGCGGATGCGCTCAAATTCACTTTGACCTATCTTTGTGCCCAGGGGCAGGATATTTTAATCGACAATGATTCTTTCAAATTCGGTTCAAAGTTTTGTAATAAAGTATGGAATGCAAGCCGTTATATTCTCGGAAATCTGGAAGGAAGAAATCTTGTTCCTGTAAAAGACGAAGAATTGACGGAACTTGATAAATGGATTTTTGCTGAATTGAATTCTGCTGCAAAAAATGCACGTTCCGCTCTTGATTCTTACCGCTACAACGATGCGGCAAGCAGCGTTTACGAATATTTCTGGAATACTTTCTGCGATTGGTATGTAGAAGCTACAAAACTTGTATTCTGGCACGGAACTGAAGAACAGAAGGACAGACAGGTTTCTGTATTGCTCAACGTTCTTGAAGAATCTCTCCGCCTTTTGCATCCATTTATTCCGTTTGTAACCGAAGAAATCTATTCAAAATTGCCTTTGGCTCAAATTGTTGAAAACAGAAAGGCAAGCGGTGTCCAGAAAATTTTACCGAACGAAACTTATACTGGACTTTTAGTTTCGGCTCCTTATCCTGAATACAAGGTTGAACGCGATGATTCAAAAATCAATGCCCGTTTTGTCGCTTTGAAAGACGTTGTAAGAAGTGTGCGCGGTATTCGCGTTGAATGTGGCGTAAATCCTGCCGACAAAATCAATCTTGCGCTTCTTATCGAAAAAGGTAGCGCAGCTGAAGTTTGTACAGAAAAAACTGATATGATTCAGCTTTTAGCAGGTCTTTCTAAGGTTGAATTTGTTGAATCTAAGCCTGAAAAATCAATCGGTACAGTAGGTTCTGGTTTTGAAGCCTTTATTCTTCTTGACGAAAATGTAAATACAGAACAGCTTTTGAAGCATTTTAACAAGGATCTTGAAAAAGATAAAAAAGATGCAGAACGAATTGAATTCAAATTGAACGGAAAATTCGGACAGCATGCTCCAGCGGAAGTTGTTCAGGCAGAACGCGACAATCTTGCAGAAATTAAGCGCAGAATTGAAAAACTTGAAAGTTATATCGCGGCTTTGAACTAAAATTTGCCGATAATCAAGATAATCAGTTTTGCAGGAGATGTTGCAAACAAGAGAGGTGCGTCATGGGAATAAAGTATGAAATGAAAACCGAAAAACCTGAAAAAATGGGAAATAAAGAAGCTTTAGAACTTAAAAATATTGTTTTGGCTCCTTATATGCAACTTGCCACGGGACTTATTGGAAAGGCGCGCCATGCTGGAGGAAATATGTTCCGGCATCAGATGGACACTCTTGCAATTCTGATAGATTACGGTTATATAGATTCTGTTTTGCTAAAAGCCAGTGTCGTTCATGACACTGTTGAAGACATTAAGGATTTTGACAAAAATTTAATCCTCAATGCCGATGATGAAGGTGAGGAAGTTCTTAAGCTTGTTCTTGAAGTTACTCGCAGTGAAAACGAAACAAAAAAAGAATTTTTGCAGCGAATTTTGGACAAAGGCAGTCAAAAGGCAAAAATCTTAAAATGTGCTGACAGAATTTCCAATATGATTTCGCTCGGATACGTTACAGATCCTCATTTTATCGAACGTTACTGCGACGAAACAGAGTTTTTCCTTCTTCCGATGGCTCTTGAAATTGACTTTAATATGTATCACGAACTGATAAATCTTATAATGACGCGACGCCGGTATCTTGAAGACGGTGGTTATTTTGACAATCGCCATAAAGATTCCGACAGCGATAAAAAATAATTCGGTTTAGTTTATTTATACAATCCCTAAGTTTTGTGGCGAGAACCTGATTTTAAGAATATGCAGGTTTCGCCTTTTTTGCAATATAAAGTATTTCGTGGTAAAATTACGTAAATCTCTAAAGGACTTTCAGCTTGATTGTTGTTTTTGAGTTTTTTGATTTCATTTAATGGAGAAAATTATGGTAAAATACACTTTCCGTGAGCTTCCAAAAAATCTTCCTTTAACACTGAAGGCGCAGGTTGAAAAAGTTCCTGATTCAGTTCTTCAGGCTTCAAAAAATAAAGACGGCAAATTTGAATATTTTACATTCGCTTCTGTTTATGATGATTTTGTCGCTCTTGCTTTTCAGTTTAAAAAACTTGGCATTGAAAAAGGCTCTAACGTTGCATTGATTTCTGACAATCGTCGCGAATGGCTTTTGACAGATTATGCTTTGCTTTCCATTGGTGCGGCAGATGTTCCTCGTGGCTGCGATAGCATGGGAAACGAAATTCGCTTTATAATTTCTTATACAAACTGTAAAGTTGGCTTTTTTGAAACCGGACATCAGCTCGAAAAAGTTTTGGAAAAAATCGATGAAGTTCCCCTCTTAAAAACAGTTGTAATTTACGAACCAATTGTGCAAGAAATTGAAAAAAAAGCAGCCGATTGCGGTCTTAAAGTAATTCATTTTAGCGAATTGTTTGAAAAAGCGCGGACTGAATATGCAGAAAAAAAAGAAGCGATAAAGGCGGAAATCGAGTCTGACATGGAAAAAGTTGAACCTGATGACACCGCCACGATTATTTTTACTTCAGGCACAACAGGAACTCCAAAAGGAGTAATGCTTACTCATGACAATTATATTTATCAGCTTTCTGTAATCCACAACTTTTTGCCTTCTAATCCTGGATTTATGTGGCTGAGCGTTCTTCCTGTATGGCACAGTTTTGAGCGTTTGATTCAATATGCTGCTCCAGTTTTTTGCAACGGAATTGCTTATTCTAAGCCTGTTGGACAGATTTTGCTTGCAGACATGGCGGTTATAAAGCCTCAATGGATGTGCGGTGTTCCGCGTTTATGGGAATCTCTTGCAAAAGCCGTTCAAAAAGCCATGAAAAAGAAAGGCGGAGTTGCCCTTGTTCTTTTTAATTTTTTTGTAAAAATTGGCGGTGCCTATGCTGACCAGAAAGATAAGGTTTGCGGTCTTGTATGCCAGCTTTACAAAAAACGTAACCGTGTTTTGGATTTTTTTACGGGAATAGTTCCCATGTGTCTTTTATGGCCATTGAAAAAACTTGGAGATTTGCTCGTATTTAAAAAACTTCAAGCGAAATTTGGTGGAAATCTGCATGTTGCAATCAGCGGTGGCGGAGCGCTTCCGCACGAAATTGACAATTTTTATCGTGCTGTAGGATTGAACCTTTTGGAAGGCTATGGACTTACCGAAACTGCGCCTGTTATTTCTTTTAGAAATCCTCATGAACCTCGCCCTGGTTGCGTAGGTGCGATTTTTCCTACTGTCGAATTAAAAATCTGCAAGGAAGAAAACGGTGTTGCCGTAAGTGGCGAAGATATTGGGCCTGGAAAAATGGGATTGATTTTTGTAAAAAGCCGGCAGGTTATGAAAGGCTATTACAAACGACCAGATTTGACTGCAAAAGTGATTGATAAAGATGGTTGGTTTAATACAGGCGATCTTGGAATACGCACTTTTGACAACGAATTGAAAATTACAGGTCGCGCAAAAGATACAATTGTCTTGCTTGGCGGTGAAAATGTTGAACCTGCTGTGCTGGAGTCTGAGTTGTTGATAAACGACTTGATAGAAAGCGCTATGGTTGTTGGACAAGATGAACGAAGTCTTGGAGCGCTCATTGTGCCTTCTAAAGAAAATACCGAAGATTTTGCAAAAAAAAATAATATTGAGTATGAATCTTATGAAGAACTTTTAAAGAACGATTTTATAATTCAAGTTTTTGATAAAATTATAAAGAATTCAATTTCTACTGCAAAAGGTTTTCGTGCTTGCGAAAAAATCGGTAAATTTGCGTTGATTCCAAAAAGTTTTGAAGTTGGTGTTGAATTGAGTGCAAAACAGGAAATTATGCGCTATAAAATCGCTGAGAAATATAAAGACTTGATTAAAACTCTTTTTTAGTTTCGATGGTTCTGACCGAAAAGTTGGAACGGTCAATTTATTATAATTTTTTTATAGACTATTTGCTTGAAATTCAGTATTTTAAATATAGTGAATTTAAATTTATTTTTTTAAGGAGAATAAAATCATGGCAGTTAAAGTTGCTATTAACGGTTTTGGCCGTATCGGACGCTTGGCATTCCGCCAGATGTTTGCTGCAGATGGATATGAAGTTGTGGCTATCAACGACCTTACAAGCCCAAAAATGCTTGCTCATCTTTTGAAGTATGATACAGCACAGGGTGGATATGCTGGAAGAATTGGTGAAAATAAACACACAGTTTCTTATATTGATGACGTTCTTGCTGAAGACGGAAAAACTGTAACAAAGCCAGGTGCTATCGTTGTAGACGGAAAAACAATCACAATCTACAAAGAAGCAAATGCTGCTAACCTTCCATGGAAAGCTCTCGATGTTGACGTTGTTCTCGAATGTACAGGTTTCTATGTTTCAAAGGCTAAATCACAGGCTCACATCGATGCAGGTGCTAAAAAAGTTGTAATTTCTGCTCCTGCAGGAAACGACCTTCCAACAATCGTATTCAATGTAAACCACAAATCTCTTACAAAGAACGACAATATCATTTCTGCCGCTTCTTGTACAACAAACTGCTTGGCTCCAATGGCTAAAGCTTTGAATGACTTTGCTCCAATCCAGAGCGGAATCATGTCTACAATTCACGCTTACACTGGCGACCAGATGATTCTTGACGGCCCACAGCGCAAAGGCGACCTCCGCCGTTCACGTGCAGGTGCTCAGAACATCGTTCCAAACTCAACAGGTGCTGCAAAGGCTATTGGTCTTGTAATTCCTGAATTGAACGGAAAATTAATTGGTTCAGCTCAGCGTGTTCCAGTTCCAACAGGATCTACAACAATCTTGACTGCTGTAATCAAAACAGACAAAGAAGTTACAAAAGAAGCTATCAACGCTGCAATGAAGGCTGAAGCAACAGAATCTTTCGGATACAACGAAGATCAGATTGTTTCTTCAGATGTAATCGGAATGCGCTTTGGTTCGCTCTTCGACGCTACACAGACTATGGTTTCTAAGGTTTCTGACGATACATATCAGGTACAGGTTGTTTCTTGGTATGACAATGAAAACTCTTACACAAGCCAGATGGTACGCACAATCAAATACTTTGCAGAAAACTGCTAGTTATAGTTAGTTTTTGAAGTGAAAAGGCATCCTGAAAATGGATGCCTTTTTTGTTTTAAATTATTTTATTATTCTTTCATATTTAATTTGTCGCAAACTCTTTGTGTTATGCTCTGGCACTATGCTACACACCTGCTTGTATTGTGGGTACGTACAATACTTTGCAGAAAATTTTTATGCTCAAATCTTCATTTTTTTTAGTTTTTCAAAAATTGCAATTTGTACTGGCTGTAGATATAATGGACTTATGAAAATTTTAATTAGACCACATGATATTGGAAAAGGTTCTGCTGAATTTTTAGGACAAAAAGCCCATGAATGGGGATTTGACGGAGTTCAGCTTGCAATTGCAAAGGCTATTGAAGGACAAAACGGTAATCCTGGTACTTTGACGGACAGGGTTGTTTCTGAAATCCGTAGAGGTTTTAATTCTAACGGTGTTGAAATTCCTCTCTTGGGCGCATATTTTAATCCTGTTCACTCTAATAAAGAAAAAGTAAAACTTGGAGCAGAAAAATACGCCGATCATTTGCGTCATGCTGCTGAATTTGGGGCAAAATTTGTTGCTTCAGAGACTGGCTCTTACAATGACGATAAATGGACTTACAATCCAAAAAATCAGACTGAAGAGGCTTTTGCTGAAGTTAAGTCGATTTTTGCGCCTATGCCAGAGATTGCAAAAAAAAACGGTGTCTGCATGGCTTTGGAAGGAGCCTGGGGACATTGTATGTATTGTCCAGAGCAGCTTAAGCGTCTTGCCGATGAAATTGATCCAGAACAGGAAAATTTCCGTTTTATTGTTGATATTTACAATTATCTTTACATTGGAAATCACGAAAAACGTGCCGAAATTTTTGAAAGGTGTTTGAAACTCTTTAAAGGAAAAATCTGCGGTTTTCATTTAAAAGATTATGTTGTAAAAAACGGTGAGCTTGAAATTGCTCCTTTGGGACAGGGAATTATGGGTTGGAAAGAATTTTTGCCTGTAATAGCGAAGGAAGAACCGAACGCATATCTAATCTTTGAAGGCGTAAAAAATGTTCCTGATTCGCTTGAGTTTGTGCGCTCAATTGTTGGTTAATATAGTTGTTTGGGGTGTTTGGCAGGGATTTTTGCATGCCAAGGCATGCTGCTAGTTTTGTTAGCACAAAACTAGATTATATAACTGTGTGCTAAAGCACACGTCCTGCCACTTTGTGGCAGGGATTTTTGCATGCCAAGGCATGCTGCTAGTT
>NZ_DAVZIU010000037.1:0-9429 GCF_052273165.1 Treponema berlinense | reverse complement strand
TAAAATTAGAAATCAAAGGGAGCTGGAAGACCTGCTGAATATTTTATCTTCTTCAGTTAAAGTTTTATCAGTTTCATAAGTTTTTGTTAAATCTACAGAAGAACTGAATGATAAACCTGCATTTGAAGTAACGGACATAGCTCCTGTTTTTTGATCAGCTGTAACTTTAACATTAGCCCTTAAATACGGAATTTCAGCAGTAATACCTTCGTCAGCAAAATCTGCAATAGTTCCAGGATTTTCGCTGATATTCAATTCAGCAGAACCCGTAGAAAGATCTTTCTGAAATTTTGTAATTGAATCTGAAATACGCTTTGAAATTTCTTCTACTTTTTCTTCTGTTGAAGTTGATTCTGCACGAGTTGAATTTTGTGGCACAACAATATTAGAAAACCATCTAAAAATAGCTTTATTACTGATCAAGGCTGTTAATGATTTCATATTTTCTTCTGTTGGATCTTTATACTCTGTAGTACTTTTAGTAACACTATCCGGAACAGCAACATTAGTAGATTTTACTTCTTCTTTTACAGGAGCTGAATCTGAACTTTGACTTGGACAACCTAAAACATCAAACTTGAAAGAATAAGTCCTGTGCCCACAAAATGTTTAAAATTTAATTTTTTCATAAAGACCTCCTAAATTAAATCTTTTTAAATTTGTTATATTATTGACTGAAAGAATAGAATTATCAAGTTTTTATTTGAGGTTTATTTTTTTAGTTCGAGTTCTAGTCATTTCCAGGTTTCTGAATTTATGGTGTAATATTCGGGATTTTTTACGAGGACTTCTGTAAATCCGCATGATTTGTAGAAGTAATAAGCGCCGCTTTTGTTGTTTTCAAAAACTCCGAGTGTAATTTTTTCAACTTTCAGAATTTCAAAAGCATATTTTATAGAAAGAAGAAGCATTTCTTTTCCGTAACCTGAACCTCTTTATACATTTTATTCATATCTTCAGGCGTTGCAGGATAATTTTTATAGCGGTCGGCGCCCCATTTTCTGAAAGAAGTTTCATCTTTTATCCACGACAAAATTTTTGAAACATCACAATTTTTATAAGGTCTTAAGCGCATAATTTTTCCTTTTTAGAATTTACAGGAAACGCCGCAGGTAACTAAAGTTAATTTTTCGGGATTAACACAATTCAGCATCACTTGCAATTCTTAAATCAGAAAGCGAAGATGAACTCAATTACACGGTAAAAAGTGAAATATTGCAATTTAGAGAAGGTTAAAAATTTATTCCTCAAACTTCTTAAAGTTTTCTGCCTGTTCAAAGACTTCTTTGAATACTTCATCACGGGGAACTGGCGGATAACCGTTTTCGTCCAGAAGAATTCTTAAATCAGCTTTCATTTCAGCTTTTACATCTATGCGCTGGTTCCAGTCTGTATATTTTACATTCTGGGCTACAAGCTGTTTTATTTTCTTTGCAAGGTCAATCATTTTGTCTTTTGAGTAAATATCTTCAAAATCAAATTTTTTTGCACAGGCGATAAGAATGTCGTAGAATGCTTTTTCTTCAAAGTCGATTCCCATTTCTTCAAAAGATTTTCTGTCTGCGAGCATATCACTAAAGAGTTTGTTCAACTGTTCTGTAACATCATCAAGAACATGGCTTGCAAAATCTCCATCTGCAAAACGATTGTTGTAGGAAATAATCAAACTGTTCAATCTGTCAGAAAACTCTACAGCCTTAACTTTATTTGTCTTTTTATACTCTTCTATTGCCTGTTTTAAAAGCTGTTCCAGTGCTTTAATTTTTGTATTCGGCAGCTGGATTTTATTTATCTTTTCAAGGTATTTAGGATTAAACAAATCAAAATTAACCTGTTTTCCTACCTGAAACAGTTCTTCAACACCGTCAGATTTAATTGCTTCCTGCAGGATTTCCCAAACGTGGTTGTTCATTGTGGTAATATCAGGCGCATCACCTTTTGTAAGTTTGAAGAGAATAGCACGAACGGCAATATAAAAATTGATCTGTTCTTTTTCTTCTTTAGAAAAAGATTCACTTGAAGAACACAGATTAAATGCTTTTTTAAGGCGTTTTACAGATGCCATAAAGCGTTTTTCAATATCTTCTGTAAACTGAACATATTCTACTGCTTTATTCAGTGTTTCAAGCTGCTGAAGCGGACTTCCATTAAAATATGAAGATGAATCAAATTTATTAAACATTGCTTTTAAAACGCTCAATTCATCTTTTACGATTACTGCGGCTTTTTCAGAATCTTCAAATTCTTCCTGTTCACCGCCGGTATATTTTTTAAGAGCTTCATTCATTGCTTTTTTGATACCAATATAATCGACAATCAAGCCCTTTTCTTTTCCCTTATAAACACGATTTACACGGGAAATTGTCTGAATAAGAGTATGTTTCTGCAGCGGTTTGTAAATATAAATTGTATCAAGACACGGAACATCAAATCCTGTAAGCCACATATCACAGACAACAGCAATTTTGAAATTGGATTTTTCATTCTTGAACTGTCTGTCATATTCTTTTCGGTCATCATGTTTACCAAGCATTTCGTAAAGTTCTTTTACATCTTTTGCTTTGTTTTCAGTCATAACCATTTTGATTTTTTCAATCGGCTTTAACTTTTTGAGTTCTTTTTCAATTTCTTCAGGCTTCTTTCCTTCTGCCTTTAACTTTGCACGGATTGATTCAATTTCTTCTTTTGTAGGATGCTCTACATTCCAGTCAGGACGAAGTGCAATAATTGCTTTCCATAAATCAAAAGCTACTTCTCGGCTTGAACAGACAAACATTGCTTTGCCAAGAACTGATGCACCTTCTGTAACTCGGTTTTCATAATGAGCAATAAAATCTTTTGCAATTTCATTAATTACATCAGGATCACGGAGAATTGCTTCAAGACTTGTGACAGCCTTTTTACTCTGCTCTACCTGATTTTCATTTGATCCCTGTTCAAGGCATTTTTCATAATATGCTTCAATTTCCTGAATCTTTTTGTGATCCAAGAAAACTTTAGCAGCACGGCCTTCATAAACAAGATTTACAGTAATTCCGTCGGCAACAGATTCTTTCATTGTGTATGTATCAACTACATCACCAAAAACCTGTTCCATTTCATCAATTGGAGTGCCTGTAAAACCAACATAAGTTGCATTCGGGAAAGATTCATGCAGAAAGTGTGCAAAGCCGTATTTATGTTCAACAATTCCCTTCTCTTCGTTGATTATGAGTTTTTCTTCAAGGTTTGTTTGTGATCTGTGAGCTTCATCTGAAATACAAATAATATTTGAACGTTCAGAAAGCAGTTTAATATCTTCACTGAATTTCTGAATTGTAGTCAGATAAACTCCGCCTGATGCACGGTTTTTAAGTTCCTGCTTTAAGCCTGTTTTGTTTTCTAATTCATCATCACGGGCTTCAATACATTTAATATTTTCATCGCCAATGTAATTTTTGGATTCAAGGAATAATTTAGAAAGCTGGTCATCCAGATCTGTTCTGTCTGTGATTACAACAACAGTCGGACTGTTAAACTCCTTGCTTTTCATAATCATGCGTGAAAGAAAAACCATTGTATAACTTTTACCGCATCCTGTCGCGCCAAAGTAAATACCGCCTTTTCCGTCGCCTTTTGGCTTCATAGCAGATTTTATACTTTCAAAAAGTTTTGTTGCAGCAAAGAACTGAGGATAACGGCAGACAATTTTTATTTCTTTATCTGTTGAATCCGGGAAATAGATAAAGTCTTTTACAACGGCAAGCAGACGGTCCATTCTGAAAAGTCCGTTTACCATTGTCATTAATGAGCTAATTCCGTCTACTTCTTTATCTGTACTTTCAACTTTTCGCCATGCATAGAAAAACTCATAAGGCGAAAACAAAGCCCCCATTTTTGTATTTGCACCGTCAGTAATTACAACAAAAGCATTGTATTTGAAAAGCTCCGGAATATCACGGCGGTAGCGCACTGTAAGCTGTTTATATGCATCTTCAATAGTAGTGTTTTCTTTAATTGCAGATTTGAACTCCAGAACAACAAGAGGAATACCGTTTACATAAACAATGCCGTCTGGAATACGAAGTTGTTCCCTTCCCTGTACTTCCAGCTGATTTACAATACTGAACATATTGTTTTCTGGTTTTTCAAAATCAATAAGCTGGATAAACAAGTCTTTTTGAGAAGGATCATCACGGCGAAGAGCAAAACCGTTACAGATTAAATCCAGAACTTTTTTGTTTTCATCGTACAAATCAGAAGAAATATTTTTAATTCGATTTATGGCAGCATTAATTTCATTTGGAGTAATATCCTGTGAACCGTAGCGGAATAAAAGAAAATTGCTTAAGACATCAATCAAAAGAACTTCTGTCTTTTCGTGATGAATCTCACTGCCTGTAATATGAGAATAACCCTGATTTTCAAAAAGCTCCATTATGGAGAGTTCTAATGCGTGTTCGTCGAATTTCATATATTATTTCTCCAATTTTTTTAATGATTTTTCAAAATCAGAATTTATCTTCTGCGTTTTGTTAAAAATATCGTATTCATCAAACGCTTTTTTCTTTGCCTGATTATGGGAAATTCTTCCTTGACCTTCCAGAATATCATATTTTCTGAACTCAAGAAATTCATTGACGCTAGAAGCAAACTGTTCCATATTAAAAGGGATTTCCCGTTCGATTAAATCTTCAATATAATCAAAATAACCACTAACTGCACGTTCAAGCTGCTTGATTTGTTTTTCTGAAAGATAATTTTTAGCAACTTCAACATCACTTTTTAAAATACGACCGTCAGGAGAATTTTTCCAAGTAGTCAACCCCATATTTTCTTTTTTATGGTCTGCCTTATTATACACAATTTCTGCGGCAGTTTGTCCCGTAATAGCGTAGTGAAATTTATTCTGAACTGTAGCATAAAACTTTTTTGTAATTTCAGAATTCTTGTCATAATCAATGGAACATTCTGCAAAAATATCCGTAATCTGAAGCCAAATTCGTCTTTCGCTCGAACGAATAGAACGAACTCTTTCCAACAACTCACGGAAATAGTCCTTCCCAAAAGTTTTTTCGCCCTGCTTAAGCCGTTCATCATCAAGAACAAAACCTTTTTTGATATATTCCTTAAGAATACTTGTTGCCCAAATTCTAAATTGAGTTGCCCTGCCAGAATTCACACGGTAACCAACTGAGATAATTGCATCAAGATTATAAAAGTGAGTGTTATATTTCTTACCATCTGTGGCAGTTACCGAGAAATCCTCGGTAACTGAATCTTTATCAAGTTCCTTACTATCAAAAATATTCTTTAAATGGAGACCGATATTATCTGTGGAACATCCAAATAATTCTGCCATTGCTTTTTGAGAAAGCCAGATTGTTTCATCTTTTACAAGAGCATTTACACTTATATCTTCCTGTGGAGTACTGTAAATAAGATAATCTATCTGTTTTGCTAGTTCTGTAGAACTGTTTTTCATTTCTATTTCTCCTTCTTTAAAAATGTGAGACAGTGTCTCAAATATCTGTAAAAATTCCAGACAGTGTTTGAAATTTTTCTCGGCAGCTGAAATATGCTTTTTACATTCCTGATAAACGGGTGATTAAAAGCTGCTTAAGTTGAGTGAGATGTTGGAGTTCTTTATTGTTATCATCAATTTTTATAAATGTTTTTTTCAAGAAGTTACCAAAAGTCGACAAAATCTCATCAGACGGAATGATTATTTTAATATCCATCAAATCGCTAGAATTTATTGATGGATACGTAGAAACACTATTTTCCGCAATTGATTGAAGATAATTCAAAACAGCGTCGCTAGAAATCCACATATATAGAAATTCATTAGAAATTTTTTCACTATTATTATTCAAAACTGAAAAACCTGTAGATGCAATAAAATTATCTGCAGGATTTCTAATTATCCCAAAATGCCTTAAATTAGGTCGAACAGTTGAAAAAACAATATCTCCATTTTTAACAATTCTTTTTGCCCTACTAGGAGAATCTTCCATAGAAATATCTTGTAACACTTCAATTTTATTGTTTGTAATACTTCCTGTATCAAGATACAAAATTTTCTTTAGCGTTGTATTGTTAGAAATCGATTCAATATTATCTTTACAAAAATCTTTGACAAAAGCATATTTCCAACCATTTGGCAATTCTTTTAATTCATCTTTATTTTCATAAAATTTATTGTATTCTCCAAAATAATTAGAAAACAAACACTGTGCTGTTTCTTCCAGTTTTTCATTAATTTTTTTCTTTATCTGGATGCGGTTTTCGATTGCGTTGTAGGCGTCTACAAGTTTTTGCTGTTCTGTGATTGATGGAATATTGATCTTGATATTCAAAAAATCATTCCAAGCAAAAACAATTGTCGAACTACCCCATGCAAGAAAGTTTGTCTGCCTGTCCCAATCGTTTCTATTAAAATACATCCATAAATAATCTGCCAATACAATATCTTTAGCAGAATCTTTTACCTTAAATGCAATATTGTTCCAACTTGTAATATAGGTTTTCTCTGTTTTATTAAAACCCATTCCAAGTCTTACACCATGAGTACGAGGATTATAAATAAAAGTGTTAGGTCGCACTATATAAAAATCATCCAAAGAAGTTTGTGTTAAATTTGCAACAGTCGGAATCAAACCTTTTTCAATTGTCACTCCAACAATATCATTTAACCCAAATTCTTTTTTTGTATTAAATTCTGTAACTTTTTCTATCAAATCTGAAAATCTGTATTTCTCTTTCATCTACTTTTTTCCCTTTGGCTTTACTTCTTTTTCAAGAGTTTTGATTGTATCAGATATGCCTGCTCTACAGGAGAAAGATTTTTCTGAACCATCTTAAAAAAAGCAATGCTTTCAGCATAACCTTTTTTAAGATATTCCTTAAGGATTTCTGTAGCCCAACGTCGGAACTGTGTTGCAATACCTGATTTAATGCGATAACCAAGAGAAATAATCATATCAAGGTTGTAAAAAGTCTGTTCTCGGCTTACTTCTCTTTCGCCTTCAATCTGAACTGTTCGGAATTTCCGAACAGTTGATTCTTCTGCAAGTTCGCCTTCTTCAAATATATGTTTAATATGTTCACTTACATTCGCCTTGCTGCTTTTGTAAAGTTCCACAAGCTGAGCCTGAGTAAGCCATACAGTTTCATCGTCAAAACGAACATCAATTTTTGTAAGACCGTCTTTTGTCTGATAGATTACAATGTCGCCTTTATTCTGCTTTTCCACCAATCTCTCCTACAGTTTGATTTCATAACCAAGATCTTTAAAGACGCTTAAAAGTTCTTTTTTGCTTTTTTCTTCCTGCTTGAGTAAATCTGTAAGTTCTGCCTGTAAAGTTTTCATGCTTGTATCAAAATCTGCAGTTTCATCGCGGTTTACAAATTCAATGTAGCGGCTTGGAACTAAAGTATATCCTTTTTCTGCAATTTCACTTTTTTTGGCACTGTAACAGAATTCAGGTACATTCTGATAATCGTTATTGTCATTCTGCCAGTTGTGAAAAACGCCAGTTACTTTGTCACGTTCTTCTTGAGTAAGTTCAACATATTTTTTTTCATAAGGACTTCCCATCTGACGAAGGTCCATAAACAAAACTTCATCTTCACGGGCACGGAATTTACGCATTTTTCCGTTCTGCTGAACTATACGGCTCTTTTTGTTTTTATTTAAAATCCATAAAGTAACTGAAATATCTGTTGTATAAAAAAGATTTCTCGGAAGAATTACAATTGCTTCAACAAGATTGTTTTCAATAAGCTGCTTGCGAATTTCAAGTTCCTGCCCTTCACCGCTTAATGCACCGTTTGCAAGAAGGAAGCCTGCAACACCGTTCTGTGAAAGTTTACTGACCATGTGCAAAATCCAGCCGTAGTTTGCATTGCTTGCTGGAGGAACTAAATATCCGTCCCATCTTGAATCCTGTGTAAGTTCATTTTCTTCACGCCAGTCTTTCTGATTGAACGGAGGGTTTGCCATAATAAAATCTGCACGCAAATCTTTATGCAAATCGTTTGTAAAAGTGTTGGCAGCTTTTTCTCCCAAATCACACGGAATACCACGGATAGCAAGATTCATTTTTGCCATTTTATAAGTTGTACTGGTTCCTTCCTGTCCGTAAACGGAAATATCTTTTGTGCTGCCTGCATGATTTTCTACAAACTTGAGCGACTGAACAAACATACCGCCTGAACCACAGCAAGGATCATAAATTTTTCCTTTGTACGGCTCTATCATTTCTGCAATAAGATTTACTACTGTTTTTGGAGTGTAGAATTCACCTTTTCCTTTACCTTCCTGAAGAGCAAACTTTGTTAAAAAATATTCATACACACGGCCCATAATGTCATTTTCTTTATCTGCTGTTGTGTGAATGTTATTTATTTCATCGAGAAGAGCTGCAAGTTTTGAAACATCAATTCCAAGGCGTGAATAATAGTTGTCCGGCAAAGCACCTTTGAGAGTCGGGTTCTGCTTTTCGATTGTATTCAAAGCAGTATCAATTTTAAGAGCAATATCTGCCTGCTTTGCATTTTCCATGATAAATGACCAGCGGGATTCTTCAGGAACAAAGAATACGTTTTTCATATCATAGAATTCCTGCATATCAAGATATTTTTCTTTACCTTCTGAAATAAGTTCTTCTTTGCGGTCATTGAATTTATCATTAACAAATTTCAAAAAGATTAAACTTAATACAACATGTTTATATTCTGCAGGTTCAACTGTTCCACGTAATTTATCACAGGCACTCCAGAGAGCATCTTCAAAACTAACCTGTTTTTTTGCTTTTGCCATTTTTTCTCCACTACTCTATTTTATATTATTGGAATATTGGCATTAATCTAAATCAAATCTTTCTCTGTATTATGGTTTCAAGAGCCTCAACCACTGATTTTTTTCCATCTGTTAGTTATTCTGTGCTAAGCATAATTCTTATAATTCAAGGATTTTCTTTGCAACATAAGCAACAGGACTAATGCACATAGCAGCTCCATTTCCGAATGAATTCAATGGCTCAGTTGAATCAGACCAAATCCGGCGGAAAAACTTAGGACTATAATTGGCATATTTTACTTTCCGCCCAAACTCTTTCATACATTCAAAAGCCTTCTGATGAATATTCGACAAATCATTTCGACATTCAAATACAGCCTTTGCAACAGCCATAGTCTGCATACTGTCATCTGTTAACTTACAATCTTGATGAACAAGTTCAAAATCTTTTGATTTAAAAGCTAAACACTGGATTGCGTTTTGGTTTTCAAATCGAGAACCAATAAAATCGCCCATTATTGCACCTAACATATTTTCCCCTCTTTATCAAAGTATAACAATGAGTAAATATCATTTTGTGATAGCATTGAAACGTGTTTCATTATTATCATATTTAATTCTGAATTAGTTCCGCATATTGAGCAGGT
>NZ_DAVZIU010000036.1:0-12543 GCF_052273165.1 Treponema berlinense | reverse complement strand
TCAAAAAGCGTGTAATTCGTTGTAAGAAATGGGATTGCACGCTTTTTTTTTATTTTGTTTCTTCAGTTTCTTTTATTTTTAAGTGCTTCCAGTATGATTTGTCTTCCTGTCCAATTCTCCAAAAACTCAGGGCTTTTATTTCATTTTCTGCATACATTTTTGTTCGGACAAAAAGGGAAATTTCGTCGTCGTAAAAAGCCGTGATATTCAGTTTTTTTGTAATTGTAAAACTTGGAATTCCATATTCATCGCGCTTGTGTTTTTTTATCTTGTTTTCTTCCATTATTTTTTGCAATGTTGGATAAATGTATGCTTTTCCGCCGAGAGTATCATCTCTCCAGGCTCTTCCGTAAAACGAAAGCCCCATTATAAGTTTTTCCGGAGGAATTTGACTTTTTGCATAGTCTGAAATCTTTTTGCACCAGTCAGTGCTTGCTATCGGACCTGGTTTGCTTGTGGCCCAGTGCTCGTCGTAGGCCATTATGATGATTTTATCCACAACCTTTGCAAGTTTTTCATAATTATAGGCATCTTTTGAGAGAGTCCTTATTCTCGCAGGAATTGCAATCGAAAGTGTTTTTTCGCCAAGTTTTGATTTTAAAATTTTCAAAAATTCAATAAAATTTTCATCATCTTCAGAACTTACAAGCTCCCAGTCAATCTGAAGCCCGTCATAAGTCTTGCTTGCTTCTATTAAGCCGTCAATGATTTTATTTCTGAGCGGAAGTTCTGGTAAAAGCAAAAGGTGGGTTTGTGAGCGCGAGTCGCAACTTGTTACGAGATGAACTTTTGCCGGACAGTCAGAAAAATATTTTTCCTTAGGAGGTGTCGCTGGCACTTCGCTAAATGCCGAAATTGCTTCTATAAAATAACCAATATCGGTAAGAGGAAGGTCTGGAGTGTAAGAGTCTTCTCTTTTATAAAAAACATAGCCCCAAAGTTCTTCAAATTCGACTGTCTCGTATTCAGAAAAAGCTTTCTTAAAATCTCCATTTTTTGCCTTTGGCACCGAAGAGCATGAAAATAGCAGAAACAGAAAGAAAAAAACGTTTAATTTAAAAAAAATCTTCATATACATACGATAACAGAAAAAAATCAAAAAATCCAAAAAATCTTCTTTTTGAATTCGGGTGGCTTTTTGCCTTGCAAAAACCGAGCTTTTCAGGGCTGCGGTTTTCACCTCCGGTATTTTTGCATAGCAAAAACACACGCTCCGCGTCCCTTTCAATCTCTGCTACAAAAAAATGCCGCAAAAAAAAACAAATTTTTGTTACTCTATGCTGACTTAGAATCTATTTCTTGTTATAATCCGCTTAAAAATATTTCAGTTTGCTCAAGCGTTGCTCTCTCAAACTGTGATTCTCGCCATCCGTGGCTTGCCGCTAATGCGGTGCTTATTATGGAGGAAATATGATAAAAATTGCTTTTTATGACACTCGTTCGTACGACAAGGCTTCTTTTTGCTCTGAAAACGAAAAATTTGGTTTTGAAATTGATTATTTTGATTTTAAATTGACTGAAAAAACTGCGTTCACAGCAAAGAATTTTGATGCTGTTTGTGTTTTTGTAAATGATACAGTCGATTCTTCCGTCCTTAAAATATTAAAAGAATGCGGAGTAAAACTCGTCGTTTTAAGATGTGCCGGTTTTAACAATGTTGACCTGTCTGCCGCATCTTCTTTTGGAATAAAAATTGTCCGTGTTCCAGCTTATTCTCCTCACGCAGTTGCAGAACACGCGCTGGCGCTTTTAATGTCTCTTACTCGTCATATTCCTCAGGCTTATTTAAGAACAAAAACCCAGAATTTCAGCATAGAAGGTCTTACAGGCCGAGATCTTTTCGGTCTTACCGCGGGAATTTTCGGCACTGGAAAAATTGGGCGGATAATGGCTGAACTTTTAAAAGGTCTTGGCATGAAAATCATCTGTTATGATCCTTATCCAGACGAAAAATGGGCTGAAAAAGAAGGTTTTTCTTATGTCGATGTCCCGACGATTTTTAAGGAAAGTGATGTTTTAAGTTTTCATTGTCCGCTTACACCGGAAACAAGGCATATCGCAAATCACGATACCATGAAAACTATGAAAAGTGATGCTGTTATTATTAACACTGGCCGCGGCGCTTTAATCGACACTAAAGCCCTTGTTCACGCTTTAAAGCACAAGCACATCGGAGGAGCTGCGCTGGATGTTTACGAAGAAGAAAGTGCTTTCTTTTTCAATGACCATTCAACGGAAGTAATAACAGACGACGTTCTTGCAAGGCTTTTAACCTTTCCTAATGTTCTTATAACCGGACATCAGGCATTCTTAACGACGACTGCGCTTTCAAATATTGCGGAAATTTCGCTTCAAAATGTTAAGGATTTTTTTGAAAACAAAGAACTCAAAAACGAAGTAAAGATTCTCTAAAAAATCATTTTTTAGTTTTTTACGCTCCTGCGTTTTGTTGATTTTTATAGGTTTTGGAGTAAAATTAAATTATGGCAATTCAACCGATTGATCTTCAGACGATATATTCTCAAATGGGCAACGTTGCAAAAAATGTCGCCCATCAGCAGAACGGAAATCAATTGACGCAGGCAATGCAGGAAAATGTTGCCGTTCAGCAGGAGCAGGAGCGGTTGTCGCAGGTTCACAAAACTGCCGAAAACGAAGCGAACACCAGTCAGGTAAAAGACGAAGGCCATCAAAAAAATTCTTTTCAAAATCAAAAAAATCAGAAAAAAAGTAAGGAAGAAGAACCTGAAAAAAAGAAACTGACAGAAATCCGTGAATCTTTTTTGGGACAAAATATTGATATTTCGAGGTAGATATGCAGGGAATTGCAGTTCTGGCATTTATTCTTTGTTGCTTAAATATAACCGGCTGGCTTGTGTTTTTAAGAAAATTTAAAAGGCTTTTTACGACCGAAGATATTATTTCTAAAACTCGGCTTGAAGTTACACGGATGATTGAAGATGTAAACCGCACGACCTCAAAAAATTTGGATTTAATCGAAGAAAAAATCAAACAGCTAAAGGCAACTTCGGCTGACGCAGAACGTCATATTGCTGTTGCAAAGTCGGAATTGGAAAAACGTGCTGCTTTGGCGCAATTTAACAGGGCGATTTCTGAAAAATCCGAGGTTTCTCACAAAAATGAGATTCACCCTAAAACTCAAGATCCTTCAGTTTATGGAAGCAAAGCGCCTTACGGAAGAATTTCCGATGCTTTGCAGGCTTCCAGCGCATATCAGATAACTTCAAAAGGTAAAAAAGAAGTTGCAGGCGAGCAGGGCGAATTATTTGAACAGCAGGAAGAAAAATATATAAAGTCGCCTTCTGGAACAAAATTTATGGTCGATAACGAAGGAACTGGCTTTGCTTCAATTCCAAAAATTGGAGAAAATGTCTTTTATTCGGACAACCCGATAAAACCTAAAAAAACAATAAACGAGCAGATAAAAGAACTTTCAGACCGCGGTTATGATGTTGAAATGATTGCACGTGAGCTTAACCTTACAACGACTGAAGTTCAATTTTCGTTGGATATGGGGTTTTAAAAGTTTGTAATCATTAACGCAAAGTTATTTAACGCTGCCAAGTTTTGGTGGTATATTTAAATAGAAATAGTTTTTTAACTAAAAAAATTCACAAAAAAAGAGAGGATAGCATGGACACCCACGTTGAAGAACTGATTGACAGAATCAAAAAAGATGGCGTTGCCGTTGCTGAAAACTCTGCCTCAGAAAAAATTGCACAGGCCCAGAGAGAAGCCGACAAGATTATTCTTGATGCAAAAGAAGAAGCAGAGAAAATTCTTATGCAGGCTAAGGAAGAGACAGCCCGCCTGGAAAAAGCAAGTGAAGATGCCATTAAACAAGCCGGAAGAAACCTTCTTCTGCAATTTAAAGACAGTATTACAAAAGAACTTTCTGCGCTCATAAAGCAGGAAGTCTCGGATTCTTATTCAAAAGATTTGCTGGCAACCCTTGTTCCAGAAGTTGTAAAGGAATGGGTAAAAAACAGTTCTGCTGAAGATGTTTCTGTTCTTTTGAACGAAAAAAGCTTAAAAGAAGTTGAATCAAATCTAAAAGCAGCTTTGAAAAATGAAATTTCTACTGGGCTTACACTGAAAGTTGACAATTCCGTTTCAAACGGATTCCGTATCGGTGTAAAGGATGGAGCAGCATTCTATGACTATTCGGCAGAAGCTGTAGCTGATTTGTTCAGCGCATATCTAAATCCTAGAGTTGCTGCATTGATGAAAGAGGCGGCTAAATAAGTGAGTAATCAGTATTATCTTTTGGCACAACTTCCATCTTTCTCAGTTACTGACGAAAAATCGGTGTTGCCGGTTACAGAAGAATACTTTTATGATCTCTGCTCGCGTTTTCTTGACAAGAAAAGTTTTGAACAGGTAAAACTTCTTTCTTTGACACCTCCGTTAAAAAAAGTTTCAACAGGTTCTGTTTTTCTTGACAAATGGTATGACGGTGAACGAAATCTTCGTTTTGCTTTAGCTCAAATCCGTGCACTTCGCATGAATAAAAAATTCGAAATAGAAAACGAAAGTTTCTCTCCTGAAGTGATTCAGGCGGCTCGCACTGCAACTGGAATGGATAGTCCTCTGGCTGCAGAACAGTTCTTGAATCAATACAGACTGAATCTTTTGGACAGTATTCGTCCTGCCGATGAGTTTTCTGTTGATGCTGTTTATGCCTATGGTTTGCGCTTAAAACTCGCATTAAGAATGAAGATGTTCAATGCAGAGAAAGGTATGGTTTCTTATCATAAAATCTATGATTCAATTCTCAAAGGAGATATGGGAGATAAATAATGACGGATACAAAAGGAAAGGTAGTCGGCGTTAATGGAAACATGGTTTCTGTCGAATTTGACGGAAATATTTCCATGAACGAAGTTGCCTATGTAAAAGTTGATAATTCAAGCCTGAAAAGTGAGGTAATCCGTATCCGCGGAAATGTAGCCCAACTTCAGGTTTACGAAATGACAAAAGGAATTAAAACCGGGGATGTTGTTGAGTTTACCGGTGATTTGCTTTCTGCTGAGCTTGGTCCTGGACTTCTTGGTCAGGTTTACGATGGTTTGCAGAATCCACTTCCTTTACTTGCTGAAAAAGCAGGATGGTTTCTTGAAAGAGGCGTTTATGTAAATCCTCTCGACAGAACAAAAAAATGGGCGTTTACACCAACAGTAAAGCCTGGAGATGTAAAAAAAGCTGGCGAATATATCGGAACTGTTCCTGAAGGTCCGTTTACGCACAAGATTTTTGTGCCGTTTTATTTGCTTGGCTCATACACTGTAAAATCAATAAAGCCTGCTGGTGAATATACCCTTGATGACAAGGTTGCTGTTCTTACTGACGAAAATGGAAAAGACGTAGAAATCGGTCTTTCTTTCAAATGGCCGGTAAAACGCGCAGTTAACTGTTACGAAGAGCGTCTTGCGCCGACAGAAACAATGGTTACTAAGGTTCGCCTTATCGACACATTCTTCCCTGTAGCAAGGGGCGGCACTTACTGTATTCCAGGACCTTTCGGCGCTGGAAAAACAGTTCTTCAGCATACAACTTCAAAATATGCAGACGTTGACATTGTAATCATCGCTGCCTGTGGTGAACGCGCCGGTGAAGTTGTAGAAACCCTTACAGAATTCCCTGAACTAAAAGATCCGAAAACCGGAAAATCTTTGATGGAAAGAACAATCATCATCTGTAATACTTCTTCAATGCCAGTAGCTTCCCGCGAAGCTTCTGTTTATACTTCTGTAACTTTGGCTGAATATTACAGACAGATGGGATTGAATGTCTTGCTTCTTGCCGATTCAACTTCTCGTTGGGCGCAGGCTCTGCGTGAAATGTCTGGTCGTCTTGAAGAAATCCCGGGAGAAGAAGCATTCCCTGCTTACATGGAATCTTATATTGCAGCTTTCTATGAACGTGCTGGACAGGTTCGTTTACCAGACGGTTCTATAGGCTCTGTAACAATCGGTGGTACAGTTTCTCCTGCCGGCGGTAACTTTGAAGAACCTGTAACACAGGCAACTTTGAAGGTCGTTGGCGCTTTCCACGGACTTTCACGTGCTCGCTCAGATGCCCGTAAATATCCTGCAATTGACCCGATTCAGTCATGGTCAAAATACAAAGGCGTAATCGATTCTAGCAAGGTAAATTTCTGCTTTGATATTATGAAAAAAGGCGTTGATGTTGCTTCGATGATGAAAGTAGTTGGTGAAGAAGGAACTTCCCTTGACGACTATCTTGTTTATCTAAAAGAGGAAATGCTTGATGCCGTTTACTTCCAGCAGAACTCTTTTGATGCAGTAGATGCAAATGCAACTGTTGAACGACAGAAGTACGACCTTGATAAAATCATTAAAATCCTTGGTTCTTCTTTTGACCTTGCAGATAAAGATGAAGCAAGAACTTATTTTAACCAGTTGCGTCAGAAATTCCTTGACTGGAACTACACAGAAGAGCACAGCGATGCTTTCAAAAAAGTTGAGTCAGAAATCGATGAACTTTATTCATCAAAAAACGGCAAACTTACAGCTCAGGTCGAATCATTGCTTAAGGCTTAAGAAGGACGGTGAAAAATGAATAAAATATACAGCAAAATTGAATCAATCACTGGTTCCGTAATTACAGTAAAGGCAGAAGGCGTAAAATATAACGAACTTGCAGAAATTACAACTCGTTTTGGAAAATCTCTTGCAGAAGTAAACAAAATTGATGGTGATACAGTTTCTTTGCAGGTTTTTGCCGGCGGACGCGGTGTTTCTACAGGCGATCAGATTCGCTTTTTGGGACACGATATGCGTGTTTCTTTCGGTGATGATCTTTTGGGAAGAATCTTCAATGGTTCTGGAGATCCTCGCGACAAGGGACCTGCTCTTACTGAAAATATGACAGAAATTGGAGGACCTTCAGTAAACCCTTCAAAACGTATTCTTGCAGAAAGAATGATGAGAACAAACATTCCTATGATTGATATGTTCAATACTCTTGTCGTTTCTCAGAAGCTTCCTATTTTCTCTATTTCGGGAGAACCTTACAATCAGCTTCTTGCACGTATTGCCATGCAGGCTGAAGCTGATGTTATCGTTCTTGGCGGAATGGGTCTTAAATATGACGACTTCCTTTATTTCAAGAAAACTCTTGAGGAAGGCGGCGCGTTGAGCAAGACGGTTATGTTTATTCATACTGCTGCTGACCCAACCGTAGAATGTATCAAAATTCCTGATATGTCTCTTGCAGTTGCAGAACAGTTTGCTTTGCAGAATAAGGACGTTCTTGTTCTTCTTACAGATATGACTTCTTATGCAGACTCTATGAAGGAAATTGCGATTACTCAGGAACAAGTTCCTTCAAACCGTGGTTATCCTGGCGATTTGTATTCTCAGCTTGCTGCCCGTTATGAAAAGGCCGTTGACTTTAAGGGAAGCGGTTCCATTACAATTCTAGCAGTAACAACAATGCCTGGTGATGACGTAACTCATCCGGTTCCAGATAACACAGGTTATATTACAGAAGGTCAGTACTATCTTAAGGGCGGTCGTATTGAGCCGTTTGGTTCGCTTTCACGCTTAAAGCAGAATGTAAACGGCAAGACAAGAAAAGATCACCGTGCGCTTATGGATGCTATGATTCGTCTGTATTCATCTTACAAAGACACCCTCGAAAAAAAGTCCATGGGCTTTATGATGTCAAAATGGGATGAAAAACTTTTGAAATACGGTGAACTTTTTGAAAAAGAAATGATGGACTTGTCCGTAAATATTTCTTTGGAAAATGCACTTGATTTAGGATGGAAGATTCTTGCAGCCTGCTTTAACAAAGACGAAACAGGTATTAAATCTGAATTGATTGCAGAATTCTGGCCGAACAAATAATTCCTGTTTGGAGATAAAATTTAATGGCAAAAATTAAGCTGACTAAAAATGAGCAGAAAGCACAGAAAGACGCGCTGAAAATGTATCAGCGTTATCTTCCTACGCTCACGCTCAAAAAACAGCAGCTTCAGTCTGAAATCAGAACCATCAGCGCAAAAGCAAAAGAAGTTCGTCAGGCCAGGATTCGCCTTGAAGAAGAATTCAAGATTTGGATAGGCGTTTTTGGCGAAGAACAGGCTTTTAAAAACGACATGGTTACGGTTCGGAACATAAAAAAGGGTACTGGAAATATTGCTGGTGTAACGATTCCGATTTACGAAGGCGCAGATTTTTCTCGTGGAGATTACGATTTGTACGAAACTCCGCTTTGGATTGATCTTGCGGCTGACAGAATGGAAAAGGCCCTTTCGTTGGATCTTGAAGCTAGCGTCCTTGATGAACAGGTAAGATTGCTCTCAAAAGAACTGCGTACGACTTCTCAGCGCGTAAATCTTTTTGAAAAAGTAAAAATTCCTGAAGCAAAAGCAAATATTAAAAAAATTTCAGTTTATCTTGGCGACCAGCAGGTAAGCGAGGTTGTGCGTTCAAAAATCTCTAAAAAGAAGATTGATCAGCGTAACCGTGCTGCTGTTGCCGTGGCTGAAAAAGAGGGGGCTTGCTTATGATAGTCCCAATGAAAAAATTAAGCATAGTTGTTCTAGAAAAAGAAAGACGACAGGCCTTAAAGACTCTTCGCCGTCTTGGCGTGGTTCATGTTGAAGAAGTAAAAGGAGAAAGCGAAGAACTTTCATCTTTTAAGAATAAAAATTCAAAAATTGAACTTGCAATTTCTCTTTTGTCTGAAATCAAGACAAAGAAAATCCCAGAAACTTCAATGCTTTCAAAAGATGCCTCTTTTGCTTTGGCAGACAAAATCATCAGTTTGACAGAAGAGAAGAAAAATCTTTTTTCTTCGATTTCGTCAGACAAAACGGAACTTGACCGTCTTAAAAAATGGGGAAATGTTGTTCCAGAAGATTTTGATTTTTTGGCAGAAAAAGGCGTTTATCTTTCAATGTACGAAATGCCGTCGTCTAAATATAATTCGATAGACGAAAGCATCGATACTTTGCTGGTTAACGACGATAAAGACATTTCGCGCTTTTTTGTGATTTCTGATCACAACTTGGCACAAAATGAGCGTCCGGAAAATCTTCCGCCTGAAGCATATCGTGTTGTTTTGCCAAAAAAATCAACGGTGCAACTGGCTGATACTATTGAACAGAATAAAAAGCGGATTACTGAAATTGATTCAGAACTTGCAGATTCTGTGAAATATCTTCCATCACTAAAAAGAGCTGGTGAAAACTTCGGTAAAGATATTGAATTTGAAAATCTTTACAGCGGTATGGGTGTTGAAGAAAAAAATGAACAAAAACCCGAAGCTGTGCGGCTTGCCTGGCTTACAGGTTATGTTCCTGCAGAAGAACTTGAAAAAGTCGAAAAAACAGCTATTGAGAGCAAATGGGCGTTTGCTGCAGATGATCCTGCCGCAGACGACAATGTTCCGACAAAATTAAAGAACAATAAGTTTGTAAGTCTTATTTATCCAGTTACGGACTTTCTTGGAACAGTTCCAGGTTACAATGAATTTGACATTTCAAACTGGTTCCTTTTGTTCTTTACGATTTTCTTCGGCATGATTTTTGGAGATGGCGGATACGGCGGACTTTTGCTTGTCAGCGGAATTCTTGCTATGGTTCCTTCTTTTAAGAAAAAACAGGCACCTTCACCAATGGCTTTCCTGCTTTCTCTTTTAGGATTGGCAACAATGGTTTGGGGAGCCGTAACTTGTACCTGGTTCGGGCTTACACCTGAGCAGTTGCCAGATTGCATAAAAATGCTTTCTGTTCCAGCCTTGTCAAACGTTACATCTGCAAAAGAAGGCGTTAAGATGATTCTTCACAGTGCTTCTGGCACAGTAACTGAAATATCTTATTCAGCATGGGTAAAAGAAAACCTCCAAATTTTCTGTTTTACGCTTGCTTTGATTCAGTTGGCTATTGCGCATTTAAAAGGCATTGCAAAAAATATACGTTCGCCAAAATTCTTGGGAGATTTGGGTTCACTTCTCCAGCTTGGCGGCATGTACTATGTAGTTTTGAGTATGGTAGTTGATGGCATAAGATTCCCTCTTGGAATTACTCCTGAAAGTTACTGGCTTTTTGACAAAATTCCAGTTGCACATATTGCGCTTGGAGCAATTGCATTTGGTTTTGTCTTGAGTTTTGTATTCTCAAACTATGAAGGAAGCATTGGAAAGAGCATCCTTGAAAGTTGCAAGAATATTGTTTCTGTGCTTTTGGGCGTTGTAAATGTATTCTCTGATATCGTTTCTTATATCCGCCTTTGGGCTGTAGCCTTGGCAGGTGGAGCAATCAGTGCAACGGTAAATGAAATGGCAGGTCCAATGCTTGGCCATCTTGCAATGTTCATCTGCGCGATTTTGATTCTTACCGTAGGACATGGTCTGAATATGATTCTGAATGTTCTTTCGGTTATCGTTCACGGCGTACGTCTTAATACGCTTGAATTTTCAACACACTTGGGAATGAGCTGGACAGGTTTTAAATACAAACCTTTCAGTGAATAAAATTTAAAAATCCAGCTGTTGTGTTACAGCGGCTGGTTGAAATAAGAAATTGTCATAAACTTTATTAAAGGAGAAATAATATGGAATTTTTAGGACAGTTTGGTTGTGCAATTGTAATGGGTATTGCTGCTCTTGGTTCGGCAATTGGTATCATGATTTCTGGACAGGCTGCAATCGGTTCTTGGAAACGCTGTTACATGGCTAACAAACCGGCTCCGTTCATTCTTACTGTATTCGCAGGTGCTCCGTTGACACAGACAATCTACGGCTTCCTTCTTATGCAGACAATGATGGGCTCAAGTGCAGCTCCAGGATTTAAACTTGGTGTTGGACTTATGTCAGGTATTGCAATGTGCGCTTCTGCTATTGCTCAGGGAAAAGCTGGTGCTTCTGGTTCAGACGCTCTTGGCGAAACTGGAAAAGGTTTCTCTCAGTACATCATGGTTGTAGGTCTTTGTGAAACTGTTGCTTTGTTTGCAATGGTATTCTCAATGGTTGCACTCGGCTAAGATAAATAGTTTTTTGAAAATGACGGTCAGATTTGAGGTAAAATGCTTTCATTTCTGACCGTTTTTTTTATGTCGATTTTATATTCTAGTAAATAGGCATTTTTCATAATCTTTCGTTTACAAGATGTCGATGGTTCTTGCAATGATTTTCATAATGCTAGAATATGTAATTTGTGTTATTGAATACTTAATTGTAGCTGCGGTTTCCTGTATTTTAATTCCTTTGTTCTTTATTGATGCAACAAAACAGTTTGCAACAAATATATTAAAAATGTTTTTGGCATATTTTGCAAAAATACTTGTGACTACAATGATGTGCTTCTTCACGGTTTCTATGTATATTGAACTAGGTGCAGAATTCTGTAAAAAAACTGACTTATCATCAATTTCTACAGTAATTGTTTATGTTTTTACAATCGCATTGGGTATATTTTTATGTAAAAATTCTGGACGAATTGCAAGTGCTGTAATTTCAGGAAACCCTTCTCTTGGAATGGGCGACCTTGCACGAGAAATAAGAGGAGGACTACACTCTATGCACCATGCAGGACAAATGTTAGATAGAGGTTTTGACAAAGCAGCAAAAACAGCTCAAACTATTGGAAAAAGAGGTGTTGAAATTAATGCAAACCGTGAGGCTGCTGATTTCAGTGCAGGTAAAGCTGCAAGAGCTGCCCGTAATGATATTATACAGAAGGGTAAGAGTGGTGAGTTTGCCTCTGTAAATCCGGCTGACCTTAACAGTAACGATCCCGCTGTAAGACAGGCAGCAAGAGACAGTCTTGCAAAACAGGCTAATGAAGTTGGAAAAAAAACTTATGGTAGTGCTATGAGGGCAAGCATGGGCGAGTTTGCCAAAGACAAGATGTTTGGAGCCTTAACTGGTGGTATGGTTCGTAATGGCGGACGGGGTAATTCTTCTTTTGGAAGACTTATTATTGGTCAGGAATTTTATGATGAAAAAGAAAAACAATGGCGAAAAGCAAATTTTGATGATGTTCAAAAACGTAATGAAGAACTGAGAAAACTTGCAGGTAACAAAACAATAAGCCAATATCTAAAAGAAAAGGAAGAAGAAGGTAAACGTAATATTCGTGAAAAAGACAAAGATTGGCCAGAAGTAGGTTTATAATAAAAAAGGGCTGCTTTTGAGAGTGCAGCCCTTTTTTAGTTATCTTGAATAACCGTAATCTTCTGATTTTGTTTTTTTACGTTTCATAATACCACCAACAGTTTGTTGTCCAACTCCACCTCCAACAGGCGCGGCTAATTCCCAACCTTCTTTTCCTAGCTGATTCAATTCTTGTTCACTTCCCATAGTATCGTAATCTATTTTTTTGTATTCCCATTGAGTCAATTCTTCGCTCATCTTTTTTCCTCCGGTTTTTAGTTTTTGCTCCAGTTCTGCGGTTTTAGCTCGTTCGGCATTAAGGGCTTGTTGAAGCTCGCTGCTTTTCCTGATAATTTCAGCTTGCCCAAGTTCCTGAAGGGATTTTTGCTTTAGCTC
>NZ_DAVZIU010000035.1:14941-15027 GCF_052273165.1 Treponema berlinense | reverse complement strand
AGATTAAGCTGCAGGTCGAAGCCCGGACAGAGGAAAGAGTAAAAAATATTACAAAAGATATGGCAAAAGACATTGCAAAGGACATG
>NZ_DAVZIU010000035.1:0-14841 GCF_052273165.1 Treponema berlinense | reverse complement strand
GCTCAAGGTATAGCAAAGGACATGGCTCAAGACATTGCAAAAGATATGGCTCAAGGTATAGCAAAGGACATGGCTCAAGACATTGCAAAAGATATGGCTCAAGATATTGCAAAAGGTATGGCTCAAGACATTGCAAAAGGTATGGCTCAAGACATTGCTAATGAAAAGACTCTCGAAACTGCCAAAAATTTGCTTAAAATAAACATTTCGCCTGAACAAATTGCCATGGCTACAGGGCTTTCTTTGGAGCAGGTTACAAGTTTAAAAACCGACAAAAACTAAATCAATTCTTCAGCGCGTCTGTTTTTCGCATTTCAAAAAACAGGTGATAATATTTTTAATATCACCTGTTTTGCAGTCATTTTTCTACGCTTTCAATCATCTCTTTTCCCCACCATTCGCACAGTTCTTCGTAGGCCTGCATTTGAAATTCTGGGATTACAGTTTTTTTCAACTGCTCAAGATTGTTTTTTGCGTAATACCGGCAAATTTTTTTCAATTCTTCAATTTCGGTTTCTGTAAGATTTCTGTTTTCTATGTCTTTTTCCTGAACAAAATCCAGAAGAACAGTGCTTGCGCTTGCAGCAGAACAAACTTTTTTCCATTGTTCAAGGCTGTAAATTTTCTTTTCTGACGAAATTCCTGTATCAACGCAGTAAGAATACACTTCGTTTTTTATGCCAGCATATTTTTTTGCATAAAAAGCAAGAAAAAAATAAATCAAAAAATCTTCCGCAAAAACACAATATACTGGCGGAATTTTTTCAAACGCATTTAAACACAATTCGCGCTCAAAAAGTTTTGCCCATAAAAAACCGCAGTGATTGCGCTGAACCAAAAATCCATTCAGAATTTCATCTTTGTATAAAAAGCCTTCGGCGCTGTCATCTGTTCCAACAAAAACATTGGTTATTTTTTTTGTAATTTCCAGAATTCTATTCTCTGAAAATTTTTTATCCTTTTCAGAAAGATTTTTTAACTCTCGCCTAGTCTTTATCTTTGCCCTTCCATGAACAATGTCCGCTCCTTTTTTTTCGGCAATGTCATACAGAGTGCTCAACGCGTCTGGCAAAAGAAAGTCGTCGCTATCAACAAACATTATGTATTTTCCAGTCGCCGCATAAACGGCAGAACGGCGGGCTTCCACAAGACCTTTATTTTTTTCGTGCTGAATAAACCTTATACAAAAATTTGAACTTTTGTGCTTTTTGCAAAATTCTTTTAGAATCTGCCTTGTATTCAATTTTTTTTCTTTTAGACGCTCAATTTCTTCGTCGTCAACAACAATAATTTCAAAACCGCAAAAACTTTGAGCACAAATGCTTTCTAAACAGGCAGACAAAAATTTTTGCGTGCCACAGACAGGCACACAGACAGAAATTTTTATAGATTTTTTTTTGAACAAATTGAACATATAAACAATTATATCATAAAAAAAGCGGTCTGCTCCTTGCAATATGAAAAAGAACAGGCCGCTTATTGTTAGAAAATTTTAGTTTTCAAGTTTTCCCTGATAATAATCAGTTACACTAATATTAAACGATGCCGAAATGTTGGAATCTCCTCTCGTAAGCGTTGAGCCTGCAATATCAAATTCAACAATGGAGTCTTTATTTTTTATTACTCCATCGCCGCTATCTCCTGCCTTCCAATAAAAGCCGTCATCAACAATCACAATCTTTTTTGGAACAACAGCACAGAATTTTTCAGGCCCAAAAAAGGCAGTATTAGTTGAATCAGCCCCATCAGGAATGCAATAGTAATCAGTATAATCTTTATCATTATAAGTATATTTAAGTTCTTTTTGCACAGATGTCCAGCCAAATATATTAGTAGAGTCATCTTTTACATTGATTTTTACCAGCGCGCCACGGCTATAAAAATAATCTAGCTTCTTAAAACCTAGTCCACGAGAAGCCTCTTTTACAAGCGCATAAACATTTTCAGTATCATATCCAAGACCGTCTCCGAACTGCAAATCCGTTATCGAAATTGAATCATAGTCATCATGGTTAGAAGAATCATATCCATCCAAAATAGAAGCAAGATCTTTTACAAACTTCTTTGGAGTTCCTATCACAATACTGCCAGAAGTTACGGTTCCAGCTGCTTTATAAACATTGCATGAGCCGTCTGTAAAATAAAAATCGTTTCCGTTGACTGCGATATTGGTAAAAGTGTCAATTTTGAGATCCGAAACGTTAATCTGCGCGCTTGCAACTATAGCAGGCTCAGATTCAGTAGAAACAGCATAAACGCTTACCGCGCTGTCTGAACTTACAAGCAGATATATATAGCTGTTTACACAGTCATAGTACATGTCTGACAGGAGAGTTGTAATTTCTGACAATTCCTTTGTTAAATCAGGAGCAGTTGAATAAGAATTTGTAGAAACTTTCATCGAGTACTTATTCAAAGTTAAAGCATTTCCAGGAAGCGCAATCCAAAGATTGTAATTTTTGTCAAAGCAATAATATTTTGATAAATTTTCTTTTATAGTACTTTCCGTAGCCGATGAATCAGTATAATCATAAATCTGCTTCATAGAATAATTATCATAGCTTTTTTCGGTAAACCAGACAGCCGCACTACGATCTGGGGTCTTAAAAGTAAAATTAAATTCGCAAAGATAAAGTTTTTCACCATCAAAAACAAAGCAGCTTATAACATTTGTATCGTCTGTTTTCAGACTGCCAATCTGGGTAGGATCAAATCCTGTACTTTCGCTTCCAGTGTCATCAAAAGAGTCCCCATTCAAATACCACAAACAGTTTTTGATTTCTATGCTGTCAGGATATTTAAGCTTGATCTCAAGGTAAGAAGATTCATACGGAATAACACTGCCAGAGACATAAGAGTTATTATCCGCGCCGCTTGTATAATACGCCCCAATAGAAAAGTCAGCGCTTGTCGCTGCTGTTATGCCTTTCATGCTTGCAGGTTTTATATAAAATTCGCAAGAATCGCTACCAGTCTCTCCATCGGCACTAATTATCGTATTTTGATCCGAAATATCTTTCGAAGCATATTCGTAAAGAGAGAAAACATCTACATCAGTATGAGAGAACGACGAAAAGAAAGGTGTTGTTATGTATGATGCAAAGTTGTCTTGAACAGTTCCATCTTCGCTATCTTTTATTGCATAGATATTCAAATTGCCAGAAATCGACATCTCGCCAGTAACATCAAGACATGCTCCATTTTTAAGAGTAATATCGATAGAATTAACCTGATCTTGACCTACACTAAGATTGCTTATTTCAATTTTTTTATTTCCGTCCGTTGCAACAAGGCAAGCAGAGCCCGAAAGAACGGTATTAACATTATTTGTATCAGAAGTTGAATAAGCAGCTATAATTGGCGAGGTGCTTTCTCCTAAATAAATCGAAAGATTTTTTGAATCTCCAAGTTTTTCCTTTAATTCATTGAAAGTTTTTATGTCAATTGCAGGAACTTTGTCCATAAAAATATCAACTTCCGACACGTCAGGCCAGTTTTTTGTCAAATTTTCCAAAAGCGCCGTAAGATTTTTTCTTGAAGATACAGAAAGACCATTCATTTTTTTTACGCTTTCAGAATTGTCATTTGTCGCATAGTATTTTTTTACATGCGTAACAGAAAGTTTTATATCCGAATCTGTCGTTTTTATTCCAGAAGCAATTTCTACCATCATTTTGTCGCTTGGAATTTCTACTTTTACACTGTCACTATGATAAAACTCAAGTTTGTACCAGCCTGGAGCAATATTTTCTCCAGTAAGAGTATATCCGTTGCTGTCAAAAACAAGATTTTTCTTCTCAGTTGAATACTCAATATCGCCTGTTTGAATATTTTTAAGTGTAACAAGCAAGGCAGGAGCATAATTTGATATACCGGTTGTATTAAAAGAAAGCTCAAGACTACCGCTGACAGAACTGTCTTTTTTAAGTCCGACAAGCACTGTTATATAATTTTTTGCAGTTTCCGCAGAAACTGTAACATCTTCTTTTGTTCCGCTAACGGTTACTGTGCCGTTTCCTTCAGAATAGCTTCCTTCGAGAGTAATATCGTATATTCCAATCGGAATCAGTTTTGCATTAAGAACACCATTGCTATAATTAAGAGACGGACTGCTTGAATTTGAGCTAGAATCCGAAGTTTCAGAAGACCATGCAAGCTCAATGTCTTTTTCGCCAGAATTGCCTTTAAAAATTACTTTCCACGAAGTTATTTTATTTAGTTCAAAGTTTCCAGCCGAAATATAGCGTCCGTTTGCATTAAAATTAATTGAAACAGAAGTGTTTTCTTTAAATTTTTCAGCAGTTTTTGAGTCCAGAATGTTCGTACATCCTGCAAAAAACACAATTATTGCAAAAGCTGCAAGTCCTTGTAAAAAGCGTTTAGTTTTCATAGTTTTTTCTCCAAACATTTAGTTTTTTAAGATAATTTGACAGATTTTTAGCCGGTTTAAGAGTTTTCGTTTAAAACAAAGATGTATTCAATTTCTATAAGTTCCTCGTCAGAACTCATAAAACACGTAAGGCTATTGTTTTTTTGCTCTCCACCATTTTCTGTCAAAACAATATCATCATTCTGCATCAAGTTGAGTTCAAAAGAAGGCTTATCTTTTGAAGAAACAATTTCTTCTCCGTTCATATACCAGCTGTAAGAGTACGAATCAAAGTCGAATTCTTTTTCACACAGAAGAGAAAATTCAATCATTTTATTCTCATAAGTCAATTCTGGAACATTGCCGTCAGAAACTGAACCATTTTTTACACAGATACTAAAATATTTTGCTTCGATTCCAGCAATTTCTGCGTCTTTTTTTATTCGCTCAAGCTCAACATCAAGAGAATTAGCTCCTGGCTCAAGTTCAACGTAATAAGATTGAATATTTTTGTATTTTGCCAGTTTTCCGTTCAAAATTTTAGCATTCACTTCGAGTTTTGAACCAGACTTCAAGTCTTCAATCGTAAATACAGCAGGCTCAACAGAGCCACTTTTAGGCTCTTTTATCGAAAATTGCTTCAAAAGATTCAAATCTCCGCTCAGCTCTACATTCAAAGACCAGTCTCCTGCACTGCTCTCCCTGATTAAACGCGCAAAATCTACTGGAACAGCAAAACTGACAGAAGAAGTTTCGCTTGCAGCACAAGAAAAAAGCAAAGCACAAAAAAGCGTTGCTGCAATATAAGAAAAAATTCTTTTTATCATAAAGTCCTCCACCTTAAAAAATCAAAAACAACCCGTGTAGAGTATAACGTACAAAGTGTGTATTTTCAATTTTTATAACGAAAAAGAACGGATTAAAAATCAAAAACAAAAGCAATTTTAAACAACTTTAGTAGAATAACGTTTTTTTATCAAGTAAAAAATTTAAAAATTAACAGACAGCCTTGTATAAAAACAGCACGGGCATAAAAAAACCGGCAAAAATTCAATTTAAGCCGGCTTTTATCATACAAAATATTTTTAACTTCTATTCAAGAATTGTTGCTTCGTGAGAACCTTTTAGGTCTGTTCCCAAATCGTGCTCAGCGGTTTTTACATAGCCGATTTTATAAGCCTTCATATCTGGAATTCCAAGCTTTTTGTGAACATCTGTCGCAAAATCAGCTGCTTTTTTGTTAAAATGCTCAACAATTGCATCAGCGTCTTCTTTTTTAACGGCAAGAACAAGTCCGATTCCCATGTTGTATGTTCCCCACATGCCTTCTGGATCTGCTCCGCGACGTTCAAGTTCTGCAAAAATCGCTGGTTTTTCCCAGCTGTCTTTTTTGATTACGCTTACAAGGTTTGCACCTTTTTTGTACATTCTAGGAACATTTTCGTAAAAGCCACCGCCTGTAATATGAACCATTCCGTGGATTTTTTCGCCAAATGTTTCCAAAGCATCCATAACTGGACGAACATAAATACGTGTTGGAGTAAGCAAAGCCTCTCCAATCGGTTTTCCGTTAAAATCTTCGTTAAAATCCTTTACGAGTTTGCGGACAAGCGAATATCCGTTTGAGTGGCAACCTGTCGAAGAAAGACCGATCAAAACATCCCCGTCTTCGATTTTGTCGCCAGTAATCATCTTTTCTTTTTCGCCAAATCCTACGCCAAAACCAGCAAGGTCGTATTTTCCGTCGTCGTAAAATCCAGGCATTTCGGCTGTTTCTCCACCCAAAAGTGCACAGCCAGCATCAACACAACCGTCGGCAACACCTTTTACGAGTTGTCCGGCAACCTTTGCATCGAGTTTTCCACAGGCAACATAGTCCAAAAAGAACGATGTTTTTACGCCAGAACACAAAATGTCGTTTACGCTCATTGCAACGCAGTCAATTCCAACAGTGTCGTATTTTCCCATCTGAAAAGCAATGTCGAGTTTTGTGCCTACACCGTCAGTTCCAGAAACAGCAACCGGCTGCTTTAAACCTGCAGGGATTTCAAACATTCCGTTAAAACTTCCCAAATCCGTCAAAAGTCCAGGAATGCGGGTACGTTTTGCATGAACCTTGTATTCGTTTACAGCGTTGTAACCTTCTTCAACATCAACGCCAGAATCTTTGTAGTCAATTGTTGCCATATTTTTCCTCAATAATTTTGGAGCACATTTTTCGTTCTCGACCGCACTTGCGCAGTTCGGTAACCCTCAGTCCTTCGGACCGGCTGACGCCGCTGCTCCACCGCGGGCTAAGACTTTTTTTATCATATCAATTTTTCGGTCTTGTGTCATTATGCGTTAAAATGCAACGTCAAGACCAGAAGCCGCAGCATCATCTGCAAGCTTTTTGCGGAAAGCCGCAAGTTTTTCTTTTAACTCAGGATATTTTATCGAAAGGATTTCTACCGCAAGGTAAGCCGCATTTTTTGCAGAATTTATTCCGACTGTTGCAACAGGAATTTGCGGAGGCATCTGCACGATAGAAAGAAGCGCGTCCATTCCGCCTAAACCGTTAGAAACTCCTGGATTTACACATTCGAGAGGAACTCCAATAACAGGAAGAGTTGTCGCTCCTGCAATAACGCCTGGCAAAGCTGCCGCAAGTCCAGCTCCTGCAATAATCACTTCAAAACCTTCTTCTTCAACTTTTTTTACAGTTTCGTGCAAGAGCGCGCCTGCACGGTGAGCCGACAGAATAAAAGCCTTATACTCAATTCCAAATTCTTTTAAAACGTCTGCCGCTTTCTTCATAGTATCTTTGTCAGATTTAGAGCCAAAAAAAATCGCAACTTTCATAAAAATCACCTCGGGTTCATCGTACCTTAAAATCAAAACAAATTCTATAAAAAGCCGTTTTTTGTCAAAAACCGTTTTTATTTTGTAACCATAATCCAGCGGATTTTATTTTTTGACTCTGGCGCTATGTACTTTTTATATGCAGAATAAACCTGCTTTGCACTTACATTCTGCACCTGAAAAGAGCGTTTTAAATATGTGTCCGGTTTTCCAGAATATTCAAGCGAAGTAATAATATTAGCAGCAACTCCAGTTCCGCTCTGACTCGAATCGAACAACGTCGTAATGTATTTGTTTTTGTATTGCTCGAGTTTTTCTTCAACTTGTTTTTCGTCTGGAAAACTTTCAATCGCCTTATAAATCAATGAATGAATATTTTCCGTATCGCTTATTTTGTAAGCGCTTATCGCTCCGAGCATCTGCTTTCCGCCAAGAACGCCCGTTCCAATTGAGTAAACGGCTCCAGCTTTTTCGCGCACCTGATCAAAAAATATATCATCCAAATACATAAGAGAAATCGCAAAAGGCACATAATCAGAATCATATCGCTTTGGACAGTTAAAAAATCCTATTGAATAGCCAGAAGTTCCAGCCTGCTCATTTTTTAGAAAAATATCCTCGCCTTCGACAAAAATTTCTCCAACTTCTGGAGTCTTGTAGCTTTCTTTTTGAATCGTTCCAAAATAAGAATTGAGTTTTTCGACCAGTTTTTTCTGTCCGTCCAAGTCCATATTTGCAACTACGACAAATTTTATTCTTTTTGCATCCAAAAGTTTTTTATGGTGATTTTTTATTTCGTCCAAAGTAATAAGTTTTAACGACTCTTCGGTTACAGAGGTTGAACTTGCATAAGAAGTTTTTCCAAATGCCGTTTTTTCAAGTTCAATTCCAAGTTGGCCACTCGGATCAGATTTTGAGCGCACAAAAGAATCTTCTTCGTTAAGCATCATCTGCTTAAAATCATTTTCTAAAAAAGCCGGAAAATTTATTGAATCGGCATAGATTTCAAGGACGGCATCCAGGTCTTTTTGAAGGCATTTTATTCCAGCGACACTGTAATCGCGTCCGCTCGAACTGTTCATAGAAAAAGAAATTCCGTACTGCATGTTTTGAATATCTTCGTACGAAAAATTTTTGCTTCCGTGGAACATAAGTTCAAGTGTAAGACCTTCAATTCCTGCCATTTTTGGACTTACAAGCGGAGTTCCGCCTTCAAAAACAGTGCGCAAAACAAAAACCTGTCCGCCGTTCGTCTTTTTAAAAATCACCGGAATTCCGTTTTTTAATTCGTATTTCGAAAAATCTTTTACATTTTCTTCATAATAAGCGTCTTTTGCGTTTTTTGGAGATGAGGCGCAACCCGCAAGAAAAAATACTCCTACCGTAAACAAAACAAAAAATGCTTTTTTTATAATCTTCATAATTTTCCTCCGAAAAATGCCTTTTTAGAGCGGATTTATTTCCACCAGCGGGCATTTTCTGCATTAAGTTCCTGCCAGCCGTCTTTTTCAAATTCTTTTTTATTTTCCCTGTAATATTCTGGATTTACAAAAAGAACGGCAAGCCCTTTTTTATCTTTTATATATTTTTCAACAAAAGAGCGGACGTCTTTATTTTCAACTTTTAAAATATTTTCGTCATAAGAAAGAGCATAATCCGCACCAGAAGAAGCCCATTGCGAAGAAAAGCCCCGTAAAAAAAGCGCGGCGGTTTCCATTGAATAGGTTCTGCTGTCTTCAAGCCTGCCCTTTACGTTTTTTATCTCTTTTTCGTCGTATCCAGTTCCGCTTTTGAGCATATCGTCCACTGCCTGAGTGTTCCAGTAGTCAAGAATAAGCTGCGCCCTTTTTTGCGGTGAAATTTTTTCATCATTCATAAAAGCCGCAGAAAAACTTATAATTCCGCTCGCCCGCATTGCCGAATACGAACCGCCGATATAATCCGCATCTGGAATATTCAATTCTTTATTCTGTATTGCCCTGGAAATAAAATTTCCAGACGGATTTGAAAGAAGATATGACCAGACATCTGCCGCATAAGTGTCATTTTCGTCGCTCTGGACATCAGGTCCTCGCAGATAAAAAACAAGCCTGCTTATTCCCTTTGAATTTTGAGGATCGGCAAAGACAAGTTTTTTTGTAGCCGAAAACGGAGTTTTTGACGAAGTTTCGATTTTCTTTCCAGTCTGGGCATTTTTTCCATTCTGCCAGTCGCCGTAAATTTCTTTTACAAGGGAATATACTTCCTCGTGCTTTACATCGCCTCCAACAAAAAGAGCGGTGTTTGCAGGAACATAATATTCTTTCTGAATTTTTTTAAGGCTTTCCGCAGTCGCATTCTTTATGATTTTTGGATCGCCGGAAGTGTCGGTTTTCCAGGGACATTCAAAAAAAAGATTTTTAAAAACTCCTGCGCCAAAAATTCTTCCCGGCTCGCTCATTCCGCCCTCGATTTCCGACAAAACAACAGATTTTTCGTTTTCGAGTTCTTTTTCGTCAAGGAGCGGAGTGCGGATTGCGTAAGACCAGTATTCAAGTCCGTCTTTTAAAAGTCCCGACGGCACCGTAAAAAAATAATTTACGCGGTCAATCGAAGTCGTTCCATTCCACTCAGAAACGCCCATTTTGTTCAAAGCGGCATACGCTTCCTTTTGATTTGCATATTTTGCATTTCCCTTGAACATCATGTGCTCGTAAAGATGAAAAAGTCCCGCATTTTCCGGTGTCTGGGTAACGGCTCCAGCTTTTACGGCAATTTCGATGTAAACAAGCGGAGCAGAATCATTTTCCATTACAAAAAGTTCAAGTCCGTTTTCGAGTTTATACTTAAAAAGTGACGGAACAGAAGTTTTTTGGGCAGGCAAAACAAAAATCGTGCCGCACAAAAAAACAGTCGTTAAAAAAAACTTAAAAAATTTTCGAGTCATATATTCAATATAACAATATTGAGATTTCTTAGATACAGTTTTTTAAACAAACCTATTGACATATACCCCGTAGAGGTATTATATATTTTCCAGAAAAAAATTAACAAAATAAGGAAACTATAATGGAATCAAAAGACGAATGCTGCTGTTCAACAAGAACAAAAAAAAGAAGCCCGGAAGAGTTTAAAATTCTTTCAAACAGGCTCAACCGTATCGAAGGCCAAATCCGCGGAATAAAAAAAATGCTCGAAAACAATGCTTACTGTCCGGACATTTTGATTCAGGTTTCGGCGGTGAATGCGGCATTAAACTCGTTCAACAAAGTTCTTTTGGCAGAACACATAAATTCCTGCGTAGTAAACGATATTAAAGACGGAAAAACAGAAGCCGTCGGTGAGCTTGTAGAAATTCTTCAAAAACTTATGAAATAACAAAAGGAAAAGTTATGGATAAATACATAGTAACAGGAATGTCCTGCGCAGCCTGCGTTGCAAGAGTTGAAAAAGCGGTTTTAAAAGTTCCGGGAGTCAATTCCTGTACGGTAAGCCTTCTGACAAATTCCATGGGAGTTGAAGGAGAAGCCTCTTCTGAAAAAATAATAAATGCTGTCGAAAAAGCCGGTTACAAAGCGCAGAAATTTTCATCAAAAAAAAGCAATTCAATTCAAAGTCAGACTCCGCCCGAAGACAGCGAGACTCCGCTCTTAAAAAAAAGGCTCGTCTGGTCGGTTTTGCTGCTGTCAGTCCTAATGTATTTTAGCATGGGACACATGATGTTTGACTGGCCGATTCCAGCCTGGTTTACCAAAAACGGTGGAAATCACATTGCAATGGGAATTTTACAGATGATTCTCTCGGCTCTCATAATGCTCGTAAATAAAAAATTCTTCGTTTCCGGATTTAAAAGTCTTATACGTCTCGCGCCAAACATGGACACTCTCGTCGCCCTTGGTTCCGGAGTTTCGTTTGTTTACAGCGTTTTTGTGCTTTTTGAGATGACGGATTCGGTTTTACTGACGGACAGCGCGCGCACTCTAAAACTTATGAACGGTTTTTATTTTGAAAGCGCGGCAATGATTGTAACTCTTATAACAGTCGGAAAACTTCTAGAATCAATTTCCAAAGGAAAGACGACAGACGCGCTCAAAAGCCTCATGAAGCTTTCTCCAAAAACCGCAGTTCTCCTCAAAAACGGCGCAGAAAAAACCGTAAAAATCGAAGAAGTTCAAAAAGGCGATATTTTTGTAGTCCGCCCTGGAGAAAATATTCCTGCCGACGGAATCATTATTGAAGGAAGTTGCTCCGTAAACGAATC
Source organism: Treponema berlinense (assembly GCF_052273165.1). Lineage (GTDB taxonomy): Bacteria > Spirochaetota > Spirochaetia > Treponematales > Treponemataceae > Treponema_D > Treponema_D berlinense_A. Next base: position 3,391 of record NZ_DAVZIU010000035.1, on the reverse strand, counting down.
AGCTCTCACAGGAGAATCAATTCCTGTCGACAAAAAAAACGGCGACAAAGTCTGCGCGGCAACGCTAAATCAGACAGGTTTTATAAAATGCAGGGCCGTAAAAGTCGGAGAAGACACAACTCTTTCGCAGATAATTCAAATGGTAAGCGACGCTGCCACAACAAAAGCTCCGATTGCTAAAATTGCGGATAAAGTTTCCGGGATTTTCGTTCCAGCAGTAATTTTAATTTCGATTTTTACATTTTTAGCCTGGATTTTTGCAGGTGAAGAGATTTCATTCGCCCTAAACCGCGCAATAACCGTTCTTGTCGTAAGTTGTCCTTGCGCGCTCGGGCTTGCAACTCCAGTCGCAATAATGGTCGGAAACGGAATCGGCGCAAAAAACGGAATTCTATTCAAAACTTCATTAGCGCTTGAACAAACAGGAAAGTCAAAAATTGTAATTTTAGACAAAACAGGAACAATCACAAAGGGAGAGCCTCTTGTAACCGACATTTTTGCACTCGAAGTTTCTGAACGCGAACTTTTGGAAAAAGCCTCTTCGCTCGAATCAAAAAGCGAACATCCGCTCGCAAAAGCAGTGTTAAAAAAAGCCAGAGAAGAAAAAATTGAATTAAAACAAACTTCAGACTTTACGGTTCTTCCAGGAAATGGACTTTCGGCAATTCTAGAAGGAAAAAAACTTTATGGCGGAAACCTGAGCTTTATTCAGTCAAAAATTTCCAATGTAAGCGAAAAATCAAAAATTCTTGCAGAAAAAGTCGCAAATCAAGGAAAAACTCCGCTATTTTTTGCAGAAGAAGACAGACTTTTGGGAATTATAGCCGTGGCAGATGTGATAAAAAGCGACAGTTCAAAAGCCATTGAAGAATTAAAGAATCTTGGAATTTTTGTCGCGATGCTCACAGGCGATAACGAAAAAACAGCCCGTGCAATCGGTGTCCAGGCAGGCGTTGACGAAGTGATTGCCGGTGTTCTTCCAGACAAAAAAGCAGAAAAAGTTCTCGAATTCAAGAAAAAAGGAAAAGTTTGCATGGTCGGAGATGGAATAAACGATGCTCCGGCTCTTACAGCGGCAGACACGGGAATGGCAATCGGATCTGGAACAGATGTTGCAATCGATGCGGCAAATGTTGTTCTTGTAAAAAACAGTCTTCTAGACGTAAGCTACGCAATCCAGCTCAGCAAAAAAACTGTAAAAAATATTCACGAAAACCTTTTCTGGGCATTTTTTTACAATATTCTTTTAATTCCAATTGCCGCAGGTGCATACATAAAACTTTTTGGCTTGGAAATGAATCCAATGTTTGGAGCAGCGGCAATGAGCCTTTCAAGTTTTTGTGTTGTGGCAAATGCACTCAGATTGAATTTTTTCAATTTACGGAATTCAAAACATAAAAAAAGCAAAAAATCCGCTTTAACTGCACAAAATGAGGTTTCTGCGGAAAATAAAAATAAACAGGAGGCCACAAAAATGGCAGAATTAACAGAAAAAACATTAAAAGTCGAAGGAATGATGTGCTGCAACTGCGAAAACCACGTAAAAAAAGCACTCGAAAAAATCGAAGGCGTAGAAACAGCCACACCAGACCACAAAACTTCGCAGGTTACGGTAAAACTTTCAAAGGACGTTTCAGAAAGTGAATTTGAAAAAGCAATTACAGACGCCGGTTATACTTATGCTGGTTTAAACTTGTAAATAAGAAAAAAAATCTTTAAAATGTGGACAAAAATTTAGAAAGCCGGTTTTTATCGCTTATGAAGACGGTAAACGCTGAAGAAAACTTTCATTTTTTTAGTAAAAACTCAACAGGAGAAAAGATAAAAATGAACGAAAAAATCGAAAACAGCACCATAAACAGTGCTCTCTTCACCGACTTTTATGAATTGACAATGGCTCAAGGCTACTGGAAAAACGACATGAATCAGGACGTTGTTTTTGACATGTTTTTCCGAAGACAGCCATTTAACGGCGGTTTTTCAATTTTTGCCGGACTTGATACGCTTTTAGACGCAATCACAGACTTTACTTTTAGTCCAAGCGATATTGAATTTTTAAGGCAGCAGAAAATTTTTGAACCGGATTTTCTAGAATACCTAAAAACATTCCGTTTTAATGGCGACGTTTACGCTTTTAGAGAAGGTTCGGTTATATTTCCTCAGGAACCGATTGTCAGAATCCACGCAAAACTGATTGAAGCGCAGATTGTCGAGGCGTTGGTTTTGAACCACATAAATTTTCAGAGTCTTATTGCAACAAAAACAGCAAGAATATGGCTTGCAAGCAAAAAAGGCGCAATAATGGAATTTGGTTTAAGACGCGCGCAAGGACCAGACGGAGGAATGAGCGCAACACGCGCAAGTTTTATCGGCGGAGCAGCAGGAACTTCAAACACTTTGGCAGGAAAACTCTACGATATTCCAGTAATGGGAACAATGGCTCATTCCTGGATTATGGCTTTTCCGTCTGAACTCGAAGCGTTCGAAGCATACGCAAAACTCTATCCTCAAAAGGCAATTTTTTTAATCGACACCTACGACACTCTCCGCTCAGGCATAAAAAATGCAATCAAAGTCGGAGCAAAGCTCGTAGAAAAAGGCTACAACTTCGGTGTAAGACTTGATTCTGGAGATATTTCCTATCTTACGGCAGAAGTCCGCAAAGAACTGGACAAAGCAGGATTTCCGCAGGCGACAATCACAGTCTCAAACGAACTTACAGAAGAAATTGTCGAGACTCTTGTTCAGCAAAGCACACCAATCAACAGCTGGGGCGTTGGAACTCACATGGTGACTGGAGGAAACGAGGCCAGTTTTACAGGCGTTTACAAGCTGGCTGCAAGATTTGACAAGACTTCTGGCAAGAATATTCCTGCAATGAAATTTTCAGACAATCCTGAAAAAAACACAAATCCTGGAATAAAAAACGTATATCGTCTGTACGATGAAGAAGGCAATGCAAAAGCCGACATAATTGCAACAGAAGATGAAAAAATCGAAGCTGGAAAAGAATACCGCTACTACCATCCGATGATTGACTACCGCCAGTTTACATTTACGGCTGCAAAAATCGAGCCGCTTTTGCACAAAGTTGTAGAAAACGGCAACAGGATTGAAGCAAAACAGACTGCAGGAAAAGTAATCCGCCTTGCGCACGAAACAGCACAACAGCAGCTCGAAACGCTGGATGCTTCTTACAAGAGGATTTTAAATCCGCATATTTACAAAGTAAGCCTGACGGAAGCAATGAAAAATCTAAAGATGGACTTTATTGAAAAAAGAATAAAATAGTCAGAATCAATCCACGGTCAAACCAAACAAAAAGTTTTACGACCGTGGATTTTTTTTGTCTTTTTGAAAACAAAAAAAATTTTAAAAAAATTTAAAATTT
>NZ_DAVZIU010000034.1:0-16104 GCF_052273165.1 Treponema berlinense | reverse complement strand
TGGAGAGCCCGGTTTTTGTGCAGCTTTGCGGAACAAAAAGCCACCCGGATTATTTTTGGTTTTGTTTTGCGTTTAGAAGTTCTTCGCGTTGTTGGATTTCGGCTTTTAAATTTTTTATTGTATTCAAACGACTGAGAAACGGCTCCTGGTCGGAGAGAATCTGGATATTTTTTTCAAATGAGTCCAACGCGTCCTGTCCGAGAGAGGCTATTTCTTTGCCAAGTTTTGCCTGAAACTGTTTTTTTTCGATTTTAAGAACACTTTCGTCTCCGAATTTTGTGACAGCGTTTTCTGCTTTTGAAAATGCTTCTTTTGAAGCCTGAACGCCTTTTTTTAAATAATTCTGAAGATTTTCCTTTAATGCCATAAAGTCCTCCTTTTGAAACTCCGCTTTTGTTGTTTTACAATTTTTTTAGGGCAAGAAGCGTAAGGTCGTCTGCCTGTGGATCTTCGTTTAAATTCTGATAATAAATATAGTTCGGTTCCTTCAAATCGACAACAGAAGAACAGTAATATGAATAACGGTTGAATGTTTTTTTTAGGAATGCGTCGATTTTTCGGTCTACGCGGACTACATCGCCCTGAACAGAGATTTCGCCGTTTTCATTTTGTTCTGAGATTCCCTTTGCCTGCGGAGTTTTATACATTCTGAATACTTTTTCGACTGCAACAAGCGCCATGATTGCCTCGTCAATATTACCATCAAGTTTTGTAAAGTCGAATATAAGCTCTTCGTCTGGAGTCGGGTTGTGATATTTTGTAAGACGGTAAATTTTGCGGTTTAGGACTGATTCGAGTATCTCTTTTACCCTTTCGTATTCAACCTGCTCGGAAGCCTGGCCGATTTTGTGATTTTTGTGAATTCCGTTGCTGTTCAAGTCAGGTTCACGGCATTCTGTAACCTTAAAATCTTCTGTTCTGAAAAAACGTGTAGATTCCTCGATGCCGTCAGTATAAAGAAAAAGAACGTCGTCTGGATTTAGATGAATTTTTTCGACAACAAAACCGCCTTTCATTTCAACCATAAATGACGGAAGAGGACCTGCGGCAGGAGATTCGTGCAAGGCGACTGTTTTTATATTTTTTTCCTTGCTGCTGAAAATGTGGATTATATTGTCTCCTGCGTTGCACAAATGAACATCGCCGTTTTTTGAATCGAATAAGGCTATTAAAAGAGTTGCAAATTTGCCTTTTACTCCGAGAGATTCGATAAAATCGTTTATTTGAACTACGAGTTTTCCGAGGGATGTTCCATGGGTTTTAAATGTCCACTGTTCGAAATATTTCCGGAAAAGAGTTGCCACAACCGTCATAATAATGGCTGCAGGAACTCCGTGGCCGGAAACGTCGCATTTTATGACAGCATAAAATCTGTCGTCGAGTTTTTTGTAATCAAAATAGTCCCCGGAAACGGCATCTGCTCCTTCGTAATAACCAAAAAGTTGGAAAGTTTTTTCTTTTTCTTCGGCGGTTGTCTTTTTGCCACCTTTTTCTGCCAAAGAAAGCGGAAGAAATGTCTGTTGGACAGCTTTTGCGTCGAGCGAAAGTTTTTCCTGTTCGAGAGATTTTTCTGCTTCTTCCGCCGCACGCACAAGACCGGAAGTCATTTCGTTTACGGCATCTCCTAAGGTTCCGATCTCATCATGACTTTTTATGCTGATTGTAAAATTTTTCAGTTTTTTCTTGTCTTTTGTTTCTGTAATTACCTTTACGTGTGCCATGAGTTTTTTTAGAGGCTCAACAATGAGAGACGCCAAAAACCAAGAGCCAATTATACCCAAAAGCATTGCCACAAAAGCGACAACACAGGCAACAATGATGATTGTGTTTCTGGAATGGGAAAGAGAACTTACAAGTTCTTCCGCCGAAACCTGAAGAACCAAAACAGCATGCAAAAGATTTTGAGAATTATTGTTTTTATAAAAAACTGGATAGTAAAAAGTGTAGATTAGATTATTTTGCGCAAGCGAATTTTCGTTAAAAACGGGAACAGACTGTGTGGCTGAACGGGAAATGCTTCTTAAAATTGCCGTGTATTCATCTTTTTTTTCGCGCGAATATTTTTCTGAAACATCTTTTAAAATATCATCGACTTTTTGATGCGCAGTTTCTTCAAGAGGTGCACATTGAAGGGCAATTTTTGATTCGACAGTTTCTGTCTTAAACCGGCTTTTTCCGATTAAAGGTTCGGCTGTGTCGAGTTTTTGACTTATTACCACGGTATTTTCAGTCGAAGCCCAAAAAAAGTCGAGGCTTGAGCTTTCAGTGCTTTTTCCGCGACCGATTACAGTTGAATAGATTGCTGGACCAAAATTGTTTGTCTGACGAACCAAATCTATAAGTCCAACAGAACTTCCGCCTTCAACCGCGTCGTTCATTGCGTTTTGAACAGAATTTGACATTCCTTCGAGAAGAACTGTAACCTGCTCCTGCATGCTTTCTACGAGTGTTTTTCTCTGAGTCTGAATCATTCTCCGTCCAAGAGAAGCAGAAACCATAATAACGATTGCAAGAACAAGCAAAACTGTAAAACCTACAAGTTTGAGTTTTAAGCTTGTCTGTCGCTTTTTCAATTTTTCAACCTTAATTTTTTTAGTCAACGGCATAACATCTCCTGTCAGAAGCGCAGCAACTTCTGAATGAATTAAAACTGATTCCCGCAAAGCGCTAGCAATTCCATAAACTGCAAAAATAACGGCAAGTATGCAGAATATTGCAAGAAGAATAAAAAGCATATCTACAACCTGAACCGAATATTGTTTTTCTGAAGAATAAGATTTCCATTCTGATGAAGGCACAAATGGCCGTTCAATTTTTACAGTTCCGGATTCATCTATTTTGAATTTATTAGATTCCGCATTTTCTCCGCCACTCGTTCCGCGCCTTGAATGATGCACAAAAATTTTATAGTTTCCTTCTTCCAATTCTTCAAGATGAAGATTCGTAATAAGGCTTGAAGAACTGATTTTATAATCATTTTTTGAAAGATAAAAAGTTTTTTTGAACTGCGGATCTCCACTCTTTTCGACAATAATCTGATCAACTAAACCTTCGTAGTCAAAATCCTGACCAAAAATACTTACAGACAGATTTCCAAATTCATCTTTTTTTGTCTGAAGTCCAGAAATCACCGTATGCGGAGAATATTTATTTACAACAAGAACAACAGACTCGCTTTCTCCAGCGTTTCCTGTTTCGTCAATTGCGCGCACAGAAAAAACATAAATTCCGTTACGGCAATTTTTAAAAGTGAGTGAGTTTTTTCTCAGGCCGACAGTTTTTGAAGGTTTTTGGCTTTTTTGAATAAGTTTTTGCGACTGTCCTTCAATTTTCTGTAAATACTCAAAAATTTCTTCTTTTTTCTGCTGATTCTGCCTTTGATTTCGTATGAGAGAATCCTTAAACTGCGGACTCAAATCCCTGATTTTTGAAAAAGTCCAACTGTAGCCTGCAACGTCCGTATCGTCCTGATTTTTTTGCCAGGAAACAGAAAAAGAACCGTCGTTTACAAAACCAAAAACATCCTTTTTTACAGGAAGGATCGAAACTTTTTTAGGAGGCGTAATGTCGCGATAATATGAAATTTGAGATGACTCAGACCAGTTGCCTGCCGCGTCAAGAACTTTCGCTTTAAAAAAATACTCTCCATCTTCGTCCGCAGTTGCAATTACTGTGTATGAGCGTCCAGAAGAAATATTTTTTTCCACGATAAGCTCAGAACTGTCCGTCGAAGGCTCGGTTTCCGGCAATTTTGAAAAACTCCAGGAAAAACCAGAAATTCCGCTCGAATCTTGAGGCATAGTAATGCGGACTTTTACTTTTTCTTGCGAAGAACGGACATTCTTTTTAAAATTAACTGCTTTTAAAACTGGAGGAAGAACGAAATGATCCTGCTCAACTGCAAAAATCTGCGGACTTTTATTATTTTTTTGCCAAATGTAAGAAATTTCGTTTTTTAATAAACTTAACGAAATTACAGGACAGATAAAACTAGAATTTTCGCTGTTTTTAATAAATTTTTGAGAGCCAAAACTGTTTTCCGAATTTTTGACAGCGGAATAAGCGCCGTTGTTTCCGTCAAACCAGACAAGGCTCGTCTGACCGTCGTATTCAAAAAAAACTGGACGATGGGAATTCTTTAGATCGGAATATTCCCGAACCCGTCTGTTTTCAAAAAGTTTTCCGTCAGAAGTAATTCTGGCAAGAGAAATATATGTATTTTCTGAACGTGCTTCGTTTCGCTCCCAAGCGCACCAAATTTGAGAATTTTTTGAATAAACGACAGGACTTTGGTTTGAAAACCCGATAAAAGAATTTGCTCTCCGGCTAAAAGTTGCATTATCGTCCGTCAAAAGCTGAGGCTGAGAAAAAGTTTTTAAGCCGTCGGCAGAAAGAGTCGAATAAAGCTGAAAAGTCTTTGGTTTGTCCGGAACAGAAAAATGCGACTGAAAAACAACCAAATCGCCTTCAGGAACAGGACAAAGATACGGTGAAAAAGAATTGTCCAAAGTTTTTGCTGGCTCAAAAATCAAAAAATCTGACCAAAAAAGTCCGTCTTTAGAAACAGAATAAACAATTGAGAATTTATTCTCTTCTTCAAGGGAAGCAAAAAGCACAAAAGCGTCATTTTTTGTCCTGAAAATTCTTGGCGCAACAAGATGCCTTGAAAACATCGAAACTTTTGTCTTAGAAAAATTTTCACCTCCGTCTTTAGAAGTATAAATTCCAATTTCATACTGGGATTCACTTGCTGCGACACAGACAGTTCCATCAGAAAGGCTTGCAGCCGAATAGATGTCTGGAACATCGCCAGAAAAAACAAAAGGACCGGCAACTTTTTTTGGAGATGACCATTTTCCTGAAAAATCTTTTTTTTCGATGAATTTTATGAAAATTTGAGAATTTAAAGCCTCTTCAAAAAAAAGAAAATTCGATCCAGAACCAGAAACCACAACTGGAAACTGAGTATTTTTTTCGGTAACCGCAACTGGAGCTTCAAAATAAAGAGTTTGGGCAGGCAAAAACAGATTAAATGCAGTCAGCGCGATAAAAGAGAAAACCGTTTTTTTTATTTTTTGAAAATCTTTATTTTTCATCATTTTTTATAAATTCTCCGGCATTTTTTTACATATTTTCAATTCGCCGTTTAAGTTTTATAACTTTAGCAACCTGAGGATTTTTTCTTAACAAATCGTTTATCAAAATTTCAGCCTGCTCTTTTAAGCCGTCATTGTAAAGTCTTTCCGCTCTTGAATAACGAACTTCGTCGGCATCATCAAGATAATTTTTTACAGTCGTCGTTTTTGAATTCAGAATGTAGGCTTCATCCTTAAGTTTTTGGGCAAGAGTATTGCGCCTGTTTAGTGAAAGAGCTTCGTTTAAAAGCGCAATTTTTTTATTAAGATTTTTTTCATTTTTAGCAAGAGCAGTAAGTTCGTTTGAACGGGCAAGTTTTTTTCTTGTCTGCTCGGATTGCGCAAGACGGTTTAACTGAGATTCAAAATTCTTTACGGCAAGCGCAACAGCTTTGTTTTCTGGAATTATTTTTTGAAGCGCCTTTATCTCGTTGAGAGAATTCCGTAAGTCAATTTCGCGGCCAGAAGAAGCTATAGCTTTTGCCTGATTTATTTTTTGAGTTACGGTCGAATTAAACACAGACGGATCGAGAATTTTATTTATCAAAAGATTCAAGTTGCCGGCTTCCTGATTTTTCGGAAAAACCCTCTGAACTTTACGAACTTCGTCCCTCGCCTGCACCAAAAGTTTTTTGCCTTCATCCGTATTTCCGGAAGAATAGAGTTTTGATCCTTCCTCGTAATGAAGTTTTGCGTTATTTAGATAAGTTCCCAGGTCTTTGTAGAGCGGGTCTGCGTACGAAATTTCTTTTCCGCCGCTTGATTCGAGAGCTTCCTTTACAAGAACTGCAAGTTCAGTGATTTCCGAGTTTTCCTGAGCCTGAGTTTTTTCCCAAATTTCAGACGCGTTGTCGAGAGAACGCTTTGCGTATTCAAAATTTCCAGCATAATAATCATTGTAAGCGTCCGTGATTAAAGAACGCACGGTCGAAATTACCCAACCGTTCTGCATAGCCGTAATTTTTTCGTCGGTAAGCGCAATTTTTGAAGAAAATTCCCTGCGAAGCAAATCGTTTTCCTCTAACTGAAGAGATTTTTTATAAGTTGAATCTGCATCGGAAAGAGAATTTCGCGCTTGATCGTACTGTTTTTTTTCAAGATAAGAAAGAGCGGATTCATAAAGCCTTCTTGCTTCATTCGCAGACTTTAAGGCTTCGTTTGATTTTGCCTTTGCGATTGCCATGATTTTTTGACAGTCAAGCAAAAGTCCGTTCATTGCCACAATAACCGACTCAAGATTCAAAACGCTGTCTGTATAAATTTGCTGAGTTCCACGGAATTTCTGTCCGCCATCAAGTTCTTTTTTTAAACCAGAGAGGACGACAATTTCTTTTTTTATTTTTTCGTTCAGCTCCGCGCATTTTTGAAAAGCCTTTGTCGGATAAAATTTTACGCTTTTTGTTTCGGACTCAATTTCTTCAATTCCGTTCAAAAGCGAATCTGCTTCAACCCTCTTAAGTGTAAAATCGGCCAGCTGACTGTCGCCTTCGTCAGAATATGCTTTTGCGAGAGTTGACCAGACATTTCCCGCCTGATTTTCACATTCGTTTTTTGCAAGCAGAAGAATTTTATCGTAAAAAGCAAAAGGAACGCTCCAGTCAAGACTTTTATTTTCAGCAAGGAAAGTTTTTACGGACTGGGAATTTTGTTCTGTCTCAATTTCTACAATTTTATTTTCATAATAAGCCGCAGAATTTAAAATTTCTTTTCCAAGGACAGAAAAATTCTTGTTTAAGCTGATTTTTTGCGCAATCTCAAGATTTTTGTCAGCAACGCCTTGAGCAAGAACAATGGCATTTTTTAAATTTTTTGCCGAAAAATTTTGAATAAAGAAAAGAGAATCCTTGTATTTTTCAAAACCAGAAAAATCGCCGCCGTCAATTTTTTTGTAAAAAGAATAAATTTCCTGTCCCTGCGATGCAAATTTTGCCGCACCGTCTGCAAGTTCAAAGAACGGAAAAGTTTCAATCTTGGAATCAAAAATCCGCGGATTTAAGCCAAATTGAGAGTTTATGAGGGAAAATTCAGTTAAAATCGCTTCGTAAACCGTATTTTTTAAATCTTCGGTGCGACTGCTCAAAAAAGCATCGACCGCAGTCAAAATTCCAGAAGAAGAAAGGTTTTCAAATCCAAAAACCGCCCGAGTGCTAAAAGTTATGTACGAAGTGTCGCCAAGTCCGGGATTTAGTCCGATTGCACGCCTGTCGAGAGATAAAAGTTCGTTTCCCGAAGAATAAATTTCGTTTCTTGCACGAATAATTTTTTCAAAGGAGAGGTTCAGTTTTTTCAACGCAGATTCCGACTCGTCCGTACGTAGATTTTGAACCGCCAATTTGTATTTTTTATAATCTTCCTGACAGTTTTTTAGCAGTTCCTTTAAGTTTGAATTGAGTTCAGAAAGTTTTTCAATCTGTTTTTCGACTTTTGCATTCAGTTCGTCCGGATAAACGACCGCAATTTCTTTTTCGCCTTCAAAAACCACATCAGAATCTTTAGTTTTTAGGGAAAGCGCTTCCAAAGATTTTTGTGCTGCAAGAAAATAATTTTCTGACGAATCAAAGTCCGCATTTTCGACAAATTCCGCGCTTTGAGCCAAAATCGAATTTGAACGGTTGATGTAATACGAAAGGCGAATTGTGCGGCGGGCATCGTTTGTAAAATCGACAGCTTCTTTCGGCGGATTCTGCTCCATTTTTTCAAGGGAAACGATGATGTCCATTTTTTTGCTGTCGAGAGCATCAGACTGCAAATCGTTCAAATCGGCCGATTCCTGCATTTTTTCCGCAAGAACAAAAGCCTGCGCGTTAAAATCCAGCCTTTTTTTCATAATTTGCGAAATTCTTTTTTGAGCGCGGTCAAACTGTTCAGGATTTTTTTTTATAAAAACAGAAAGCGCTTCAAGAGCGGAAGAATATTCATTTTTTTTTATGAGCAGGTCAATTTCCGAAAGCGAAAGAACTTTTTTCTCCAAAAACGATTCCTGCAAAGAAGTATTTTCCTGAGAAAAAAGCGGAACAGCAAAAAGAGAAAAAATAAAAATGCCGGCGAAAAATTTAAAGCGTACCAATTTTTAATATTTTCGGTATTATTTCTTATGCAATAAAGGTAAAAAACCGAAATTTAAATTAGAATAAAGTGAACGGCAGTTTTTTGAATATTGAAACAGATTTTTCGATAAATTGATTAAGAAATTCAACATTCAAAAACAGGATTCAATTCATACTGACACAAAATTTATGCAAAAAAAACAGCATTTCGCAAAAAAACAAGCATTTATTTTTCTCGCCACTCTGGTTTTTAACGCCGTAACTGCGCCTTTTTGCGTTTTTGCGCTCGATCTTAAAGACGTCAATTCAAAATTAAGTGATGTCTTTGGCTCTTTTTCTGACAGCAACGAAGGGACCACAGTTTTTCGTTCGCTCAATATTCCAACTGGAGGACGCTCAGAAAGTTTAGGAACGGCAATAACAGGCCTTTGCGATGACATCAATTTTTTTGACTACAATCCAGCAGGTTCGGCAGTTTTGAGCAATTCAGAGATCGCATTTTTTCACAACTCTTGGATTGCAGACTCGGCAATGGAAACATTGGAAGGAAGCATGAGATTCAACAATCTCGGAATGGGACTCCAGTTAAAATGTTTTTATGTTCCGTTTACAGAATACAACCTTTTTGGCGACAAGCTTGCAGGAAACTATTACTCAGAAACTTCTCTCGCGTTCAACATGGCGTATAATTTTATAGCGGGATACAATTTTAAGGGAATTGCCGCAGGTTACACGGTGCGCGCCTCGTGGCGAAATATGCCAGATTATGCAGACAATCAGACAGACAAAATAAAAAGTGGCTCAGGACTTGAACAGTCGGCTCTCGGCTTTATGGCGGATTTTGGAATTCTTGTAAGGTTCAATTTTCTCAAAAATTTCAGCAGTTTTGAACCAAATTTTAATTTTGGACTAGCACTCAACAATCTCGGTCTTGCATTTACAGGTTTTTCTAAAAATTTTGAACTTGACGATTCGCTTCCGACAAGAATAAGCGCAGGTTTTTCGTACAGACTCTTCAAAAATCTTCTTTTTACGACAGAATTTCGCCAGCCTGTAAACCTAATGAACTTTTCATCCTCACAAAAATTTTCGTTTGCCAGCGGAGCAGAAATCAACATTACGGATTTTTTTGATTTTGAAGCAGGATTTATGCTAAGCGGAGGCAATCCGCGTTTTAGCATTGGAAGCCAGTTCGACATAAAAGGCATAAAAATGAACGTAAATTATACCCTCGACCTTACAACTTCGTTCAATCCGGTAAACCACATAAGCCTTGCGGCGCGGCTCTTGCTCGGAGACAGGGGACGTTCAAAAACAAGGGCAATGGTTTACGAAAAATACACGGAAGGAATCGAACTCTATTCAAAGGGCGACAGGCAAAATATTAAAAAGGCGATTGAAAAATGGACAGAAGCAAAAAACCTGTCATCTTCAATCGGAATAAAATTTGATCCGGCAATTGAGGCGATAATTGCTGCCCAGGATTTTCTGAACGTCCACGACCAAATAAAAAATTTCGGTTCATTAAACTAAATAAAAAAATCTGCAAATTCACTCAAACGTTGAACTTGCAGACTGTTTTATAAAAAATTACTGTTTTCGGCAGAAGATGCGGTAATTCAACCACGGAAAAAGATTGTGTTCTTTTTCAAGTTTTGTAAGCCATTCTGTACTCACAGTATTTGAGCCCAGGGCATCAAAAACTTTAGTAAAATCAATAACGCTCTTTGTAAAAGCTTCTCTTGCAAAATCAGAAAAAACTCCCGAATGAATCATCTTTGCAAGTTCTCCAGACTGCGCAAGCATAAGCTCTTTTGCGCCAAGAACCAAAAGTCTCACCTTTAAGCCAGTGTCGTCAGGAAAACGGCCGGAAAGGTCGACCATGCGTTCACACATTTTTCTTGTATAGCGCAACATCCAACTGTTAGAACTGTCCAAAAGATCTTCGCCATAACCAGTTCCGCTCGCAGCAGAAGGATAAGGCGTTATTTTTTCGAGCTTAAACTGATCTTTTATCATATCGCCAGTAGCGACAAACTTAGAAGAAGCATTTTTTCTCAAAACCTCTTCAAAAAAGTCCATTCCTTCAGCCCATGATTGTCCCAAAGCCGCAGCTTCAATCGTGCAGACAAGGACAGGATTTTCAAGATGTTTTGAAGCTTTTTCGAGTTTTTGATTTTCTTCGTCTAAAAAAGCGACAGCGTCGATTTTTGCCTGCTCCAAAGCCTTTTTAGAATCATAAGGCGAATCGGAATCATCTTTTTTTGACCAATAGCGGAACAAAGTATTGCTTCTAGGCGAATCTGGCTGCAAAAAGCCTTCAAGCTCGCTTTCTTCAAGCTCAAAACCAATGTCTTTTTCCTGATTTTTATAAACCGGATTTGACGAAAAACCTTCGCAGCCGTTTATTTTCTGCGAAGCTTCGCTATCACGTCCAAAAACAACAAGCGAATTCCAGCAACGGTCAGGAACAAAAATTCCAGTTTTGGGCGCATTCTCGCTAAAAAGAATTCCGTGAGTATCCAAAACCGTGTAATTTATTCCGTAAGAACGAAGCGTCCTTTCAATTCCCTTTACGTAACCCATATATGGAAGCCAGAAACCGTCAGGAGCGCGGTCAAAAAAGTGCCTGTGCGACATAATTCCAGTTTCAACCTGAGCATTCAAAACTTCAGGCATATCGGCATAATGCGGTAAAAAAGCGTGAGTTCCGCACGAAGCAAGAATTTCAATTCTTCCGCGCTTTGCAAAACCAGCAAACTGTTTTAAAAGGTTACATTCGTATTTTTCAACAAAATCTTTTCTAGTCTGAACAATTTTTTCGAGCTGTTCTTCAGCATTTTTTAAAAGTTCTGGACAAGAGGCAAGTCTTTCTTTTTCTCTTTGACCAAGAACAATGCAACGGTCAAGCCATTCAACATACTGACTCTGCAAAACCTCGTCATCCAACATCGCACACAAGACTGGAGACAAAACAATTGAAAATTTTGATTCGACATTTTCGGCTTCAAGTTTATTAAGAAGATTTACAAGCGGAACGTAAGTCTGGCTCAACGCACCAAAAAAAATATCATTTTCCGCCCCAGGAAGTTCGCCTTCCTTACAGATATGACGGACATAAGGCTGATGCGCAACGACAACAATTGAAAGATTTTTTTCTGACATTTTTAACTCCAGCTCCGTTAATTATAAAAATGACTGACGATGATTTTCAAAATGAGCATTTAAAAGACCTTTCATATTAGAAAGCTCAACCAATTCTCCAACATCAAGTTCCCGTCCAGGAAGCGAGTTCAAAATCGGAGAACCTTTCGGAAGCTCAATTTTTCTGGAAACAGCAAGATTTTCGTCTTCCTTGCCACCGCTGTATTGAGCGACCAAATCAAGGCGCACAAAATTTTTTCCTGGCGACAAAAGCACATACTGCTGTCTGTCCGAAATTCCGAGCTGAACGTCAAAAGATTCAGCAGGCTTTTCGTCATCGGCATTTTCCCAGAAAGAAACACGAAGACAAAGCGATTTAAAAGAAAAATCAGAATTAAGACGGGCTATATCGGCCGCAGAAATATCCCAGAAAACAAAAACCCAGGCAGGATTGCGCAAAACCGCACAAATTTCAGTTTCGTTGTAAGTTTCGGGCAGAGTTTCTTTTTTTTCAGGAACTTCGGCTTCACCTTCAACCTCAGAAATATCTTCGTTTTCAGACTCGGACTGCAATTCTTCGGCAGTTTCCAAAAGTTCCCTGATAACAAAACTTCTGTT
This sequence comes from Treponema berlinense, assembly GCF_052273165.1. Lineage (GTDB taxonomy): Bacteria > Spirochaetota > Spirochaetia > Treponematales > Treponemataceae > Treponema_D > Treponema_D berlinense_A. The sequence goes on along the minus strand of NZ_DAVZIU010000034.1, from coordinate 4,160 downwards.
CAGATTTTCTGGTATATCAATACCAAATTCATCAGCAAGCGAGAGCAAATCCGCAGTTGACAAGGTAGCCAAGTGCGAAAGCGTAATATTTTTAGTTTCCATAATTTTAACTGCTTCCATAATCTTAAAAAAAATAGTTTAAGTCAATTAAAAGAGCAAAATTCTGGCCTTAATTAAGCAAACCCAGCCTTTTTTACGCAAAATTTTGAATTTTGGAGCACATTTTTTGTAAAAAAAATATTTTTTCAACAAAATTAACAATCGTCTCAAAAACCGGCTTTTCGCAGTTCCGCTTCCGCTACATTCGGCAAAAGCCGAACGCTACGCGCTGCTACAATCCGGGCTACATCTCCCTTCGATTCAGCTTCCCCTTTTCCTAAAAGTTTTTTTTTACTAAAATTACAGTATTATGATAAACGAAATTAAAAAAGCAATTCTTTCAGGCATTCTTATTTCAATCGGCGGATGCGTTTACATGGCAAGCGTAACAGCAGGACTAAAATGGTTCGGCGCGCTTCTTTTTTGTGGCGGACTTTTTGCAATCTGCATTTACGGATTCAACCTTTACACAGGAAAAGTCGGCTATCTAGCTTACGATTTTAAAGACAAAAAAGCATGGAAACTCGTAATTGTAACCTGTTTTTTTAACCAGCTTACAACATTTTTAATCGGAATCGCAGTCGGAAAGTATTTTCCTTCAATCCAAGAAGCAGCGTCAAAAGCATATTCGGCAAAACTAGCCGCTCCGCTCGCAAAACTGTTTATTTCTGGCATTTTCTGCGGGATTTTAATGTTTCTTTCGGTAGACACCTGGAAAAACGGTCATAAACTCGGACTTTTTATCTACGTGCCAGTGTTCATAATTGCAGGATTTGATCACTCAGTAGCAAATTCATTCTACAACGGAGTAGCCTTTGGACCAGAAACCTTTACCCTAAAAAACGCAGCCGTAGTCGCCACAGTAACCATAGCAAACGGACTAGGTGGCTGGATATTCCCGCTATTAACCAAAAGTGCACGCCCATGAGCTGACAACAGCTTCGCTCTTGTCGGTTAAGTGTCTTTATGCGCCATACGTGGCGCCATTTTTTTTTCAAAAGTTTTTTATTCTTCATATTTATCAATAATAGCTCGCCGTAGCGCTCGTCCATCAACTTGAAATTTTTGTATCGAACCAATATTTTCACGGGTAATCATTATCTGACCTTCATAAATATCTGTCTTTTTGTAATCATTTTTTCTTGTTGCAGTTTCAGCATTTCTGTGTTGTGGAGAAAAATTCAAATCATATATATCGCTGTTTTTTAAAACCCAGTATTTTACGCAATCTCTATAGACCGCAAACCAAAGCATAACATCACAACAAGTTGGTTTTATCTGCTGAAAATTCATAAGAAAATCTTTTGCCGAGTTTGAAGAAAGTGCTTTCATATAAAGAGGTTCGTTTGGTTTATTTCTGTCAACCGCACGAGAACCTTTTACTTCAATTTTTATATTTTCGCCCATATATGGCAAATACAAATCATACTGTCCATTATAAGTTGAATCAATTTTTTTTGATGGTCGTTTCAATTCAGGCTCAACCGCAAGAAGATGGCTAAAACCCCAAGTATCACCAAACCCTCGGGGCGCAGAAATTTCAAAAACATAGAGATATAAATTTCGATTGATGTAATCAGTCCTCAATTCAAGGTAATCTTCATAAGAAAGAATTTTTTCTTCAACAAGTTTTGTTATAATATATTCATATCGATTAAAAGGATATACATTTTGAATATTTTCAATTTCAGAACGAAAATCATCTGCATTTTTTAATTTTGAAATCAAAACTTCCAATTCATTTTCAAGAATTTCCATAAACACTCTCCTTTATGTAATCGTATTCTATTTTAGAAATTTCAAAATAACTACAAATTATTTTATCAGCATCTTCCTGTTTTTTTGTATTATTTAAAATACCAAAATAAACTTCATTAAATTCTCTGCTTAAATCATAATCCAATATTGGCAAAGGAAAATCTTGAAAATGCTGCTTTAAAACTTTCTTTGAGTTAAATTTTTTCTGATAAATAAACGTATAAACAGGACTATTAAAAAGGCATACAAGAATTTCCATCGGATAATCATAAGAAATGATTATATTAGCACTGTTTAAAACTAAATTTCCATCATTTATCGCACATACTATTTTGTCAGAAATGAATTTATAAACAATTTTTTTTGAGCGGTACATCGTTATAGGAGCAACCTGCTGAAATACATCTGGTGTAAATTTTATAAAAATTTCGGGAGATTTTAACATATACGGAAGTATATCCTTTCCTCTAAAAACAGGTTCATCATCATTCATTTTTTTTTCGTGAAGATATTTTTTGTTGTTGCCTGTTACAATGCCTAGAGCAAAGTTTGTATTCTCAGAAAGCCTTTTAGGACCTAAAGAATAAATTTTATTCAAGATTTTTTCGTCAACTTCGGAAATATTGTAAGAAATTAAGTAATTTGGGGAAGTTATATTTTTTATATTAAGTTTATATTTTTTGTCCTTTTTGACAATAATCTGACTTTCATTTTCCATAATTTCAGAAAGTTTTAAAAGTACACACTCAGACTGCACGCCCTTAAAAGCCATTCCCAATGGAAAAATTTCAATATTTCGATGACTATTCAATAAAATTTTTCTTATATTTTTATGGCTCGCAACATTTAAAATAGATTCCGGAAGAAAAAAATTTAATTTTCCATTTTCAGACAATTTTTTTAGTGAATTATACAATGCAATGCTAAAAACTTCCGTTGTCTCCAAAAAATGATATCTAGACAACAGTAAATCTTTTTGTTGTTTTGAAAGTTTACTTCCCCAAGGCGGATTAGTAACAATAAAATCATACTTTTCATCATTTTTTGAAAATAAGTCAATTTCATTTGAAAAAATTAAATCATGTTTTTCAATATGTGGAGAAATAAAAGAATTGTTAAAAAACAAAATAAGATTTATATGACAAATCAGCAATGCAATTTCATCTATATCAAAGGCATAAATATTATCTGGATTATGATTTTTTGAAAGAGTATTTATCAAAATACTTCCGCTTCCGCAACAAGGATCTAAAACTTTTGCATTTACAGGAATTTTTATAGAAGTGAGAATTTCAGAAGGTGTATAAAAAGCTCCGGCTTTTGATTTACAGGAAATACTTTGAACAGACTGATAAAATGCCCCTAAAATGTCATCATTTTTATTTTCGATATTAAAATTTTTAAAAATATTTATACCGTTATATATCTCTTTTATTTTTGAAAAAATTTCTGAATTTTCTGAGTATAAATCATTATTTATAAGAAGTTGTTTTCCAAGGCAAGCCGTAGCTTCTTGAATAGAAAGAGAACTTTTTTTAAATGTTTCAACAAGATTTAGAAGAAGTCCTTTTCGTTTTTTATCTTTTATTCCTAAAAATATAACATCTGAAGAATTCTGATTAGAACGATTTGCTCTTGATTGTAAGCGCAACGAATCTATTTCTATCGATTTTACCAATGCTGAATAAATATCCTTTGTATAATACCCGTCTTTTGGCGCTGGAATTACACCTGTCTTTATCCAGTTGTTTACAGTTGCAAGAGAAATATTAAATCTGTTTTGAATATCTTTTTTTACAAAAGTTACCTTCGCATTATTCATTTTAGATAATTATACTATATTTTTTTATCTTTAGACTATTAACCAAAAGTGCACGTCCATGAGCTGACAACAGCTTCGCTCTTGTCGGTTAAGTGTCTTTATGCGCCATACGTGGCGCCATTTTTTTTTCAAAAAGACAATTTCCAGTTTTACAAACATCTGGCAAAAATGCACGCCCATGAGCCATCCACAATTTTCTGGCATAAAAAAAGAGCGTCAAAATCGACGCTCTTTTTACTTTATTCTAAACTTTTTTAGAATGAACCTGCAACTGCTACAGCGCATGCTACTGTGCAGCCGACCATAGGGTTGTTGCCCATTCCCATAAAGCCCATCATTTCTACGTGCGCCGGAACTGAAGAAGAACCTGCGAACTGAGCGTCTGAGTGCATGCGGCCCAAAGTATCTGTAAATCCGTAAGAAGCAGGACCTGCAGCCATGTTATCTGGGTGCAAAGTGCGTCCTGTACCGCCGCCACTAG
>NZ_DAVZIU010000033.1:0-18243 GCF_052273165.1 Treponema berlinense | reverse complement strand
TTCCGCTTCGCTTCCACCCGCCGACAATTGCTTCGCAATTCTCGTTTATTTTACGTCGGCAGCGTTTTCCGCTGCCTCAAGAGTATTGGCGGGATTCCGCTTCGCTACAACCCGCCGACAATTGCTTCGCAATTCTCGTTTATTTTACGTCGGCAGCGTTTTCCGCTGCCTCAAGAGTATTGGCGGGATTCCGCTTCGCTACAACCCGCCGACAATTGCTTCGCAATTCTCGTTTATTTTACGCCGGCAGCGTTTTCCGCTGCCTCAAGAGTATTGTACATAAGCATGGCGATTGTCATTGGGCCTACGCCACCTGGAACTGGAGTTATAAAGCTTGCTTTTTCTTTTATTGCTTCAAAATCAGTATCGCCAATCAAGCGGAAACCGCTCTTCTTTGTCGCATCTGGAATTCTGTTTACGCCTACATCGATTACAACCGCTCCTTCTTTTACCATGTCGGCAGTTACTGTATGCGGATGTCCAGAAGCGGCAACAATAATATCAGCCTGTTTTACGATTTCTGCCATGTTTTTTGTTCCAGTATGGCACATTGTAACTGTACAGTTTGTTTCGCGTCTTGCAAGCAAAAGAGTTACAGGTTTTCCGACAATATTTGAACGTCCAATCACAACGGCATGTTTTCCAGAAGTTTCGATTCCCATTCTCTTGAGCAAAACAATAATTCCGTGCGGTGTGCAAGGCAAAAATGCCTTTTTTCCAATTACCATTTTTCCAACATTCACTGGATGAAAACCATCAACGTCTTTTTCAGGACTAATTGCCATAATCACCTTATCTTCATCAATGTGCTTAGGCAAAGGCAACTGAACCAAAATTCCATGAACAGAACTGTCTTTGTTCAGCTTGTCAATCAAAGCCAAAAGTTCCTCTTCTGTCGTATTTTCTGGTAAAATTTCGGAGCGGTCGGTCATGCCGGCTTCTGCAAGTGCCTTGCGTTTTCCAGTTACATAACTTACTGATGCAGGATTTTCTCCAACAAGAATAACGGCAAGACAAGGCGTTATTCCTTTTGCCTTTAATGCGGCAACTTTTTCTGCAACACCAGCACGAACTTCAAGCGCAATCTGTTTTCCATCAATGATTTGAGCACTCATTTTTTACCTCCAAAAACTCCGTAAAATTTTTCGTAACCTAGCGGCACAAAGACGGTTTTTGTACTGTTAATTAAATATTGAAAAAAAAGCCTTATTAGGTTAATCTTTTCGGTAAAACTATATATATTTTTTAGCAATTTTTCTATTAAATTTGGAGCATAAGATGAAAAAATTCATTGCAATTTGTTGCACTGTTTTTTTATTTTCAACTGCGGTTTTTTGTCAGGAACAAGACGAAGATGATGACAGATTTGCCGTTGAATATAGAATGAACGAACCTGGCGATCAATTCATAAATATTGGACTTATGGTAACATTTCCGCTCAATTTCGGCGGCGATTTTCCACTCTACCGCGAAGGTCAGCTTTCGACTGGAGGAGCTGGAACAATCGGTTACCACAGATTTTTAACTTCATGGTTTGCAGTTGGTCTCGATGTAAGTTTTGGATACAATCCGACAATCGGCGAAAATATGTTCACTTACGTACCGTTCGTATTTTGCTTTACCGTACAGCCAACTATAAAAAAATTTGAATTTCCAATCACAATGGGAATCGGAGCGGCTGTCGAAAGTTATCTTAACCGCACGTATTTTCCAGGACTTACACTCAAACCAGAAGCAGGAATTTTTTACCGCGTAACTCCAAGCTGGTCGTTCGGCATAAAAGGAAATTTTATGTATCTGCCTCAGTGGTATGAAGATTCAGAAAACAACGACCACGGCAATTTTTCTTCTGTCGTAATAGCAGCAAGATACCACTTCTAAAAAACGGAAATAAAAAAAATGAAAAAACTTTTAAAAAGCATAATTTCAGTATTTATATTTTCTGCCATCTCAGTTTTTACTTCATGCAACGGTGTAGTTTTTGACACAATCCGCGAAGAAGTAAAACTTTCGGACGCACAGATTCAAGGTACGGTTCATTCTCTTATCCGCGTAACCGACAAATCTGATTCAAAAGAATATCTTTATTTGTCGGCAAACCCTGTAGTATGGAAAAAAGATATAACCAAAGCCGTAAAAAATAACGGAACATACGTGGCAGACGCAACTGATCCGACAGACTACACAACTTCCGAACACGGACATTGGCTCACGACTTCAAGACCAGGCAATAATTATGTAAGACTTGCCGCAAACCGCAAGGGAGAAATCTATTCTCTTTCGTCAATTGTAAAAGAAGTTACAAACGACGGCGAGATGGAAGAAATTTCAAGAGAATTAAAATACCTCGACACTTCAAAAAAAGACGCAGTCTGGCAGACTGTTACTTTTGACGATAAATCAATCACAAGCGAAATAAGTTCGGCTTCATCGATTTTCTGTACAAATACTCCAAAAAACAAAAACCGCTACGCTTTTATAAGAATCGATGGAAAAATTTACAAACTCGAGGGCGGAAAAGCAACCTTAATAGAAGAAAGCAGTGAATATAATTTTACGTCTGGCGACAATTTAACTTCAATCTACTCAAGTGCAAACGGAGTTTCAACTTTTGACGGAAGCATCTTCTACTTTACAGACTCTGCCGCAATCACTTCCAACGAATCTTATAATTCAGACGCAACAATGATTTACTACGCAAACAGCACAACAGTCTACTACAGAGCGGTCGGAAATTCAAAATGGACAGCAGTATCTTGCGACTCAAGCGCAATCCGTTCCATTGCCGTTACAAAAGACAAACTTTTGCTCGGAACTACAAGCGGTTTAGACAATACTGCTCTTAGCGAAGGAAGGCCGACAGGTTCTGCGACAACAATCTCTGCAAATGCAACTTCAACCCTGTCCTCTTCGTACATTGTTCCGATACTTTTGACAATCGACCCGACAAGATCAGATACAGGCACAGATATTTATGCTGCATCAAATTTTGAAGGAAACCCTTCTAGCACTTCTGCTACACGCAAAAATGCAAGTTTGTGGTCTTATTATCCATCAAGGACAAAGTGGAATCGCGAATAGATTTATGCTAAACTCTCTTTATGAGTGATTTGTTTGACGCTTCTAAAACACAAAAAGAACCTTTGGCTGCAAGGCTCCGTCCCAGGAATTTGGACGAATATATCGGTCAGGATCATATTGTCGGAAAAGGCAGACTCCTGCGCCGTGCAATTGCAGCCGACCAGTTAACCTCTGTAATTTTTTACGGACCGCCTGGCTGTGGAAAAACAACTCTTGCAAGAGTAATTGCAAATCACACAAAATCAAACTTTATTACGCTAAATGCCGTTTTGACTGGAGTCGCGGAAATTCGCTCAGCAATAAAACAGGCAGACGATTATTTTAAACTTTACGGAAAACGTACAATTCTGTTCGTTGATGAAGTTCACCGATGGAACAAGGCTCAACAGGACGCTCTTTTGCCTTGGGTAGAAAACGGAACTATTATTTTAATCGGCGCAACAACAGAAAATCCGTTTTTTGAAGTAAATAAAGCCCTTGTTTCGAGAAGTCGTGTCTTTCAATTAAAACCGCTCACAAAAGATGACCTTTTTAAAGCCGCAAATTTTGCCTTAAACGAAGTTGAACGCGGATACGGACACTGGAACGTCGAATTTGAAAAAGGCGCTCTTGAGCATCTCGTGGACACTGCAAACGGAGACGCACGCTCTCTTTTAAATGCATTGGAACTTGCCGTAGAAACAACGCCAGAAAAATGGGACCCTTTCAACGCAAATCCTGTTCCAGCCTGGGGTTCGACAATTTTTATTTCAAAAGAAACCGCAGAGGAATCGATTCAAAAAAAAGTTGTTCTTTATGACCGCGACGGCGACTATCACTACGACATAATTTCCGCATTTATAAAATCATTGCGCGGAAGAGATCCAGATGCGGCAATGTACTGGCTTGCAAGAATGGTGCGCGCCGGAGAAGATCCGCATTTTATTTTCAGGAGAATGTTGATTTCTGCCTGCGAAGACACAGGATTAGCAGACCCAAACGCAGTCTGCATTGTCGAAAACTGCGCCCAGGCTTTTGACCGCGTCGGGCTTCCAGAAGGACGGTATTTTCTGGCTCACGCAGCGCTCTATCTTTCGACCTGCCCAAAATCGAATTCGAGCATGGCATTTTTTGACGCGCTTTCGAGCGTTGAAAAAGAAGATGCCGAAGTTCCAAACCACTTAAGGGATTCTTCGCGCGATGCAGAAGGCTTTGGACACGGAAACGGATACCTTTATCCGCACGCTTACCGCGACCACTGGGTTGCGCAGCAGTATCTTCCGTCGGAACTTGTCGGAAGAGTCTTTTACACGCCAACATCCCAAGGATACGAAGCAAAAATAAAAGAAGACGTCTTGAGCCGCCGGGAAATTCAGATTTCTGCAATTTTGGAAGGAATTGAACCCGAAAAACCAGAATCTGACGTTTCGTGCGGAATGCATCCTCTACCTCATTTTGCAACAGACTTTGACAATCCAATCGGTGAATGGTGGATAAATAAAAACTTTGACAAAAGCTCGACCACAAAACCAGAAAATCTGACTTTTACTCCAAAAAACGAGCGCCGTGAAACAGCTCTCGACCGTGCGGACAAATCCTGGAAAAGCAGGCTCGACTCCAATCGGGCGGAAATTCTTACGACGATCCGCAACGCAATGATTCAACTGGCAGATTTGAGCCGGCACACAAGAAGCCTTGTCTGGAATGCGGACGACGGACTTTTAATTTGGGAAGTAAGCAGAAAAACTCCAGAAGGCGTAACGGCTGGACTTTGTTCAAACCTGCGCGGACTTGAAATTCTTGAACAATATGGCCGCACACTGGACGATTTGGACCGCCCTGTTTTAAAACTCCGACCGGAAAGCCTCGAAAATTACCTGAGCATGCAGGTTTTTGCAAAAATTCTTGAAGAATACAACGAAAACGGAATGATTTTTGACAGGATTTTCTTTAGAGATCCATTTAACTGCCAGGACAGTGTGGACGTTCTTGCAAGCGCACTCAAAAATCTTCCGCAAAACCTTGTAGCAGACGGACAGCAGATTGTAATTTCACAAAGAATTCCTTCAAAAGGACAGAAAATCTGGGAATTGATTTACAACCAGATTCTGACAGAAAGCACAAGAAACGCTTACGAAGGAATCTTAAAAAAAATGGAAAATGCCGAAAAAGAATTTTTTGGCAACGAAGAAAATCCACTTTTTGCCTGGAACGAAAATTCAGTAAAAGCCGCCTTTGAAGAACAGGGATTTTGTGTAAAATCTGCAACAAAAGTGATTACAGAAAAAAGGCGGATTACAGAAACAGAAATAAACCGCTGGTTCGATGCAGAAAACTCTTCTTACGGTTCGGCAATGGCAAGAGAAATCGGAACGGAAGATTTGGCAAAAATCAAAAATCTTTTGACCGCTGCCTGCCAAAACACGCTTTTTAACTGGAATACGACAATTGAATTTTTGACGGTAAAAATTCAGGCAGACACAGCGCAAAAAAAAGGTCTTTAAGTTAGGAAGATTTTTTGATATATTAGAAAAGCGTTAGTGCATGGAGTTGTGGCAAAGCCAGCCACCGCAGGGAGCGCAACTTTGTTGTGCGACCGAGGAGGCCGAGGGTTACCGAGCAACGTAACGCACGCCCCGAACGCAAGTGAGGGAACGCCCATTTTACAATATTTTTTTTGGAGAAAACGATGAATTTTATTTTTTTAGGACCTCCAGGAGCTGGAAAAGGAACTCTTGCAAAGGAAGCAGCAAAGGCTTTTAACATTCCACACATTTCGACAGGCGACATTTTCCGCGAAAACATTAAAAACGGAACTGAACTTGGCAAAAAAGCAAAGGCGATTATTGACGCTGGCGGTTTGGTAAGCGATGAAATTACAATCGGCCTTGTAAAAGATAGACTTTCTCAGCCAGACACAGCAAACGGTTATATTTTGGACGGTTTCCCACGCACAATTCCTCAGGCAGAAGCACTCGAATCTTTTGCAAAAATCGACGCTGCCGTAAACTTCGATATTGCAGACGAAGCTGTTGTTGAACGTCTTGGTGGTCGCGTATGCTGCAAAGACTGCGGACAGATGTACCACGTTAAGTTCAATCCGCCAAAAGTTGAAGGAAAATGCGACAAATGTGGAGGAGAACTTTACACCCGCGACGACGACAAAACAGAATCAATTCAGAACAGACTCATAGTTTACAGAAAATCTACTGCTCCGCTCATTGATTTTTACAAGGAAAAAGGAAACCTCGTAGACATCGATGCGCGTCCAGCTCCAGAAAAAGTTCTCGAAGAATTCGAAGCAAAATTTAAAAAATAAATTCCAGAGCGTTTGAGACTCAAAAAAAAATGTAGTTTCTTAAGCTCAAATACTTATTGCCGTACATTTTTTCTGTGCGGCAATAAAAGTTTTAGATATTTTTCAAACAAAAAACCTCCTTTTATGTCTCTTAACTGTAACGAAATCGATTTAATCTTAAAAGAACTGGATTTGACAGGTTCATTTATTCAGGAAATTGTACAACCTTCATTTGATTCTATTGCGCTTTATACTTACAAACCCGGTGTTCCAAAAACAGTTTTTATCTGCTTGGCCGCAGGCGGATGTAGGCTCAACGAAGTAAAAAGAAAAATTCCCAAAAACGAAAAACCTCTGCGTTTTAACGAAATTCTTCGCTCAAGAATAAAAGGCGCAAAAATTACGGAATGCAGACAACTCGGCAAAGAGCGGATTATAAAAATTTCAACATACCGCGAAGGTCCAGTTTACGTAATGCCTGCCGCCCAAGAAAAATTTGCAAAAAAGAAAAAAATCCAGACCGACGAAGACGGAATTGAAGAATTAAATCTTTACATAAGACTTTGGTCAAACGCAGGAAACATTTTTTTATGCAATAAAGAAAATGTAATTTTTGACAGTTTTTACCGACGTCCAGCAAAAGGCGAAATTTCGGGCGAAATCCTCGTTTTGCCGGAAATTAAAAATTTGACGGAAAAAGAAAAATTTGAAGAAGAAAAACTCAGCCTTCAAAAATTTCCAGTCCGCGATTTTAATGAAATTCAAAATTCTTCGGAAAATTTTAAAAGCTTAAAAGATAAAAAAAATAGCGGACAAACCTCGCAAGACCTTTCATTTAACGAAAAAGTCGATCTATTTTATTCTCAAAACGCTTCACGGACTTCGACCGAAAAACTGCTCGAACAGGCAGAAAAATGGTATAATTCACACAAAACGAGGCTCGAAAACGCGCTCGAAAAACTTGAGCAAAAACGAAGCGATTTTTTAAATGCGGAACAATGGAAACACTGGGGAGATTTAATTCTTTCCTACAGCTATATGTTTACAAACGGACAGGCTTCTTCCGGCTACCTCGATTGCGAAGACTTTGAACACGGCAAAAAAGTCCATATTAAAATCGACCCGAAAAAATCAGCGCACGAAAACGCCGCAAAATACTACGAAACTTACAAAAAACAAAGCCACGGTCTCGAAGATTTGGAGCACGACATACTCCTCTCAAAAAAACAAATTTCCGAACTCGACCAAAAATACAATTCAATGCTCGCAGAAAAAAATCCCGTCAAACTCGAACAGCTCCTGCGCAAACAACAAAAACCGCGGCAACAGGAACAGAGCGAACGACCGGGACTTTCTTACGAATTAAAAGGCTGGACAATTCTTGTTGGACGCGATGCCACAGAAAACGATGAGCTTTTGCGCCATTATGTAAAAGGAGCAGATTTGTGGTTTCATACGCGCGATTATCCTGGAGGCTATGTCTTTATAAAGGCAAGGTCAGAAAAAACAGTTCCTCTCGAAATTATGCTTACAGCCGGAAACCTTGCAGTTTATTACTCAAAGGCGCGCAAAAACGCAGAAGCCGACCTCTATTACACACAGGTCAAGCACCTTCGCCGCGCAAAAAACGGACCAAAAGGTCTAGTCCTGCCTTCCAACGAAAAAAACCTTCACATAAAAATGGATTCCGCAATTTTAAGGCAGCTGGAAGAAAATCAGAGCGAATTTTAACTTTCGGGCGTCCGGGCTGACCTTGCCAGGACAGCCCGCCGGGTCTTTGCGTTATAAAATTGCCGCGCAATTTTTCCGTTCAGCCGCGCAAGCGCGTCCGAACCGCTTTCGCGGCTAACAGCCCCTGACGCAATTTTTTTCCACAAAACACAGATTTTTCCAAAATATAGATTACAAAACTTTTTTCTGTTAAACTTAAAAAACATGAAAATCAGCGAAATCTTAAAATCTAAAAAAGTTACTATATCTTTTGAAATTTTTCCTCCAAAAAAACAGGAGGCTTTTGATTCGGTAAAAAAAACTGCGCTTTCTTTAAGTTCTCTCAAGCCGGATTTTATTTCAATAACGTACGGAGCAGGCGGTTCAACACAGACAAACACTTCTGACCTTGCACAGGCTGTCGAAAATTCAGGAACAGCATCTCTTGCCCACTTAACTTGCGTCCGCTCGACAAAAGAGCAGCTTTTACAGACGATTCAAACCCTCAAACAAAAAAACATAAACAACGTGCTTGCATTGCGCGGAGATTTGCCAAAAGACGCTTTTGAAGGCGAAAACCTTTTTCCTTCAGGATTTTTCCACGCTTCCGACCTTGTTTCGCTCTTAAAGCAAAACGGATTTTGTGTAGGAGGCGCATGTTATCCAGAAGGACATCCGGAAAGCGCAAACCGCGACACAGATATCGAAAACTTAAAACACAAAGTCGAAGCTGGAGTCGATTTTTTGACTACGCAGATGATTTTTGACAACGATATGCTTTATTCATTTTTGTATCGCCTCCAGTCCGCAGGAATCCACGTTCCTGTTCTGGCAGGAATTATGCCGATTACAAACGCAAACCAAGTAAGCAAAATGGTCGACCTTTCAAATGCATACATTCCGCGCAAACTCCTGTCTTTTTGCGACCGTTTCCGGAACGACAGCGAAGCTATGAGGCAGGCGGGAATCGCTTATGCCACCGACCAGATTATAGATTTAATTTCAAACGGAATCCGCGGAATTCACATTTACACGATGAACAAACCGGAAATTGCAGAATCAATCGTAAAAAACATCGATTCAATCATAAAAGCTGTAAATAAATAAGTTTTTCTGCAACCTTTAAAAAAATTCCGTGTCTAATTAAAAGAACACATATTTCAATATATTTTTAGGACTAAAAAATGAACTTTTACAAAGATTTCGTTCAGGACGAGACAGTATACACTGATTACGAAGATTTAAAGAAAAATTTTAAACTTAAAATTCCAGCAAATTTCAATTTTGCCTACGACATTGTAGACCGCTATGCGCAAACTGTTCCTTCAAAGCTTGCAATGGTTTGGTGCGACGACACTCTCGAAAGCCATCATTTTACTTTCAGCCAAATTTCGGAACGTTCAAAACAGACTGCCAAGTTTTTGAAGCTCCACGGAATAAAAAAAGGCGACACAGTTATGCTTATTTTGCGCCGCCGCTACGAATTCTGGTTTTTTCTGCTTGCTCTGCACAGAATCGGAGCAATTGCCGTTCCTGCAACAAACCAGCTTTTAACAAAAGACATTGAATACCGGACAAATGCCGCCGAAATCAAAATGATAGTTTCGTACGAAGATGACGAAGTTCAGACAAGAATTGAATCTGCCCTCAAAAATTCACCGACGGTCAAAAATATTGTAACAGTCGGAAAAAATCGCGACGGCTGGCTCAGTTATTACGACGAAATTGAAAATTTCAAAGCTGAAGATTTTGATTCAGAAAGCGACCGCCCGACAGAAAACAGCGACACAATGCTCGTTTACTTTACTTCCGGCACAAGCGGAAACCCAAAAATGGTTCAGCACAACTTTACCTACCCTCTCGCGCACATTGTTACTGCTAAATACTGGCAGAACGTTATGGACGGAGGGCTTCATCTTTCGGTCGCAGAAACCGGCTGGGCAAAGGCTATGTGGGGAAAAATCTACGGACAATGGATCTGCGGTTCTGCGGTAATGGTTTACGACATGACAACTTTTTCGCCGTCAAAAACAATAGAAATTATTTCAAAATACCGAGTTACAACTTTCTGTGCGCCACCGACAACTTTCCGCTTCATGGTTAAAGCCGACATAAAAAAATACGACTTGTCAGCCTTAAAGCACATTGTGACGGCCGGCGAAGCTCTTCCTCCAGAACTTTACGAAAAAGTCTACGAAGCAACAGGTCTCGAAATGCACGAAGCATTTGGCCAGACAGAAACCACTGTTCTTGCAGGGAACTTTCCTGGAATGAAAATAAAACCAGGCTCAATGGGAAAACCGGCTCCTGGCTATGATTTGGAAATTGTCCGGCCAGACGGAACAAGATGCCCTCCAAACGAAGAAGGCTCGATTGTCCTCCACCTGCACGGTCAGCGCCCGACAGGACTTTTTTCCGGCTACTACAAAAATGAAGAACAGACAAAAAAAGTATTTAACGGAGACGACTATTACACCGGCGACGTTGCGTATTACGACGAAGACGGCTACATTTGGTTTATAGGACGCAAAGACGACGTAATAAAAACTTCCGGCTACAGAGTAAGCCCTTTTGAAGTGGAAAGCGTACTTCTTTTGCATCCAGCAATTCTTGAATGCGCGGTAACTGGCGTTCCAGACGAAAAACGCGGCCAGGCAATAAAGGCAACCGTTGTTTTAAACAAAGGTTTTGAACCTACAAAAGAACTAAAACTCGAACTCTTTGAGTTTATGAAGTCAAAGACGGCGGCATACAAACATCCTCGCATAATCGAATTTGTCGAAAACCTTCCAAAAACAATTTCTGGCAAAATCCGCCGCGTAGAACTGCGAGAAAAAAACTGATTTTAAGTGGCGTACAGGCAAAACAACACAGCCTTTTCCTGTTACGCCCATTTAATGTCTTGTTTAATTGAATAAGAACTTTTTTTATGATAAAATTAGTGCCGTTTGTGAGAACCCCTTGCAGAGGCGACACAAATTTAGTTTTTTGTTTTGCAGGAGCTTTTTATGAAGGTCGTTGTAATTGGTGCCCAGTGGGGTGATGAAGGAAAAGGCAAAATCGTTGATTACCTTGCCGAAGATGCTGAATACGTTGTTCGCTACGCAGGCGGTCCAAATGCTGGTCATACAATCGTAGTTGACGGAAAACAGTTTGCACTTCATCAGGTTCCGAGCGGAATTCTTTATCCAAACAAATCTGTATTTTTGGGTGCTGGAATGGTTATAGATCCAGAAGCACTTTTTAACGAACTCCAGATGCTCAAAGACAACAGAATCAACTGGGAAGGACGAGTTTTCATTTCTGACCGTGCGCACATCATTCTTCCACGCTATCGAAAAATGGACAAAGAACGCGATTCTCAGCGCAAACGCCCGATCGGAACAACAGGTCGCGGAATCGGAATCGCATATTCAGAAAAATCACAGCGCGACGGCATTCGTCTTGCAGACCTCGACTGGAAACAGAAAATGGATGAATTTGAAGGCGAAGATTTAGAATTCATCAACAAATACAAAGACCAGCTTATCAAAATGCGCGTTGACCTTACTCAAAAAATGTACGAATACCGCAAAAGCAACATTCTTTTTGAAGGTGCGCAGGGAGCAATGCTCGACATTGACTCAGGAACATATCCTTATGTTTCTTCAGGAGCTTCATGCTCTGCTGGAGCCGCAACAGGGTGCGGAATCGGTCCTCATGATTTAGACAAAATCTTAGGTGTTTTTAAGGCCTACGAAACACGCGTAGGAAACGGTCCTATGCCGACAGAATTCAACGATTCGGACGAAGCAGAAAGCGAGCTTTGCCGCAAAGTACGCGACACTGGACGCGAATATGGTGTAACAACAGGAAGAGCACGCCGTTGCGGTTATCTCGACCTTGTTGCATTGCGCTATGCTTGCCGTGTAAACTCAATCGACAGCCTTGTTTTGACACACCTCGACATTTACGATCCAATGGAACAGATTGAAGCCTGCATTGCCTACGACATCAATGGAAAAATCGTAACAGATTTCCCAGCAAATGTTGAAGACATGGAAAACGCAAAACCTGTTCTCCAGAAATTTACAGGATGGAAAAAATCCCTCAAAGAAATCCGCAAATATTCAAAACTTCCAAAAGAAGCACGCGAATATGTTGAATTTATCGAAGACTACTGCAAAACTCCAGTCGGAATAATCTCCGTAGGATACGAGCGCGATGAAACATTTATCCGCAAAAATCCATGGAAAAAGTAATTAAGTATTGACAACAAAAAATGGGCGTCCAAAGATAAAAATGTCTTTAGACGCCCATTTCATTTTAAATAATCAAAATCTTAATCAACAAAAATTTAAAGAATATATTTTTCTATAAAATCTGCAACACCGTCATCGTTGTTTGTTTTTTCCGTCACAAAATCCGCAATATTTTTTATGTGTTCGTTTCCATTCAGCATTGCAACTCCGTAACCGCATTTTTCAATCATGCTTTCGTCATTCATGCTGTCGCCAAAAGCAAGAGTCGTGCTGTGGTCAATGCCAATAAAAGAAGAAAGCCATTCAATCGCCTCGCCTTTTCCACAATCTGGTGGCAAAATTTCCAAAAAATAAGGTTTGCTCGTAAAAATTACAGCTTTTTCACCAAGGCTGGCCTTCAATTTTTTTTGCAGTTCCTGAATTTTTTCAGGTTCTCCGGGAATCAGCATTTTAAAAAATGAATTCTGGTTTTCGAGCAAAAATTTTTCAAAATCGGGAGCTTCTTCACCATTTAATCCGCACATTTTGACATCACGCAAGGTCCAGTCCGTTTTTTTGCTGTAAAAAACCTTGCCGTCAGAATAAACTTCTGTCTCAAAACCTTCTTTAACAGCAATTTTATGCGCTTCCAAAAGGACTTCGCCACTCACAGTTTTTTTGTAAATCTGAATGCGCTTGTGCATGTCAAAAATAGAGCAACCGTTTATTGCAATTACATATTTTCCGCTTTCCAAGGCAGCAATATTCAGTCTGCTTACAAAAGGCTTGATTCCGTCTTCTGCCCTGCCAGAACACAAAACAACGTAAATTCCGCGCTGGGCGCATCGCTTTAAGACTTCGACGTTTTTGTCGCTTATCTTGCGCTCGTCGTTCAAAAGAGTGTCGTCCAAATCAAGGGCGATAAGATTTACATGCAGTTTTCCGGTATTTTTCATAGCTGTTATTTTCTCCAGGACTTGTCTTACGTTTATATAAAAATCTCGCGAACTTTTGCCTTAAACTGATTTCCGCGATCAAATTCGTTTGTAAACATTCCAAAACTCGTAGAGCCCGGACTAAAAACCACCACTTTTTCGCCAGAACAATTTTTTGACAAAATATCGGCTTTTAGAGACTTAAGCATTTCATCAAGATTTTTAAAAGGTCCGTTAAACGAAATATTCGCCCTGTTAAAATCGCAGATCATCTTGTCGCTGGCACTTCCTTCAAGCATATAAATCGAAGAAGGTTTAAAAGCCGTATTTTTAGAAATCGCATCGGCAACAGGACTCAAATCAAGTCCCTTGTCCGTTCCGCCAGTCAAAAAAACAACAGGTTTTCCAAAAGCCTGGGTTGCTTCCGCCGCCGCTTCTGGCACAGTCGCCGCACTGTCGTTGTAAAATCTAAAGACACAGGAATTTCCCGACTTATATTTGACCGTGTACGAATGAAAAAATTCAAGGCGATGTTCAATTCCGTGCCATTTTCCCAAAATCTCGACAGTCTGCTCTGGAGCAACACCCATAAGCTCAAGAACAAGGGCGGCATTTAAAACATTAAGACGCATGTGTTTTCCAGGAACAACAAGTTCCTTCAAAATTGTGTCAGTTGTTTTTCCGTGCCCTTGCGCATAACGGCTCAAAAGTTTTTCCGGCAGACGGCAGATTCCATTTCCGTTCTTATCCTGCCATACACCAAAAACGCCTTCCGGCAATTTTGACTTAGAATATCTCAAAACCTGGGCCTTTGTCTCTTTTGCAAAAATATTTCCCCAGTTGTCAATCAAAGTTCCGCCATCACAAGCCGCATCGTCATCAAAATCAAGAATCGTAAAGTCGTTCTTAGTCTGGTCAGCGTAAATCAGTTTTTTGTCTGCGACATAGGCAAGCATCGAATGATAAAAATTCTGGTGGTCAGGAATAATTTTCGTAATGATCGCAATGTGAGGTTTTAAAGCCTTTCTTCCGTGCAAGTCGGCAAGCTGCCAGCTCGAAAGTTCAAGCACAACAGGAGTAGTTCCGCTCGTTTTTTCAAGAAAAGTCAGCGGACTTACAGTAATATTTCCGCCAAGGAAGGCTTCAAAACCTGCTTCCCTCAAACCGTAGTAAATTGCGCTCACAGTCGAACTTTTTCCCTTAGAACCGGTAACCGCAATAATCGGAGCCTTAGTAAAATGCAAAAACAGGCTGATGTCCGTTTCAATAGCCTTTGCAGCAGCCAAAAATTTATTTCCGTCGTATTTTACACCTGGATTTTTAATTACACAGTCCGCTTTTTCAAAATCTTCGATTTTATGCTCGCCAAGACGGTATGTAAGCCGACTTTTATCAAGTTCGCGGTCTTCCGAAATCGATTTTATTGTCGGAGCAAGCTGTTCAGCCGTCTTCATGTCCGTAACAAGAACGTAAGCTCCATGTTTAAGCAAAAAACGCACGCTCGCTTCGCCACCACCGTTGAGACCAAGCCCCATAACAACAACGTGCTTTCCGGCAATATCCTCGATTTTGTCAAAAAAACAACCTTCCGGATAAATTTTCGGAACCGGAGGAAGAGGTTCGTTCAAATCAGCCATTTTTTGCCTCCAATAAAATTTTTAAGACGGGCGTTCCCTGCCATTTTGGCAGGTCGCGTGTTGCGTGGTTTCATTCCGGTGCAAAGCCCCGGAACGGCACAGCCGCCACTCCACCCGCTAACGCAGAAATTTTTCTAAAAAAATCAGCGCGATGTCTTTAATTTAGAAGCCGCTTCAAATTTTGACAGGGCTTCGTCCATCAAAAGTTCGGTCAGCGCAGTAAAATCAAGACCAAATTTTGCGCACATCTTCGGGAACATTGAAATTTGTGTAAAACCAGGCATTGTATTTATTTCGTTCAAATAAATTTCAGAAGAATCTTTGTCCATAAAAAAATCAACACGGCTCAATCCGCACAAATCAAGCGCGGCAAACGCTTTTTTCGCCAAATTCCGAATTTCTTCCAGCTTATCTTCTTCGAGCCGCGCAGGAATCAAAAGCTCAGCGCCGTCAGGATCATTGTACTTTGCATCATAATCATAAAAATCATGCTTAGGAGCAATTTCTCCAGGACCATAAGCCGTCAAAACCTCAAAGTTTTTCTGTCCATCACAGATTGTAGGATTTCCAGTTACAGAACATTCAATTTCGCGGGCGTTTACAGCCTTTTCAATAAGAATTTTATCGTCCCAATTAAAAGCATCAATAATTGCGCTATTCAAATGACGCAGGTCAACGGCAAGATTAGCTCCGTCAGACGAACCTGCAGAACAAGGTTTTACAAACATCGGAAAACCAAGCTGTTTTTGGGCATTTTCCAAAATTTCATCGTATTTTTTCCAGTCAGCAAGCTCGCTTCTTCTTACGCAAATTCCAGGAACAACAGGAATTCCGGCATTTTCAAGCACAGCCTTTGTTTTTTCTTTGTCCATCGTAATTGCAGAACCCAAAGGACTACATCCGACGTAAGGAACGCCAATCATTTCAAAAAGCCCTTGAATCGTTCCGTCTTCGCCAAAAGTTCCGTGCAAAACCGGAAAAACCACATCGCACGAAATTTCGCATCCGTTTACGACAAAGGCTCTTTCCTTTCCGCCGCCAGGAATTGCAAAAACCTCATTTTTTTTATCTTCGGTTATTTCAAAATGAGATTTTTCATCGTTTCTGATTCTTTCTAGCTCAGTTTCCGGCTGCAAAAACCATTTTCCAGTCTTTGTAATTGCAATCAGAGTGATTTTATGTTTTTTGTCGATATTTCTAACAACAGAAGCCGCAGAAACCATAGAAACCTCGTGTTCGCCAGACTTTCCGCCGTAAATAACAGTCACATTCATTTTTATTTTTTAACTCCTCTAATTCGCCTTGTAGCCCATTTCTGCAAGGGCCTTTTTTGCTTCAGAAATTTCATCGTAAGGATGAGGACCGTCTTTATAAATGATTGAATTTTCATGGCTTTTTCCAAGCAAAAGAACAATGTCGCTTTTTTGGGCCATTTTAAAAGCCTGACGAATTGCCGACGGACGGTCAGCAGTTATAAACAAATCCTTATTCAAAACTTTACCTTCTTTTTTTGCACCAACAGCAATCTGCTCAAGAAGAGCAACACTGTCTTCACCACGCGGATCTTCATCGGTTAAAATCACAACGTCGCAAAAACGAGCAGCAATAGCGCCCTGCAAAGGACGTTTTTTTAAATCGCGCTCACCGCCAGAACCAAAAAGACTTATAATTTTTCCAGAAGCGCGTCTTTTTAACGGTGGAAAAATAGTCTCAAAACTAGAAGGAGTATGGGCATAGTCTACGATAACTTCAAAAGGCTGGCCTTCATCAATTTCCGTCATGCGGCCTTTTACAGGCACAAGTTCAGGAACCTTTTCTGCAACTTTTTCGAGCGGAGTCGAAGTCAGACGGCTCACGGCAATCAAAGAAGCCATAATATTGTATGCGTTAAAAGCACCAGGAAGAGAAGCCTTGATATGAATTACGCCTGCGGCAACAGGTTTTGAATTTTTATCGACAAGATTCGGCTCAACAATGCTAAAAGAAAGCCCATAGGCCGCGCTCGCAATGTTACGGCCAACAAGATAAGGAATGGAAGGAGGAAGAGGAGGAAGAGGCTTTTGTTCTTCAAGACCAGCAACAGCCTGTTTTCCGGCCTTGCCTTCCGTTGTAAAACCAATAACCGGCTGTTTTGTAGCTTTTATAAAGAAAGAGGCAGATTCGTCCTCGAGATTTACAATTCCAAAAGAAGGAACAGTAACTTTT
Organism: Treponema berlinense; assembly: GCF_052273165.1. Lineage (GTDB taxonomy): Bacteria > Spirochaetota > Spirochaetia > Treponematales > Treponemataceae > Treponema_D > Treponema_D berlinense_A. The sequence continues at coordinate 1,178 of NZ_DAVZIU010000033.1, read as the reverse complement.
TTTCCGAGAATAGTTTTTTGGTGAGAATTTTCATCAAGTTTTCTAAAAAGATTAGCCTTGTCGTCGCGATACTGCTCAAAAGTTTTATGAAATTCAAGATGCTCGAGAGTAACGTTCATAAAAACGCCACAGTCAAAATCAATATTTCCAGTGCGGTTGAGCTTAGGAGAAAGACCATGGCTTGAAGTTTCTATTACAGCATATTCACAGCCGTTCTGAACCATCTGAGCAAGATAATTTTGAATTACAGGAGCTTCAGGAGTTGTAGTATGCTGAGGATTAGCAAGAGCTTCATCGCCAACAGAATATTGAACGGTAGAAATAAAGCCAGCCTTATGACCGTTAAGACGCAAAAGCTGCCAGATAAAACTTACAGTTGAAGATTTGCCTTCAGTGCCAGTAACACCGATAACGCCGAGTTTTTGAGAAGGATAATCAAAAAAACAGGCTGCAACAGGCGCCATAACCTTACGGCTGTCCTTTACGCGCAAAAAAACAGGTTTATTCTTGGAATTTTGAAGGGCGTCCTGAATTTCCAAAGCCGTTTTTTCATCAAAATCGTCCTGAAAAATAACAGCCGTCGCACCTTTTTTAATGCAGTCACTGATAAAAATATTACCAGTAGTATGAGTTCCTGGAAGCGCAAAAAAAAGCGACCCAACAGAAACATCGCGACTGTCAAAAGCAAGGTTAGAAATTACACAGTCCGAAGAAAGAATACATCCAGTTTTTCCGTCACCTTCCACGGAAATATAGTCAAAAGAGCCTAAAAGCTCCGAAAGATTCTTAGCCATAATATTTTATTTTACCGCTAAGAAATGGTTTCTTCAATGGGAAAAATAAAGAGAGCCAGGGCAAAAAAAAGCTTCGGCAACAAAATGTTACCAAAACCGTCGACAAAAAAACTTTTGCTATACTGCTGGAAAAACACAGCTTGCTGCAATGATTTTTGCCAAACTTACAAAACAAACAGTATTACGAAGCCTTGAAAATTATCAATTTATTTCAATTAAAACCGCCGTTTTGTCAATAAATTATCAAAAAATTAACCAAAATCCGTCAATTTTATTAAATTATTTCTTGACATAATTTTAGTCTAACTGTATATTTATTTACATAAGGAGGTAATAAATATATGAACGAACACGATTTTGGTTATAATTTAAAAAAAATCCTCA
>NZ_DAVZIU010000032.1:0-18490 GCF_052273165.1 Treponema berlinense | reverse complement strand
ATCAGCGCGGTAATTGCAGAAGCGATTATCAGACTGATTTTCAGTTAATGAGGGCCTTTATTCCGTAGTTTACTTCTTAGGGGGCTTTATGTCAAACATTTTAAAAACTGTTATAAAAAACGTTGTGCGTGGAATAATTATTGCAATAGTAATCTTTGCTTTTAACAGATAATCATTTTAGAGCTTGCTCAATCGGGCAAGCCTTTTTTTTATAAAACACCTTGACAAATGCGTATAATACGCATTATTATATAAATATGAAAGACAAAGAGCTTTTAAGCCTGCTTAAAAAGAACGGCTGGACACTTGCAAGAATAAAAGGCAGTCATCATCGCCTTGAAAAAAAAGGTTTTCCGCCGATAACAATTCCGGTTCACGGTGAGGATATGAAAAAGGGGCTTGAGACGGCTATCTTGAAACAAGCCGGGTTAAAGTAAAAAAAGACAGGGCGGAAGCCCTGCAAGGAGAAAATATGGTGATTTATCCTGCTATATGCCATTTTGAGGACGACGGCTATTGGTGCGAATTTCCGGATTTAAAAGGCTGCTTTTCTCAAGGCGATACAGAAGCTGAAATCGTAGAGAACGCAAAAGAAGCCTTGGACTGCTATCTTGAAAGCTACCTTGAAAAAGACGAGCCTCTTCCAAAGGCAAGCAAAATTACTGACATAAAGACTTCCGGAAAAGACTTTGCGACATACATAGAATGTGATATTTCAAACACAGGAAAAAGCGTCCGTAAGAATGTTACTCTTCCAGAATGGCTCTGCAGGCGCGCGGAAAAGGCTTCTGTTAATTTTAGCCAAACTTTACAGGAATCCTTATTAAAAAAACTTGGAATTTCTGCAATCACAACAAACTAAATAAAAACAACTGATTTTTATGGCTTGCTCAATCGGGCAAGCCTTTTTTTTTCCACGCTTAAAATTCCATTTTGACTATACTTGTAAATTTACAAAATGGAGATTTTGCAGAATGAAACCGGATTTTAAGACAGAAAAGGACGAATTAAGAAGTTTTGATTTTGAGATTCGTGCCGCCAAAGATGAACAGAACGGCACTTTTATTGAAGGCGTTCCAATCGTTTTTAATAAAAAATGCGACATGGGATTTTTTGAGGAATACATTTCACGCGATGCGCTTTCAAAGACTGATATGAAGGACGTGCGTTTTCTTGTGAACCACAATATCGAAATGACTCCCCTTGCGCGCTCAAGAAACAACAACGCAAATTCCACAATGCAAATGGAAGTCAAGGAGGACGGAATGCACATCCGCGTAAACCTTGACACAGAAAACAACACGGACGCAAAGAACCTTTATTCTGCAATCCAGCGCGGAGATGTAAGCGGAATGAGTTTTATGTTCATTGTCCGCGGTGATAAATGGGAAAAATTAGACAGTGATTATCCAAAAAGGACAATCACTGACATTGAAAAAATATTTGAAGTAAGTGCGGTTACTTTTCCTGCATACGAAGCCACTTCTATAAAAGCCCGTTCTGTTTCTGCGCTGGAGAGCGCACGGCAGGAGCTGGAGAGCAAGAGGGCAGAAGAATTCAAGTTGGAAGAAGCCAAAAGAGAAAATGAAGAGCGCTGTCGTTCTTTGACACTTCTCGAACTTCAAACATTTTAATCAATTTTTACAGGAGATAAAAAATTATGAACAAAAAAGAAGAACGTGCAAAATTGCTTTCAGAAATGAAAGAAATGAACGAAAAAGCCGCTAGCGAAAAACGCTCATTCAGCGAAGATGAGAAAAAAGTTTTTGAAGAAAAAGAAGAGCGTTTTCGTGTATTGTCTAGCGAAATCGAAGCGGAAGAACGTGAGCAGAAACTTAACGGTTTTACTGACACTCTTCCAAAAGGTGGCGAAGACAAGCCAAAAGCAGCCGAAAGAAAAGGCTTTTTCCGTGCGGAAAAACGTGGCGGAGACACTTTCCTTTCTTTAGGAACTGGCGACGCTCCTGGAAGCGCTTATTCGCTTGCTCCAGAAGAGTTTGTAGAAGAAATTCTTTCTGAAGTTGAAAAAGAAGCCATTTTGTACGGTCGTGTCCGAAAAATTTCTGTAAGCGGAGCGGGAAGCCTTGGCGTTCCTTACGAAAAAAGCGACGCTTCTGCGGCTGACTGGACAAACGAAATTCCTGCGACCGAAATCACTTCTGACAAGTCTTTGGATTACGGAAAACGCGAACTTGAGCCTACAGACCTTGTAAAGCAGTTCACAGTTACAAAGAAATTGCTTGCAACCAGCGCTTTTCCGATCGACACAATCGCAAAAGGAAAAATCATCGAAAAGCTCACAGAAGCATTTGAAAATGGAATTCTTAACGGAACTGGCGAAAACCAGCCGCTCGGAATTTTCACAAAAAGTGATGACGGCATTCCTGCATCAAGAGACGTTACGACTGCCGACACTTCAATTTCTGCCGATGACCTCGTAAACCTCAAGATGAAACTTCGTCCAGCATACAGAAACAAAGCCTGCTGGGTAATGAGCACAGAAATTCTTAAAGATATTATGCTGCTCAAAGATCAGAACGGCCGCTTTTTGTGGCAGCCTGCGCTCACAGAAGGACAGCCGTCAACAATTCTCGGGCTCCCGGTAATCGAAAGCGAATATGCGCCTAACGCAAAAACCTCTGGAAGTTATGTCGTTGCCCTTGGCGATTTTAGTCATTACTGGTTTGCACACTGGAAGGATATGGACATAACCGTCCTTAACGAAAAGTTTGCAGGAACAAACCAGATTGGATTCCTTGGACATACGCTTGCAGACGGACAGCCGACACTTCCGGCCGCATTTGCACGACTTGCAATTAAAGAAGCGTAGTTAAAAAAAGTGCGGGGACTTTATTCAAGTTCCCGCATATTCTGTTAAAAGGAGACTAAAAAAAATGGCGGAAAAAAAAGAAAACCTTGAAAACAAAAAGTCTGAATTGCCAAAAGAAAAAACGCAGGAAAAAACGAAAGTCAAAATTCTTGAAGTACTGCGCGGAACTTATGGCGCTTTTAATCCTGGCGAAACCGTGGAACTTGAACCAAAACTTGCGGAAGCCTTTATAAAAAGCGGATTTGCAGAAAAAAATTAGGTTAAAAATATGGCTTACATTACAACAGAAGAACTTGAAGATTATGTAAAAAAATATCCAGAAGAAAACTCACTTCTTGAGCATTACGTAACTGCCGCTGAAGAAATGATTGAAAATTATTTGGGATATTCACCGGAAAAAAAAGAATATAAAACAGTCTGCTACGGTGATGACGGCAAACTGTTCTGTCTTGAAGCTTTTCCGCTCATAGAATTAAAAGAAGTGAAAATAAACGACAACTTTGTCGATTCTTCACTTTTCAGGATAAAAAAACGCAATTATCTTGAATTCAATTACGGAAAAGGTATTTTTTGTTCCGACAGCCTTTATTCACTTACATATATGGCAGGCTTTGAAAAAGTTCCAAGCAAAATAAAGACCGTTGCGCTGCAACTTGCAAGCCTTATGTGGGAAAGTGAAGGAGGAAATCTTGCAGTGTCTTCTACTACATATTCCGACAACGGAAGCCGTGTTTTTAACAATTTTAAGGCGGACAGGTTTTTGGAAGACCTCGAAGCCTATAAAAAGGGTAGCGGAGAAGATTTTTAATGAAAGGAAACTGGATTGTAGTTGAAGCCGAAGTTGATGAAGTTGTAAAGGCACTTTCAGAAACTTCAAAAAGTCTTACGAGCATAAAAAAACAGTCCGTGGGAATAATCGCACGGTACGGCGTTAAATTTATCCGAAAAAGAATAAGAGAAACACTTCTAAACAAAAAACAATCTACCAGGGAGCTTCAAAAGTCCTATTCCTTTCGGGTAAAAAAAGACGGAAGCGAAGCAAACATTTATCCGAAAGGAGTTTCTGGTTCAAAGATTTTTCCAAAAGCCTATATAAACAACTACGGATACGAAGGCGCAACAAAACGCAGCAAAAACTGGCACTTTGCGCCGAAAGCCTTTATCCAGGATACTGAAAATCTTCTGGAAAAAAGAGATTTTGACACAGAACTAAAAAAGATGATTGATAAAACACTTGCCAAATACTGGAGTTAAAAATGAAAAGCGCGCAAAGCTTGAAAAATTTTATTGCAAAAAAACTTGACGGATTTTCAGAAAACAATGTGATTATTGGAAGCGTGGACCTTTCAAGATTTTCGCAAAAAAATCTTTGTGTAATTGTTCCGGAAACAATGGAAGTTGTAGAGCAGTACATTGACGGCAGTTTTGAAGCAAAAACTTCATTCACGTTGTCATTTTTGTTCCGTGGTGAAAAATATACGGCACTTGTTGAAAAAATGGAAACAAAGGCGGACGAAATTCAAAAACTTATTATGAACAATCTTTCACTCGAAAACTCGATAACTGCCGCTGAACTTGAAAAAATTGAATTTTATTACGACTGCGGAACTCTCGAAAATCAAGCGACAGGGCTTGATGTAAAAATGACTATAACAGAAGAAAAATAAAAAGACATTTTGTCTTTACAGGAGAAAAATATGAAAGTGAATAAACTTGAAAAAGGCGAGCAGGTCAAAAAATACCATGTCGCGCTGCTTGTAAACTCAGGCACAAAAACCGCTGCTAAATGGGTTCAGATTGAAAAATCAACCGACAACACAATCACAATGAACGCAGAAACCGAAGACCGTGATTTTATTACGGACACAAATCCGACAACCATTCTGAAAAAATACAAGCCTTCAATGAGCGAGCCGATTACGCTTTTCAAAGGCAATCCAGATTATGAATTCTTCTGGAACAAGTTCTACAAGATGTCGGCTGGAGCGGCTGCGGAAAGCGAGATTTTGGTTGTCTTTATGAACGAGGAACCGGCAGCGGAAAATATGCCGCCTGGAAATGCGACTGCGTTTGTGTTTGCGACAACTTTAATCCTGTTGATTCTGTTTTGACATTCTCTATCAACTTTAACGGAACAGTAAAAACCGGAACTGTTAGTATAAGCGAAGACGGAGAACCAGCATTTGTCGAAGAAAGCGCATCTGAAACTCTGTAAATGGATTTAACAAAAAAAATATTGCCGTCCGATGTAGAAGTCGACGGCTTTTTTTATCCGGTTAAAACAGATCATTTTTATTGGTTTAATTTTGCAAAGCTCATAAAAAAAGAAGTTCCTGTCACCGATTTTGATTTTTTGTATGAAGATGAAAAACCAGCCGACAGAGAAAAAGGCTTTTATGCTTTATACTCTTTCTTTGCTCCAAAAAAAACGCTTCCGCGCGTCAGCGGAATTCAGGAAAAAGAAATTGCGCTCGATTACGAAATTGATTCAGATTATATTTTTGCCGCAATTCTTGAGCAGTACGGAATAGATTTGTTTGAAAAAGGCATTCACTGGCACAAAGTTCTGGCGATGATTCAAGCGCTGCACGATGTAAAACTCACTAAAATAATTGAATACAGGCTGTATAAAAAGCCTCAAAAAAACGAAACTTACGAAAGCCAGATGGAAGAATTAAAAAAGCTTTGGCGTATAGAAAGCGAGGAAGAAAAAAAAGAACGGACAGAAGCAGAAAAGAGAGAAAAAGAGTTTTTTGCAAAGACTAAGAATGTTTGATATAAATTTTACCAAGTATCTGTACCATTTCCAGAATACACCCAATCATCTTTACAGTCTTCATCTTCTGCCATTTTTTTGGCAAACGGAAGAATTATATGTTTCATTATTAAATAAGTTATTATTACGCCTAAAATAAAAATCATAATGGCCCCCTTAAATAACAAGAAAAATTAAATGGCAAAAGAACTTACATAAACAAAAACCAATAATCGTCATCGTCTAAGTCTAAGTATTTATCGTCTTGATCATGTTTGTCGCACCAACAAAAAAAACATTTGATTATAGCGTATGTGATGACAGCAGCAATAATAGATATAAAAAACTCAGCCATAAGAAACCCTCCTTACCATAAGGAAGCCTCCTTACTATTAAATAGTAATACGATGTTTAAATAAAAAGAAAGATAATATAAATTTTACCAATTATCTATACCAAACATGTCTATACCATTTCCGGAATACACCCAATCATCTTTACAGTCTTCATCTTCTGCCATTTCATTGACAAACGGAAGAACTATATGTTTCATTATTAAATAAGTTATTATTACGCCTAAAATAAAAATCATAATGAACCCCCTTTAAATAACAAGAAAAATTAAATGGCAAAAAAAACTTACATAAACAAAGACCAATAATCGTCATATTCTGAGCATATTTTTTCTAAATATTCATTGTTTTGATCACATTTGTCACACCAGCGCAAATAAGCTTTGACTATAGCGTATGTGATAATAGCAGCAATAATATTTATAAAAAAATTAACCATAAGGAAACCCTCCTTACTATTAAATAGTAATACGATGTTTAACTAAAAGCAAGGAAATTAAAATGGCAAAAGATAAGAACTTAAATATAAAAATTAAAACGGATACAAAAAAAGCTGAAGACGGCATAGATAAAATCATATCAAAAATAAATTCCTTAAATAAAAATACAACAATAACTTCGTTAAATAAAGTAAACGGGGCTTTTTCATTTATCGGAAACACTTTTTCAGTAGTTACTTCCGGCATAAAAAAAGCTGTTGCCGCAGTAGCAGAATGTTCCGACGCTTACGAAAAGCAGAAAAATGCAGAAACTCTTTTGCAGACTGCTGCTAAAAATAATCCTTATCTAAACGAACACAGTATTTTTCAGCTCAAAGAATACGCTTCACAACTTCAATCAATTTCAACAGTGGGAGATGAAGAACTTCTGCCTTTTATGGCACAACTTGCCGCCGCTGGTCGCACACAGACAGAAATTCAAGACATAATGAGTGCTGCTCTCAATGTTTCTGCCAGTGGAACAATGTCGCTTGAAAGTGCTGTAAAAAACTTAAACAAGACTTTTTCAGGACTTTCTGGCGAACTTGGAGAAAGCGTTCCGCAGATAAAACAGCTTACAAAGGAACAGTTAAAAAACGGAGAAGCAGTTAAGGTTTTAGCCGGGCAATATTCAGGAATGGCGAAAAATGTTGCAGGTTCAACAGGCGGTTGGAAACAATTCAAAAATACTCTTGGCGACATGCAGGAGATGATTGGTGAAAAGTTCTCCGAAAAGAAAAACGCAGCCGGACAAGTTTTAAATAACTTTTTTTCAAAAGTAATAGAAAAACTTCAGGCGGCAAAAAAAGAAACCGATGAATTCCGCGCGAAACTTGAACTTATTGCACAAAATGACGGAACAGACGCGACTTTAAGCTCCTATCAAAGCGAACTTGACCTTTTAAAAAAGGAAAATGCAGAAATTCAAAAAAAACAGAAGGCACTTTCAAGCAAGGACTGGAGAGCATACGCAGCCGATCAGCTTACTGAACAAAAACAGGAAGTTGAAAACTATAAAAAGACTGAAAGAGAGCTTAGTAATGCTGTCAACAAAGCGTATAAAGAATGGTTTACGTATAATGAAGGACTAAAATATTCTGGTATTGCAATAACTGAGGCAGAAAGAACAAAGCGGGTAGAGCTTTTTAAGATTTACAAAAACGCACTGGAACAAAAAAACAAGTATGTAAGTGAAAATATAAATGCAACCAAAAGGCTTCAAAAAGCAGAAGATTCTGCAAAAAAAGAATACAACGATTTTATGAAAGACCGGGAAATGTGGACGGCAGAAAGCTTGAAACATGACGAAGAAGCAAACAACAAACGCATTGAATTTCTTGAAAAACAAATTGCCTTGGAAAAAAAGAAGAAAGAAGAAGCCGACAAAGATATAATACTTGAAAAAGAATCTAAAAAAATAAACGCACAAATCGCCGCTTATAAAGAAAAACTTACAGTAATGCAAAAAGAAGCGGAATTGCGCGGCCGACAAGTTTCTCAAGAAGATTTGCTCAATGCCAAAATAGAGCATTATATGGCAGTCTGGAAAGAATCTGGGGACTGGGCGGCTTCTTATCTTCAAAACCTTGCAAAAGAAATTGAAAAGGATTTTTCAGATTTAAATATTGAAATCCCCGAAATGCCTGTTCTCGATAAACTTTCGGACAAAGAACAGATTGAAGCGCTTGAAGGCTACATGCAGATTCTTTTAAGCCTTAAAGATAATCTTGAGGAAGATTCCGCTGCCTGGAACAAACTGGAAGAATCAATTAAAGGCGTTATTGGACAGATTGAGCTTCTCAAAAACAAGACCGACGGCTGGGACGCAATGAGCAGTTTTGAAAAAATAGGCTATGTTCAGGAAAAGTTTTCTGAACTTGCGGACGGAATAAACTCTGCTCTTTCCCTTGTAAGCGAAACTTTGGACAACCAGACGTCGGCAGATGTTCAGAACCTTGAAAACGCCTACAACAAAGGGCTTATAAGCGAGGAAGAATATTATTCAAAAAAAGAGAAAATCGAAAAAGACAGCGCAAAGAAAAAATATAAGGTTCAAATGGCGGAATGGGCGCTAAATCTTTTGCAGACTCAATCAGCGTCAGCCCTTGCAATTGCGAACAGTTTAAAGGACGGCGGAACTCTCGGAATGATAAACGCCGCAATTATGGGAGTTGCAACCGCCGCACAACTTGCCGCACAGATTGCGGCAAAACCTGTTCCGCCTTCCTTTGCTTCTGGCGGTATTGTTCCGGGAACTTCTTATAGTGGCGACAATGTTCAGGCAAATGTAAACTCCGGAGAGATGATTTTGAACGCAAGACAGCAGCGCGCGCTATGGGAAACAGCGAACGGAAACATAAAGCCTGGCGGAGTTATCTTTAACATAAAAGTGAATAACGAGGCGGCAGATGTTGCAAGCGCGGGTGTTACATCAAACAGCGACGGATTTACGGTTGCAATTAAAAAAATTGTCAGCGATGCAATGGCAAACGGAGAAATGAACGACAGTTATCAAGTGATGAAAGCAAATATTTACGGACGGAGGATTACAAACTGATGAAAAACTGGCCAGACAAGGTAAACAAAAAAGCGTACGGACTTGAAACTTCTTTCGGCAAAAACTACACGGAAGTTACTTTTGAAGCCGGAACAAAAAGAAGAATACTCAACGATCTGAAAGTCCGCAAAAAATACACTTTTAAAATCGACATGGCGGACGAGCCGAAAAACCAGGCGAGCGAATACAAAGTCTTTATGAACTGGTTTGACAACACAATTCACGGAGGAGCGGAAAGTTTTTCGTTCATAGACTTTGAAAATGTTGAAAACGAAAAAGAATACTTTTTTGCAGAATTGCCGTCATCAAGCGGACAGGATATAAAAACCGTTTCTTTTTCTCTGGAGGAAGTATGACAGCCTCAGAACTTTTTGAACTTTTCACAAGTAAATCAGGCGGTTTTTCTCTTCCAGTGCTGATCACGCTCACAGACGGAAAGACTGAATTAAATTACGTGAACGCAAGAAACGACATAGTTTTTAATGGCAAAACGTACAAGTCGGAAGTTTTTCAATTTTCTGCAAATGCGAACGTGCTCGGCTTTTTTGGTGGCGGAACTTTAGAAATTGCACGGACAATCGAGGTTGTTTCACTTCTGGAGCAAAACGACACAATCACAATAAAAATAAACGGCGTGCTTTATAATGGTGAAGTTGTCGAGCTCTACGGCTACACTTCAAAATACTGCAAGGCGGTTTTTGCAAAATCAACCGTAAAAATCACAATGGAAAAAGACGACAGACTAGCGATGACTTTTCCTGCGACAGTATTTACGGCGGCAAACAACCAGGGCAACGCATAAGATGACTATAAAGGCATGGAAGAAATTAAATACGATGACTTGCTTTGCGTGCCTTTTAAAAAAGGCGGACGCACGAAAGACGGCTTAGACTGTTACGGACTTTGTATCGAACTTTGCAGGCGCTGCGGAAAAACACTCCCGGACTTTGCGACAATTTGTCCGATAAATCCAAAAAACGACGCTAAAAAACGAAAAGAATTCAATCATTACGTTAAAGAAATTCCGCAGGCAAAAAAACACGCGCTTGTCGAATACTTAAATGACGACGGCGAAATACACATCGGTTTTTTACTTGATGAAAAAACTTATATTCACGCAACACTTTGCGGAGTTCGCGTAACTCCGTTATTCGCCTTAAAAAATCCAAAATTCTACGAGGTTGTAAAATGAAAGCTTTGATTTATCGAGATTTTTCAGAAAGTTATAAAGTAAAAGAAATCAGAAACGGAAAAATAAAAGATATTCTTCCGGAATATCCAGAAGACAAATACGCAATTTTAGTAAACGGCACAAGATGCGACCGCAATTTTGAAATAAAAGAAGGAGATGCTGTTATTGTCCGCGCAATTCCGCACGCAACAGTCATTGCAATCGCGTCTTTGGTAGTTGCTGGAGTTTCGGCAATCGTTGGCGGAGTTACGGCATATAAAGCAAAAAAACAGGCTCAACGCGCAAAAGAAGAAGCGGACAGAATTGCCGATTCAATGAAAAACTCAGGCGGAAGCGTGGATTCAGACCCGACAATGCCAGGAGCGTCAAACACAGTCGCAACAGGAAAAACACAGCCTTTTGTAATGGGACGCAGACTTTGGACACCGTATTTTATTACGGCGGAATGGGATAATTTGCGCGGTTCGTACTGGCAGGAAGCGCTTGAATTTTATTTTAATGCAAAAATCACTTTGACGATAACTCAGGAATATGACGATGAAGGATACAATGACGGGTATTTTTATGAATTAAATCTGGAATTTCTTTCAAACTGGGACGGCGGACAAGATGTAAACGTAATGTATGGCTCTCATTACGACAATTTCGACTTCACCATAAAAAAAGGCGAAAAATATTCAAAAGGGCAGACGATAAGCGCGCGTTTTTGGAACAGCTGGAACAGAAGAAGAAAAGACCTCCGCATATACGACAAAAAATATTATTTCAGCGATTTGAATTTTGATCAGGAAAAAACAACAAGTTCAATTACTGCAAGTTTTACAATCACAGAATTACAGGCGCATTACGAAAAAGACAATACAGAATACAATTACCGTGTTTTACAGGCAGGTTTTGCAGACCAGGCGATTGAAGAAATCCGCGCGGACGATGAGGTTTTAATCAAGTTTAATCCGCCAGTAACAAGTGCGGACACTCGTCTGTCATCAACCTTGTTTAAAGACAGCAGGCTGGAAATCCACGAAAACGGAGAAGCGTTCAGAAACGAAAACTTCAACTTTAAAATGGACGTTCAGGAAACTAGAACAGAATTAAAACTTTCAGACGATGAGAACTATTCCGACCTTGAATATTTGCTTCCCGTAAATACAAAGTCGATTTATATTCCGCTTGAATTTCCGTCAGGACTTTACACGATAAACGACAACGGAAGCCGCTCAAGCCGTAAAATACAAACTCTTGTCCAGTATTCAAGCGACAGTGGCGCAACTTGGAAGAATTTGCAGACACAGTTCGGCAAAAACGGAGCAATTGAGGACAACAACCGCTCAGACCTTTATTTTGTCCTTGAGCATACATTCACGGATTTAGAAATTCTTAACGCAGTCAAAAACGGAAAACCGATAAAAATAAAAATTTCCTGCCTTACTTCAAAAACAGAAAACGGAAACACTTGCGACACAATGCAGATTGTAAAAATCCGTTCTCGTCTTATTGATGAAAAAAAAGCGCGTACCCAAAATCTTATCGAATACGCGCCTCTTCTCGACAAAAAAATTGACGATTTAAGCGTAAAAATCGGACTTTGCTTAAAGGCGACGGCAACAAACAAGGACAAGGCGGGCAAAATCCAGATTGTAACTTGCGGAATGGCGCGAATTTGGAACAAAACCTCAAGAGTTTGGAGCACAGAAAAAAAAGCGACAAGAAATCCAGCCTCCTGGCTTTTGGAAGTGCTCACAAGCAAAACGCACCCGGCTTCAAAGTTAAGCGATGAAGAAATCGACCTTGAAAGTTTTGGCGACTTTTACGAATATTGCGAAAAAAACGCGCTTAATATCGACCTCGTAATTTCGACAGGCGACACAAAAGAGAATATACTCAAGAAAATTCTTGAAACGGCAAATGCAGGACTTTACCGCTCAATTTACGGAAAACTTGCAGTCGCAATCGACGACAAAAAATCAAACGCCGTTGCAATCCTTAACCAGCAGAATTTAATCAGTTTTTCAGCGGAAAAAAGTCTTGCAAGAAACGTTGACGGCTACCGTGTAACATTTACAGAAAATCAGTTCTGGAAAGAAGACACACAGGTTTTTATGCGCGACGGTTCGGACTACTCGGATTCTCCGGCAGATGTGCAGATTGAAGAACTCAAAATTGACAGTTTTACAGCGGACAGTTCAAGCGGAAACTTTTCACAGGTTTACAAGGCTGTAAGACGGAAAATCAACGCGGACATTTTGCGCGCGCATACATATTCGCTTGAGATTGGCAAAGAAGGCTATTTTTTTCCGCTTTTTTCAAAAATCAAAATCCAGCATCCTGCTCTTTATACAGGACTTGGAAGCTCGGCAATAAAACAGATAATCGTTTCTAATCAAAAAATTACAGCTCTTGAACTTTATTCGCCTGTTCAATATTCAAAAGACGCGCGCTATGGGGCGGTAATTCAATGCGTAAACAAAAATTATTCAAGAATTCTTAATATTGAATACACAGCAGAAAACGAAGAAAGCACGATTATAAAACTCGTAAATCCAATTTCTGTTTCTGCAGAAACTGTTCCGAACGTGGACAATATTCTTTCTTTTGGAACTCTTTCTTCTGACGGCTCTTTCAAGACAATTACAAACGAAATGACCGTAACTGAGATAAAACCGACCTCAAACGGTTACAGGCTCACAGGCGTTGACTACTCGGATTCTCTTTTTGAATACGGCTCAATTCCCCGCTATGAGTGCAATCTTACAAAGCCTCGTGGCTCTCTTGTTTCTCAGTCAATAACAAACGACGACCTCTTAAAAAAGACAGAAGAAATAAAGACTGAACTTGAAAGCCTTGTTTCTGTTGATGTGGTTAATTCGGTACAGCCTCCAGCGGAGGTTTTTTCTTGCCGTGGAATTGCGGAAAAAGACGGAATAAACCTTTCGGCAGTTGCCGGCGGAAGCACAATCTTTGACAACGTAAAAAACTTTGTATTCCAAATTTCACGCGATGCCGGAAAAACCTGGCAGAACGTTGACGGAGAATATTATTCTTTTGACCGCTCAAAAGACGGCTATCCGGAAAAAAGCGCCTTTGTAAATTACCAGATACGCGCAAAGGCTAAAAACTCGTATAACGTTCTTTCAAAAAATTGGAAAGAGGGAAGTGTTTCATCATCATCAAATTACAAGACTTGGATTTTGTCCGCTCCAAAAGTTTTTGCAAAAGCGTACGAAGGAAGAATTGAAATTTCTTTGAATGATGAAGCAAATGCGAATGTCTGGGGATTTAAGAACTATTCATTAAGCTACACGGACGCGGGCAAAAAATGCAAAACCACACTTGTAAAAAAAGACGACTGGACTTATACACTTTCGATTGCGGGGCTTTACCTTGAAAAATCAGACATTCAAAAAATCACTTTTACCGCAAAGGTAAAAACAGAAGCCGATGAAAAATCCTCACAATGCGCCACAGATACAGACGGATATTTGACTTATGTTCCTTCCGTGCCAAAAATTGCGTTGAGCGTAAGCGGAAGAAGCGTGGCCCTTTCGTTTTCTCACAAAGAATTTTATGAATTTTCAAACTATGCAGTGCAAATTTCAAAAGACGGCAAAACCTGGTATTCATACGGCGCGGACGACTACGAGCGCGACAACGAAAATAAATGGCAGGGAAAAGCTGGCGAAACGACACAAGTTACAGGAAACTACAAAGCGTTTTTCCTTTCTCTCGAAGGCGAAACACAAAATACACCGGCAAATACAAATTACTATTTCCGCGGAATAACATACGGCGCGACAGTCGGTAATGTAAAAAAATCAAGCGAATGGAGCGAAAAAAATCTTGCCCTGGCAACGGCAACGCTTGCAAAAGACATTGTGGCGAACGCAATCACAACCAACAAACTTGCGGAAGGTGCAGTAACGCGCGAAAAAATCGCGGCTGGAACAATTACCGCAGACGAAATATTTGCAGGAGACCTTGCGGCTGGCGGAGCGCGTTTTGGAAAAATTTCCGCTGGAGGAAAAGGAATTTCTAGCAACGATAACAACTATTGGGATTTGGAACAAAACGAATTTCGCGTTGGAAACGACATTAACCTTGAAGACACAGAAACAGGACTTCCAAAAGAAGACAACAATAATGCCTGGTATTTTCATTATAGCGAAAAATTTGGACTTGCATTGTCGCTTGCAAAATTTGTCGTTACATCTATAGCGTCAATCATTAAAGGCGTTTTCAAAATACAGACAAACACAGGCGCAGACTTCGTGAAGGTGAATCCCGAAAGCACGGAACAAGACGGCATAGCGGCAAAAACACTCAGCGTGGACGGCACGGTCAACGCGGCCAGCGTAACGGCAACGGAATTTACAGGAAATTTAAAAGGAAATGCCGACAGTGCAACATATGCAACCTCTGCTGGCAATGCCGACACCGCAACAAATGCTAAATATGCAACCTCTGCTGGAAATGCCGACAGTGTAAACGGCACGGTCAACGCGACCAGCGTAACGGCAAATAAAATTAAAATCGGCAACGACCAGCAATCCATAGAATACCGTTCAAAAAGTTTTAATGGCTTTAAAATGCACGAAGTCCAAACTAACGCCTTGTATATCGAAGGAAGGGAAGCAACTACAGGAGATTCTGGCGGACTTGCAATAACGAATGACAGCGTTACTATTTTTGGAGCAGGAGATACAAACGGAGTTTTCCGTGTCGTAAATGAAGACAACGCTGGAAACGGAAGCGCAACCGCACCTTCCATTTTTAATATATTTAAAAATGGGCAGGTTACAATGACGGGTCGGCTTACAGTGCCGTCCGCGACTATAGGCAACAGACCTGCAATTACAGGCTCTACAAGCACGGACTCAAACGGAAACCTTGTTCTGAACCTGTACACGAACTAAAAAAACGCGCGGCGATTACTGAAAAGCCGCGTTTTTTTTTGTAACCACGACAAATATTGTATAACGATATATATTTAATATATCAAAACTAATTGCAAAAGGAGGTGGCAATGGCTGATAAAAAAGAAAAGCCGACTTGGTTAGACATTGTGGACATGCTAATCAACTTCGGCTTATTGCTTGTTGCAGTGTTGGCTTTGATATTCAAGTAATATCAAAAGTAATCAAAAGCAGATAAGGCTAGCACCCTTATCTGTCTT
Source organism: Treponema berlinense (assembly GCF_052273165.1). Lineage (GTDB taxonomy): Bacteria > Spirochaetota > Spirochaetia > Treponematales > Treponemataceae > Treponema_D > Treponema_D berlinense_A. Next base: position 3,154 of record NZ_DAVZIU010000032.1, on the reverse strand, counting down.
TTCAATCTAAATGATTTTATAAGGATTGTCAAATGATAACAAAAAAAACGGTCAACTTTCTTTCTTTTGTTTTCCGGCTGACAGCGCTGGTACTTTTTATTGTTTTTTTAATCTAAAATATGGGAGCCAAGTATGATTACAGTTTTAAGAATTCTGCTTATAGTTCTTCTTTCTGTTTCTATTATCCTGAGAGTGATAAAACTTTTCAGAAAAAAGTAGGTGATAAAATGACTACAAAGGAAGTGTCTGAAAAATACGGTATCTGCATTGCCGCCGTCGCGCGCTGGGCAAAAAATAACGGCGTGGGGAGGGGTGAGCCTGTAAACGGCATTATGCCTTTCAACTGGACGGAAGACGACTGCAAGCGATTTGAGTGCCGACGCACCAGTGGATGGAAAAAAGGCAGACCGAGAAAGCAACAGTAAAGCAGAACCCCGGAGCAAATCCGGGGATTTTTTCTTATTATCTGTTTTTTACCAAGTCAATTATAAACTGGCTTACAGTCTTTCCTGCCTCAGAAGCGCGCAACTTTATCATTGTAACCTCACTTTCAAGGCAAGAAATGACAATCCGCCCCGTTTTGTGCTCACCTTGATTTTTCCCGCCCTTTTTTCTTCCACTGCCAGCGCGCGCTCCGCCACGAGTTTTGTTTAATTCTTCCATTTTTGCCACCTTACAAAAAATAAAGTAAAAGCGAAACAGCAGTAAAAATAATAGAAATTGATTGTAAAATAATTACTGTTGTAATAAGTTTTTCAAATCTATTCATTTGACACCTCTTATAAAAATAATGTTAACAGTTTATCAAAAAAAATAAAGTAGTTTGACTATATCTTCATGATAAACATAAACGGAAAACTGCCCAGGCTTATTAAAATTAACGGTACAGTTCCTGACATTGTAAAAATCAATAATTCCATTGTATGGAAAAACGCGTTTTCTATAAATTTTAAGGCGAATTTTCACTGGGATCAAAATCAGTACAGTTCTGGATGTTGGGACTATTATAATGAATGTATATATCTTTCTGACTTTACAATCCTTGCAAACCATTATTTTGAGCATTTGTATTTGGATTCAGTAAAAATTTACACCACTGATAACTCTGAAACATACGAAGATACTTTTCTCTTTGGTAATGAACTAAAATCCGGATATACGTGCAATATTGAAAAAAAATTCTATTGCGGCGAAACCGATAGTAACAGATTCATTAGAGTTGATTTTTATTTTCGCGCATGGGGAAAATTTCAAATACAAAAGAAAGTCAGCGTTTCTGCTAACACAAACGATCTGAGTAGAAATAGCGACCCTGTTTTAAGCGCGACTTATTCCGACACAATAAGTGCATTTACTCAACAAGAAATCGATTGGATAAAAAAAACATCATAGGAGATCAAAAAAATGATTGAAGCTATTGAAAACTTAGATGAGTTCAAGGGCGTTATAAAATGGCGCGTAACGCATAACTGCAATTTTTCCTGCTCTTACTGTATTCAAAGATACTGCGCACAACAGCCAGACATCTGGGGAACTTTAGAACAGGACGAAAAACGCAGCATTGCGGCCGCCCCGGACATTTCGCGGATTATGGACGAAATGAAAGCCGACAAAATTAAACTCGATCTTGTAGGCGGAGAAGTTACACTTTTCGACCTGGAGAATCTTTTGTCAAAAATAACATCGCAAAAGTTAAAAAAAGTATACATTGTTACAAATTTTCACCGTCCGAAAGAATATTTTGAAAATCTTGCAAAATATTTAAAAACAAGAAATTGCGGACTTGAAGTCTGCGCTTCCTGGCACAGTGAATGTATTGATTTTGAAACTTATTCTTCAAAAATATTGAGCTTAAAAGATACTGAAAATCTTACATTAAAATGTGAAAAAGTAAACACAGGCGATAATCCAGAAGAAATCGAAAAAATAAAAGAATTTTGCGAAGCAAACGATATAAATTATCTGATTGATGTTACGACTGATTTTTCAGTAAAAGCCGTAAACCGCAGAATAAACGGAGAATTAAAAACCAGTTTTAAAAAACCGCATCCGCGCTTTATGCTTTATAAAGATGACGGAACACAGCAGGAATGTTGGAGCCAGAACGCTTTAATTACAGGACAGGAGCCGGGAACAGAAGAACAAATTACAAACTTAAAGGAGGGATTTAAGACAAAACTCTGGTATTGTTCCCGCGATATTGATTACGTGTATGTTACGATTGACTATCATCACGGAATAGTAGACGGAAAATGCAAGCAAAAAGAGCCGTTGGCCGATTTTCACATAAAGACAGAACCTCACCAATGCGAATTCCCGTCGTGCAATTTTTGCGGAAAGATGAGCGTGGCAAAAGAAAAAGACAAACTTATGGAATTTTTAGAAAACTGAATCACCTGCCATTTATCAAAGAAAAGCTGCTAAATGCCTTAGCAAAACTGATTACAGCAGTTGCAATGCTAATATCGGCAATAGCAGCACTTATCAACGCGCTTAAATAGCGCAAGGTTTGGCGGATAGACACCGCCCACCTTTATTCAGTCTAAGTTTTTTTTATATCAAAGTCAACAATTTTTAAAGGAGGCAACGTATGTATTTTTTTATAATCGGTTTTTTGGTTATTCTGGCAAATCTTTCGCTGATATTTTTTAAAAATGTTTTTCTTGCGGGCTTTTTAATTTTGCTTGCAGGCGGCATTTTTTTAAGGAGGCGCAAAAATGGAAAATGAAACAAAAGTCCGTGCTCCACGCTCACGGGAGAGAGGTAAGGGGAAAAACAACAAGGGCACAACACGCGTGCTTTTTCAGGTAAGTTGTCAGCCAGAAGAACGTGAGCAGATAAAAGAGCTTGCAGAAAAAGCTGGCAAAACAACAAGCAAATTTCTGGTGGATTTAGCGCTTGGAAGAAATTAAAAATCAAAAAAAATGTCACACTGACCCTCTGCTTTTTTTTTATTTAGATTTTAAGTGTGACATAAATTTGTAACATTTTTATGTCACATTTTATGTCACACTTGGCAGTTTATAAAAAAAATGATTTAACGGCTTGTTTTTACTAATTTTATATGTTATAAAGAATTAACGTTTATGTTATGCGCATATTGTAGCTCAGTTGGATTAGAGCATCTGCCTTCTAAGCAGAGGGTCGCGTGTTC
>NZ_DAVZIU010000031.1:0-21285 GCF_052273165.1 Treponema berlinense | reverse complement strand
GAATTTGTTTGTCTTTAAAATAATGAAGGCTGTCTCGTACTTTTGAGACAGCCCCGACAAACACTTCGTGTCCCTCCACCCCGGCGTAGCATATTTTTTTGAATTTTTATTTTATTTTTCTAAGAAAAGCATCCTTAAATCCGTAAAATTCAAACCGCTCTTTAATCATACCAAATTCATCCGCATTAAGAGGTCCGACAAGAATTCTATAAGCATTTTTATCTTCCTGTTTAATTAAAGCAAGCGGATATTTTTTACCATATTTTTCTGTAAGGTTTGCAACATTTTCTTCGTTAGAAAGGGTTGCAATTTGAAGATAGTACATCCCCTTTTTAAGCTCAGCATCTGTCGTTAAAAAACTTTCAAAATCAGAGATTTTGGCATTTTCTTCCGCTACAGAAACTCTTTCATCATTCTCATCTGTCTGTTCAGGAACAAAAACTTCTTTCTGAGTCTCATTTTCAGATTTTTCTTCAATATTTTTATTTTCTGTTTCTGGCGGATTAAGAGCAGAAGGGGTAAGCACTATCGGAGCATATTCTTCTGCCACTGTATCTTCTGCAAGAGAAACGTTTTCTGAAGTTTCAGTATCATCAACATTCACAAGAGCTTCAGTTTCAAAATGCTCAGACTGCTCTTTATCTTCTGTTACACCGCTATTAGTTTCAGTTTCTACATTTTCAATATATCCAGAAAAACTTTCTGAGTCAGCAGGATCTTCTTTAGACTCCAAGTTTTCCAGTTTCTCTTCGTCAACAACTTCAGATTCCGCCTCTTTCTGAGATTCAGGAGCAGGAGCATCGATTTTTTCAGAATTATCTTCTTCGGAAGAATTTTCTGTATCTTTATCTTCTATTTCAGAAAGTTCTTCGCTTTCTACAGACTCAGAAAGATCTTCTTCCTGTTCGTCCGTCGGAGTTTCAGATTCTTCATCAAACGAATCGGCGTCAAAAACTTCAGAATTTTCATTTTCAATATCTTCTGGTTTTTCTTCCAGACCTTCAGGTTCGGCTTCAAGCTCAGTATTTTCTTCTACCAATTCTCTACTTTCTGACTCTACAGTTTCCTTATCATCAACAGGAGTTTCACACTCATCAAGTTCAGAATCAGTTTCCGAAGATTTATTTTCTTCAACTGGAGTTTCAGTTTCTTCGAATTCCACCGCATCATTAATTTCTTCAGATTCAGAAACATTTTCTTCACTTTCTTCTGTCAAAACAGCAGTTCCAGAAACACTTTCATCAATACTTCCAGTGCGTCTGGTAATTTTTACCTGAACATTCGAGTCTTTTTTTATCAAAAGTTTTTCGGCCGCTTCTGCAGAAAGCAAAATTGCAACGCCCTCTCCAGAATCAATCGAACCCAAAACAAGGACGTCAACAGTCGTACCGTTAGCAGGATTTGTTACAGTCACGCTGTCGCCAGGCAAATAACCTATAGTCTTTGCAAATAAACCTTTCGGCATTTCACCTTCTTCGCAGACAACTGCCCTTCCGTCAACAGAAGGCCTAGCAGCCGCAAAAATCGTTGCTACAGTAAATACAGCAAATACCAATGAAAGAATTTTTTTCATATCCGTCCCCTTTATTTTAAACTCTTTAATGTTGAACTAACTTTAGCCGCAACAGAACTTGCAAATTTATAAAGTTCAGCTTCGTTGTCATTAGTTGCATCAACTTTTTCAGGAAAAATACTCCCGTCAGAAATAATCTTTCCAGTTTTTGGATTATAATTTTTCCAACTTACGCTTTTTACAGAATTTGGCAAAAGAGCAGTGGCACTATTTGCAGTTTTTTCGTCGTATTTTATTTCAAGCCTGACAAGAACATCCATTCCGCCAAGCAAAGTGTCGGCAAGAGCCCTTTTCAATTCAGCAAAATCCGACTGAGAATCTTCTTTTATAAAAACAGGCGAATTTGAAACAATATGTCCTGATTCAAAGAAAAAATCGGACAAAGCCTGCTCAAAAAGGTTCGACACGGCAAAAACCGTATCAAACCCAGGATTATTCTGAACCACCTGAAAATTGATGTTTTTAGAATAAATCGCTGAAAGAAAAAATAAAAATGTAAAAGCAAAAAGTAATTTTTTTTTCATCTCTTTATAAATATCGGAAAAGAAAAATTCAATGTTTAGTTTTTTAGAATTATTTTAGAATTAAAATCAATAAAAAAAAATCATAAGACATAAAAAAAAACCGCCAGCAAAAAACTGACGGTCTTAAAAAGTAGCCGGTTAAACTACTTTGAGTAGTATTCAACTACCATCTGTTCATTAATCTGTACAGGGATTTCTGCACGGAGTGGAAGACGTGTAAGTTTTCCAGAGAACTTCTCTTCATCGCGTTCAAGATAGTCAAATTTTGCCTTTGTATCTGAAAGCCATGATTTTTTGAACTGTTCGCTCTTCTGTGCTTTTTCAACCAAAGAGATAACCTGTCCAACTTTTACAGAGTATGATGGAATATTGATTTTTACTCCGTCTACTTCAATGTGGCGATGAGAAACCATCTGACGAGCCATACGGATTGAACTAGCAAATCCAAGGCGGTAAACAAGGTTATCAAGGCGTGTTTCAAGCGAAACAAGCAAAGCAACACCAGTCATTTCTGATGATTTTGTTGCCAATTCAAAGTAACGGCGAAGCTGGCGTTCAAGAATACCATAGTAAGCCTTTACTTTCTGTTTTTCGATCAAGTGAAGACCATAGTCAGAAGTTTTCTTTGATTTCTTAAAAGCCGGTGCCCCTGCTCTTTCCATAGCCTTTGGGTGTCCGCATACGTTTACACCAAGTCTTCTACATTCCTTAAAACGAGGACCTTTTTTTGTAGCCATTTTAATGCTCCTGAAAAATCATCAAGTGTAAATTTCCACTAGCCGCGCAGAAACTGTAACTTGATTTTCAAAGTTATGTACTGTCTAGAGGGAAGCTAAACAGTTTTTATATACTATCAAATTCTTTTTTTTTAGTCTAGTTGATTTTTACTTCTGTGCTTAATTTATTTCAAAGTAAATAATTGGAGCATATTTCATGTCTTATCCGGCTCTTACTGCAAGTCCTCCTCGCTTTGCTCGTCCGGTCTTTCCGTGGCGATCCGGGCTAGCAAAGAAAGTAAAAACAAACATAAAGATTTCAAAAAAAGCCCTGTACATTCTATAAAAAAGAACATACAGGGCAATTCAAAACTTCAGACTGCAACATTTATTACAGTCGGCCTGTTCAGAATATTTTCTAAAAACTTTAGTTTTCAGAAAAATCTTCCAGTCTAATGTTCAGCTTTACGGCTAATGTCTACTTTTTGTTGTCTTTCAAGACTCTTTGCAGGATTTCTGTAAGTAGTAAGCAAGAAAATTGCAAGGAAAACACAGGCAACAACAACGCCACCAACATAAGAAACCGTAAGACCTGTTACACCATGCGCTCCAAGGTTAAAACATTCTGGAGCATAAAGCAGGTAAGTAATACTTACAGCAGACATAAATGTCGCAGGAACAACAGTAAGCCAGCAGCGGTTTGGATTTGGACCGTAGTTTGTCGCAAGGTAAACAGAAGCTGCCCAAAGAACAATCATTGCCAAAGTCTGGTTAGACCAAGAGAAGTATCTCCATACAACATTGTAGTTGATAAATGAAATTCCATATCCAATCAAAAGAAGCGGAACCGCAACAGAAAGACGAACACGGATTTTTTTCTCATCAAGTTTAAACCAGTCAAAAATTGTCATTCTGGCACCGCGGAATGCTGTATCACCGGAAGTAATTGGACATACAATTACACCAAGCAATGCGATTGGACCGCCGAATTTTCCAAGAAGGGCAACACACATGTCATAAACAGAATTTGAGTTTCCTCCACCAATAGCTTTCAAAGCGGAAAGTCCAGTTCCTGCGCCGTCTTTATTCCAGAAGAATGCAACTGCAGCAGCTGCCCAAATCAAGGCAATAATACCTTCAGCAACCATTGCACCGTAGAAAATCTTGCGTCCCTCACGTTCGCTTTTAATACAGCGGGAAACAATTGGAGACTGAGTTGCATGGAAACCAGAAATAGCACCACAGGCAACTGTAATAAACATCAGAGGCCAAATCGGGCGAACACCAGTAACTTTTCCAGTCACACTGTCTACAGTTCCAGGGAACAGGTTTTTCAGTGTAAGTTCCATCATTGGTCGCTCACCAGAATGAATAATTGTTCCTATTGCAATACCAATTGCCATTAAAATAAGCAGGATTCCGAACAAAGGATAAACACGACCAATAATCTTATCGATTGGAAGGAGTGTTGCCAGGAAGTAATAAATAAGAATTATTACAGTCCAAACCTTTATATCAAGCCATTCAGGAGTAAGGCGAGCAAGAAGACCAGCAGGTCCTACCATAAATACAACGCCGACCATTACAAGAAGAACAACTGAGAATACACGCATTACATTGTGCATTAAAGGACCAAGATATTTTCCAGTAACTTCAGAAATAGAAGCACCGTCGTTTCTTTCAGAAAGCATACCAGACATAAAGTCGTGGACAGCCCCAGCTAAAAGAGTACCACAGACAATCCAAATGTAAACGCTAGGTCCCCACATGGCTCCAGAAATCGCGCCAAAAATAGGACCAAGACCTGCAATATTCAAAAGCTGAATTAAAAAAGCCTTTCCAGTAGAGATAGGAACATAATCAACACCATCAGGATTAGCAACAGCAGGAGTTGCATGATCGTTTGGTGCAAAGATTTTTTCCACGATTTTGCCATAGATCATATAACCTACAATCAAAATCACCAGCGCAGCAAAGAAAGTTATCATAAAAATACCTCCAGATAAACAATCTACAAACTGATTTAAATGCCGTTAAAAAATTAATTTTACTGCGGTTATTGGGTTATTGTCCGAAATCGGCGCAAAAAATTTCTTAAACAGCACTTTTTAGAAATTGACATAAGGCTCGTCAAAAAGGCGAACTTTTATCCTACATCGATTAGTCTAAATCCACTTTTTGTATTTGTAAAGAAATTTAAAATTTAATCTATGCAAACAAATTGAAAAAAAAATCATACTTTTATCTGAATATTTTTGTCTAATTGTAAATCTGCACTGTTAATGATAAAATTACCCTATGCTGCAGAAAGTTGATTCTAAAATTTACATTATTGGCGCGGGTTTTGCTGGACAGATGATTGCCCGCGATTTGATGCGTAAAAAAGTTTTTGGTTCGGTGGCGGCATTTTTAGATGATGAAAAAAAACTAATTGGAACTTCAATCGAAGGAATCCCAGTATTAGGCTCAATTGCGGAAGTTGCAAGCCTTGTAAAATGCGGTCCCTTGGACGAAGCAATAATTGCAATTCCAAGCGCGCCGACAGAAAAAATACGAGAAATTTACGAAGCCTTAAAAAAATGTGGTTTTGCTCGCATCAGAATTCTTCCGAGTGTAAGCCAAATTATTGACGGCAAGGCGCATTTCGTACAAACAAGAGAAATAGATCCTCTAGATATATTGGGACGGACACCTGTCATAATTCCACTTCATCAAAGTTTAAAATATCTTCGCGGAAAAAGAGTCTTTATTACAGGAGCTGGTGGCTCAATAGGTTCAGAACTTGCAAGACAGCTTCTTTCTGGTGGTGCGGAACGGCTCTACCTTTTTGGACACGGAGAAAATTCAATCGTACAGATTTACAGAGAGCTTCATGTTTTGCAGCAGGAAGGGGTTGGAGAAAAAGCAACCGTAGTTCCGATTATCGGAGACATGAAAGACCGTGAATACGTAGACTACATAATAAAAAATACCCGGGCAGACGTGATTTTTCATTGCGCAGCTTATAAGCATGTTCCAATGATGGAAGAAAATCCGGTTGCTTCCATCGAAAACAACGTTTTTGGAACTAAAAATCTTTTGGATGCAGCGTTAAAAAACAATGTTCAGCGTTTTGTGCTTATTTCGACAGATAAGGCTGTCAATCCAGTGAGCGTTTATGGAGCAGGAAAAATGCTCTGCGAAAAACTCATTCTTCAATATTCAAAAAAAGCAAATTCCTCACAAAAATTTATGTTTGTCCGATTCGGAAACGTACTCGGATCAAGAGGCTCAATTCTACCTTTATTTCAGGAACAAATAAAATCAGGCGGACCGGTAACAGTTACAGACAAAAATATGGAACGCTATTTTATGACAATTCCAGAAGCCTGCTCTTTGGTTCTCGAAACAGGAGGAATCGGAGAAAATGGAAAATCTTATCTATTGGATATGGGAGAACCTATAAAAATTTACGATTTGGCAGAACAAATAATTAAATTTTCGGGACTTAAACCAGGACGCGACATTGAAATTAAAATAATCGGTTCGCGCGAAGGCGAAAGAACATTTGAACCATTGTGGCTAAAAGAAGAAAATCCTAAAAAAACCGAATATGAAAAACTCCTTGAACTGAAAAACTTGGAATTTGGAGATAAAAAGCTCGATCAGCTTCTCGAAAAACTTGAACCTGTATGCTTTTTCAATTCAAAGAACACAGAAGCGTTCAGAAACAAAGAACTTCTTCTAAAATATCTCAGAGAAGACGTTCCAAGCCTTGACGAATATTACAAAACGACAAAAACTACTTTAGGTTATCTATAAAAATTACGGCAGGTGTGTATGTCAGAATTAAAAGTTCCTTTTTTTAAGCCTTCATTTTCGCAGGAAGAAAAAGATGCAGTTTGCAGTGTTATTGATTCAGGCTGGCTTACGACAGGAAAAGTAACGCACGACTTTGAAAAAGAATTTGCTGATTTTTTAGGATGCAAACACGCTCTTGCAGTCAATTCAAATACAAACGGAATGATTCTTGCTATGGAAGCCTGCGGAGTAAAAAGCGGAAGAGCCATAATTACAACGCCCTACACCTTTGTTTCGACCGCCGCCAGTGCAGTTCATCTGAATGGAGACGTTTATTTTGCAGATATTGAAGAAAATTCATATTCAATATCGCCAGATTCAATCAGGTCTGTTTTGGAAAAACTCAAAAAAGACGGAAAAATAGAAACTGTTGCTGCAATTGTTCCAGTTCACATTGCAGGAAATTTGTGCAATATGAAAAAAATCTGTGCCATTGCAAAAGAGTATTCAACTCCACAAAACAAAATTTTCGTCATTGAAGACTGTGCCCATTCATTTCCAAGCAAAACAAAAGACGGCTATGCAGGAACCTTAGGCGACGCAGGAATATTTTCTTTTTATGCGACAAAGACAATCACCACTGGCGAAGGCGGAATGGTTACAACAAACAGCGATTTTCTTGCAAAAAGAATGAGCCAGATGAGGCTTCACGGAATGGACAGAGATGCCTGGGATCGATACACAAGCGACAAGGCTTCTTGGGAATACGACATTATAGCTCCAGGATTTAAGGCAAATCTTCCAGACATTTTGAGTGCAATCGGCCGGGTTCAACTAAAAAAAGCAGAATCGTTTGAATTTAAAAGAAAAAAAATCGTTGAAAAATACAATAAAGCTTTTACAGACTGTGATTTTTTGACTTTACCTCCGGACGGCGAAGGAAACGCCTGGCATCTTTATCTGATTCAAATAAATCCTTCAAAATTAAACTGTACAAGAAATATATTTGCAACAGAGCTTCAGAAAAGCGGACTTGGAATTTCAATGCACTTTATTGCAATCTTCCATTTTTCGTACTGGCAGAAAAAATATCCCGACTTTAAAGCGGAAAATTTTCCAAATGCCGAGCACCATTACCAAAATACGATTACACTGCCTCTTTGGCCTGATATGAGCGAAGAAATGGCTGATTACGTCATAAAAACAGTAAAATCTACTGGAGAAAAGTTCCATGTGCGCTAAAAGAAAAACTCTTCCAAAAAACACACTCATCTTTTCAGACGAATTTTATTCGGACATTTTTGAAGATGATATGCTCTACGCTTCAGTCGTGCGCAGTCCTGTTCCAAAAGGGCGAATCATAAAAATTCTAACGGAAGAACTGCCAGAAGGCTATAATTTTTACAGTCGCGAAGACCTTCCGTTCAAAAAAAACATAAAAATTTCAGGAACTAATATTCCGATTTTCTGCGAAAAAGATATTGACTACACAGGTCAGGCAATAGGAATAATTACGGGTTCAAACAAAAAGACTGTGCGGATTCTGAGCAAAAACATAAAAATGAATATTGACGAGCATTTTTACTACGAAGAAAAAAATGAAAACTCAAATATTCTTGCACAACGCGAAGTAAAATACGGTCAGGACTACGAACTTCAAGAAGAAGACGCTCTGATTGAAGAAGAATGGGAATCCGACATAAATTTTCAAAATTACACCGAAACAAATGGAGTTTTCTGCTGCATAAAAGGTCAAAACCTCTATGTTTCTTCTCCAAACCTTTGGATTAGCAATTTAAGAAAAAATCTTTCCGAGGTAACAGGTTTTCCAGAAGAAAATATCTACATAACAAGAACAAAAATTCTTTCAAAGACGACGGACATCATCTGGCTCAACACCTTAATTTGTTGTCAGTGCGCCCTCGCCTGCATAAAACTCAAAAAACCAGTCAAACTTGAATTTACAAGAACCGAACAGCAAATTTTTGCAGAAAATACATCTTCAGTAAAAATCAGGCACAAAACCGCTGTTGCAAAAAACGGACTCATAAAATCTATGGACATTTTAATTCACGTGAATGCTGGAGCATACAATCCTTTTGCACAGGAAATTGCCGACAGACTTGCAATCGCCGCAATCGGAGTATACAAATGTCCAAATATAAAAATTACTTCAAACATTTACAAAAGCCACTCAATTCCCTCATCGATCGATTTTTCAATAATCGCTTCAAAAGCATTTTATGCCGTGGAGAATCAGATGAATAAAATTTCCCGCGAAACAGGAATTGACCCTCTTGAACTGCGTATTTTAAATCTAAAAATCGAAGACAGGCACAACCGCTCAAAAATCATTCTCGAGACAGGAAAATCAAAAGAGGCTCTCGAAGCCATTTGCCGAACTGGAACTTTTTTACGAAAAAATGCGGTTTACAAAATGGAAGACACTTACAGATTTACCCACGACAACGCTTCTCCTTACGCACCGCCACTACGAGGAATCGGGCTTGCCTGCGCTTACGAAGGAACTGCCTACCTCGGTTCAAATTTTATAAAAAAGAATCTGAATATTGAACTTTCCTACACAAAAGACCAAAAACTTTATATCCGCGGAATGCCGAGCTCAAAAAATGTATGGCAAATCTGGCAAAAAACCGCTTCCGAAATTACTGGACTTCCTGCCGAAAACATTTTTTTGAACACAAATTACAGCATTGACTCAGAACCAGAAAATCCACAGACGACAAACGCCTCAATTTCAATCAATTCTGTTCTTATAAAAAAAGCCTGCGAAGCCTTAGTTCGAAAGCTTGCAAAAAAAACAGAAACGACAGATGCAGTATTTCCAGTGACAATAAAAAAGAATTTTTCTGTAAATCCTAGAAAAAGCTGGGATTTAGAAACGTTCAGCGGGTATCCGTTTTCTTCCACAAGTTTTGCCGCAATGATTGCAGAAATTGAACTTGATTCTGCTTCTTATTCACCGCAACTGCGTGGAATCTGGTTTATTGCCGATGCCGGAAAAATTTTAAATCCTCACGCGGCAGAAACTTCACTCAAAAATTCAATTCAAGAAGGATTGAAAGAATTGGTTGAAGATGATGAGCTTTCAGTATCTTCAATTTCAATTCAATTTATGCAGTCAAACGATGAGCCAAAACAACTTGGTGACATTGCAGCCTCTCTTTTGCCAGCGGCTTATGCCTCTGCCCTTTCTCAGGCTGTCGGAAAAACAATTACGAATATGCCAGTTCAGACGGATACGGTTTTTAAGTTCACAAAAAGTCTGAAAGAAAACTGGAAAAAACAAAAAGAAGCAGAAGAAAACAAAAATTCAGAAGAAACGACGGAGTTAAAATAAAAAAATGAAAATTCCTGTAACAATAAATGGAAAAAAAATCATTCTTGATGAAAATCCGGACGAAAAACTGCTTTTCGTACTAAGAAAGCAAAAACTGATTTCTGTAAAAATCGGTTGCGAAGCAGGAAAATGCGGTTTTTGCACAGTTCTTCTTAACGACAAACCTGTTTCAAGCTGTCTGATTCCCGTTGGAATCGTAAAAGACTGCACAATAGAAACACTTGAATATTTTTCTAAATCAAAAGAATATAAGGACATTGAAACAGGTTTTTTAAAAGCCGGAATGAATTTGTGCGGATATTGCAATTCGTTCAAGTATTTTTCGGTTTACAGGCTCTTAAAAGACAATTACCGTCCGACAAAAGCCCAGTTAATTGAACTTACGACGGAAGATAAATGCGCCTGTACGGAACAGGGAGTTTTTATGAACGGAATTCTTTATGCAACCGCAGCACGGCACGAACGCGAAGGAAGAAAAAAGAATGTTAAAATCTAAGCAGATTTATTACGCAAAGACACTGAACGATATTTTTTATCAAAAAAAATCGATAAAAGACATTCAGCTTATGAGTGGCTGTACACAAGACAAAAAACTTCCAGAAATTTCACTTTGCGTCCGCAATATTCGCGAATTAAATTACTCAATAAAACATGAACGTTTTTTTGAATTTGGTCCGGAAATTACACTTTCACAGATTCTCGAAATCGATCCGGCAAAACTTCCATCTGTTTTTTACGAAGCCGTAAAGTCAATTGCAAACACAAACATTAGAAATATTGCAACCCTTGCTGGAAACATCTGCGCAAAAAACTACAGGTACACGCTCTTTGCTCCGCTTGTCGCTCTTGACGCAAAGCTTGAATTAAAAAGCGAAACGGAAACAATTTACCTTCCAATGACAAAATTCAGCGAAGTTCCTGAAAATTTTGTTCTTTCAAAAATAATTCTTCCGCTTGGAGAGTGGGAAGTTGCCGTTTTTAAAAGACTTGGGCCTGCCCACCTTATAACCGAAAATTCCGCTTCCTTTGTTTTTCTTGCGGACACTGTAAAAAATCAAATTGCAAATCTCAAAATAGCATTCGCAGGACCTTTTTCTCTGCGTAGCCTTGAGCTCGAAAACAGGCTTTTAGGAGCCAGTCTTCCTTTGAGCGAAAACACGATCCTCGATTTTGTAGAAGCGGCAGAAAAACTCTACGACGAAATCTGCCAAGACAAGCAAGTTCCGCCGATTCTGAGAGCGCAGTTTTTAAATCTCGTAAAATATTCACTTGAACAGCTTACTTAATAAGCATGCAGTCACCGTAAGAAAAAAAACGATACTTTTGTTCCACGGCTTTTTTGTAGGCATTTAAGATATTCTCACGGCCAGCAAAGGCGCTCACAAGCATAATCAGAGTACTTTCTGGAGTATGAAAATTCGTAAACATTTGGTTTACACACTTAAACTTATATCCTGGATACATAAAAATACTTGTTGCACCAGAACCGCCTTTTACAAAACCTTTTTCGTCTGACGCCGATTCGAGGGTCCGGACGGAAGTTGTGCCGACAGCAAGAATCGGACGCCTCTCTTTTTTTGCACGGTTTATTTTTTCAGCAACATCGAAAGGAATAGAATAGACTTCCTTGTGCATCTTGTGCTCTTCAATATTTTCAGAACGGACAGGAAGAAAAGTTCCAAGTCCGACATGCAAAGTTACAAAACAGCGTTCGATTTTTTTTGCATCAAGCTTTTCAAACATTTCCTGGGTAAAATGCAACCCGGCGGTCGGACAAGCAGAACTTCCAGTTTCTTTGGCATAAATTGTCTGGTAACGTTCCGAATCTGTATCATCGTCTTCGCGACGAATATACGGAGGAAGCGGAATATGTCCGTTTTTTTCAAACCAGTTGTCATCAAGAGGAATTTCAAACTTTACAGTACGGAATTCAGAACCTTCATCACCTTCATTTTCTATAATCGTTCCGACTGTTCCGTCAAAAAAAGAATATCTGTTTCCAGGTTTTACTTTTTTTGCACCTTTTACCATCGTATGCCAGATTTTTAAGTCTGGAGTCATCTGATTTAAAAACATAAATTCCTGCTCACGTCCACCCTGCCCTTCTTTTTCGCTCATTTTTATTCCATAGCAGCGGCTTCGGCGAACTTTAGAATTGTTAAAAATCATCAATGTGTCTGGAGAAATTAAATCTGGCAAATCTTCCATTTTTAAATGCTGAACTTCGCCAGTTTCGCGGTTTAAAAGCATAAGCTTGTCCTGACCGCGAATTCCAGACGGTTTTTGAGCAATAAGTTCTTCAGGTAAATCAAAATTAAAATCACTAAGTTTCATTTTTTATATTTCTCCAATAAAAATCTAATTTTTATAAAAATTAAAACAAGGAAGCCTGTCCATTTGAATTATCTTTTGCTTTAAGACCGAGATGCTCATAGGCTTTTGAAGTGACAATTCTTCCGCGCGGAGTCCGCTGAATAAGACCGCATTGAATCAAATACGGCTCATAATAATCTTCAAGAGTGTCCTGCGCCTCTCCAATGCTGATTGCAAGAGTTTCTGCGCCAACAGGACCTCCACCAAATTTTTTAATTATGGAAAGAAGAATTTCCCTGTCGTATTTTTCAAGTCCAAGGCAGTCAATTTCCAAACGCTTAAGACCTTCTTCGACAATTTTTAAGGTGATTTTATTATGGCCTTCAACCTGAGCAAAATCTCTCATACGGCGCAAGACACGGTTTGCAACGCGTGGAGTTCCACGGCAACATTTTGCCAAAAGAAGAGCCGCATCATCATCAATTGAAACTTCAAGAATACCTGCGCTGCGATGAATAATCGAAGAAAGCTCCTTTTGAGTATAAAATTCAAATCTGGGAATAAAACCAAAACGGCTTCTTAAAGGGCTGGAAACCGAACCAGCCTTTGTCGTTGCGCCAACAAGAGTAAAAGGAGGAATTGGAATTCTGACAGTTCTTGCCGCCGCGCCCTGCCCGATAATCCAGTCAAGTTCAAAATCTTCCATTGCAATGTAAAGCATTTCCTCGATTGCAGGTTTTAGACGGTGAATTTCATCAATAAAAAAAACAGTCCGCGGAGTTATAGTTGAAAGAATTCCTGCTAAATCCTTAGGTTTGTCCAAAGCAGGAGCGCTCGTAACCTTAAAATCAACGCCAAGCTCGTGAGCTGTAATTTGAGCGAGAGTTGTTTTTCCAAGACCAGGAGGACCGATTAAAAGAAGGTGATCTAATGGTTCTTCGCGAAGTTTTGCCGCCTGAATAAAAGTAAAAAGATTTTTTTTAACAGACTCCTGCCCAAGAAAATCTGACAAAAATTGAGGCCTCAGGGAATTTTCCTGAATCTCATCGTCTTTTAAGTCCGCTCTTACAATTGCCGAAAAATCTGTTTCGCTGTCAATGCTGTCCATAATCTACGCAAGCTCCACAATTATTTTTCTAAAAATCATATCTTCTTTTTCTTTTTGAGATTTTCCGTTAAAGTCTGGCTCAAGTTTTGAAGAAAGTTCAGCAACCTTCTGTTCAACAGTTTTTCTGTCATATCCCATGCTCACAAGCGAAGAAATAACATCTGAAAAAACGCTAGACTTAGGAACGGTAAATGTCTGCAAATCTTCGTGCAAAGTAAGCTTACCTTTTAAAGCGAGCATCATTTTTCCAGCAGTTTTTTTGCCGACTCCAGGAATTTTTTCCAAAAGGGCGACATCTCCGCTTTCAAGAGTATCCATAAGAGTTGAAGAAGGAGCGCTGCTCATAATTTTTACAGCTCCCTTAGGACCGACGCCATCAACTTTAAGCAAATCAAGAAAAAAAGAACGCTCGTTTTCGTTTGCAAAACCAAAAAGCGCAAAAACAGTATCTGTATGCTGCATCCACGTAAAGATTTTAGCTTCCGTGCCAACAGGCGGCAAAAGGTCAAGATTTGAATCTGGAATATTTATATCCCATTCAATGCCGTTATTCTCTAAAAAAAGCTGTTTTGGAAATTTGCCGGTAATTGTTCCAGTAATAGAGTTGAACATAATTTTATTCTAGCAGATTTTTAAATTGTAATGAAGATGTGTTATTGCGCCTGCAAGAGCATCAGCCGCATGGTCTGGTTTTGGCTCAGTTTCCAAACCAAGAAGAATTTTTACATATTTTTCGACAAGTTTTTTGTCCGACTTTGTAGTTCCTGTAACAGCCTGTTTTATTTGATTCGGTTTATATTCTGACAGAGGAATACAATTTTGTGCGACAATCAGCGTACAAACACCTTTTGCCTCCGCAACAGAAATTCCTGATGTAATATTCTTTACAAAAAACAGTTCTTCCATTGAAGCTTCTGTCGGTCTAAATTCATCAATCACAGCCTGCAAACTTGAAGCGATTTTTAAAAGCCTTTGAGAAAGACCATCTGTACTTTTTGTCGTAATGCAACCGTAACTTACCATTCTGTAGCGACCGTTAAAAAAATCAACTATTCCAAAACCAGTGTTTGCAAGACCAGGATCAATACCGATTACACGCCGGATTTTAGGCAAATCCTTAACAGGAGAACTTTCAGTTTTTTCAAAAATTTTTGTTCCAGGCAATTCTTCAAACTTTTTCAAAATAAAACCACACTGAAAAATATTTTTTACACAGCAAAAATCATAAGCCATAAAAAAACCACGGGAAAGCCCGTGGTTTTGCAAAACTTTGATTAAAAAGTTTTAAGGATTACTCCATTTCAAAGTCTTCTGGATATTCTGCTGTGTGGTAAACGTTCTGAACATCATCGTTATCTTCAAGACGGTCGATAAGTTTCTGAACTTTTGCAGCAGTATCCTTGTCAACAGAAGTGTAAGCATCTGGAACCATGCCAACATCAGCAGAAAGAGTTTCAAAACCTTTTGCAGCAAGAGCATCTGCAACAGCAGAGAATGCATCTGGAGCTGTAGTTACAGTAATAACTCCATCTTCGTTTACAATGTCGTCTGCGCCAGCTTCGAGAGCTGTTTCCATAACTTCGTCTTCGTTTACTTTTTCAGCATCAAGCTCGATTGTACCTTTACGCTGGAACATGCGACTTACAGAACCAGAAGTTCCGAGGTTTCCGCCGGCTTTTGTAAAGATATTGCGAACATCTGCGGCTGCACGGTTGTGGTTGTCTGTAAGAACTTCAACCAAAACAGCAACTCCGCCTGGAGCATATCCTTCGTATACAAGTTCTTCGTAAGATGTTGCACCGTCTTCACCAGTACCTTTTTTGATAGCACGTTCGATGTTATCTTTAGGCATGTTAGCTGCACGAGCCTTAATGATTACAGTACGGAGACGTGGGTTTGAGTTTGGATCTCCACCACCCATTCTTGCGGCAATTGAAATTTCCTTAATAAATTTTGTGAACAGTTTACCGCGTTTAGCATCTGCAATACCTTTTGCATGTTTAATGGTTGCCCATTTACTGTGTCCTGACATGATAACTCCTATAAAAAGCCAATATTTTGGCTTTATAATATACAAACAAATTTAGATTTTGTAGTTTAACATAAAACAAAACTGTTATCAACAGCATATTAGCATTTTATTTTTTCAATCCTTTTAAGAAAGAACTTGCAGCATTTGAAGCGGCTTGAGAAGCCTTATTTTTTGCAGCATCACCCGTTTTTTTCTTAAGTTCAGACTGTTTTTGATTAAGTTGTTTTGAAATAGAATCAAAACTGTTTTTCTGACCGTTAAGTTTTGCAGAAATATCGCCAAACTGAGAAATATATTTTTTTGCAGTTTCTGAAGAAGCAATCTGCTCATTCAATTTTACAGCCACATCTTTTTTTACATTTTCAAATTCGGCATTTGCAACGCTAGAAATTGCATCTGCAAGAAGAGCATCAAAATTCGTATCAAGTTTTAAACCAACGCCTGATTTTTCGCTAAAAGAAAAACCAGCTCCAAGATTAAGAGACTTTATTGATTTTAGCGCGGTCGTGTAAATTCTCGTTGCAGTTTCTGAGCCAAGTTCTCCGCCAGTTACGGTCGCAGGATTCATATTAAGTCTTGCATTTCCAGAAAAACTAAAATCCGAATCCGCAGTAATGGATGCGCTGACCGTCGATTTTCCTTCAAATTTTGGAATAACATCCGAACCACCTTTTTTTGACAAATCGAGAGTCAAAGGGAAGTTACTTCCAGAATATCCGGCTTCAACAAGATGCGCTTTTGTTCCTGTTCTTGCATCAACCGTAAGATTAGCATTGTGAACGCACTGACTTTTCTTTACACTGCCCTTTACAATCCAAGGTTCGCCGCGCTTATTCATATCGCTTGAAATATTTGTGGCAAAAAGTTCAATTCCGCTACCAGAACCATGAACTTTTTCGATAAGAAGCTTTGGAACAGTGTCTTTTTTCCAATAAACGTAACGACCAGCAAAACGTTTGCTTTCTTTTTTTGCCTTTTCGACTGCTTTTTTATTGGCCTTTTCTTTTTCTTTAGACTTTGCCCCCGAAGCCTTCATTGAAGAAGCATAAGAAATCAAATCTTTTAAATACGGATAATATTGACCTAAAAGCGCGTATCCTGCCTGGTTTATAGAATCGTTCAGAGCCGACTTTGCTTTTTTTGGATCAAGAACAGAAATCTGGGCAGAAAGAAGATTTTTGTCAGAAGCAATTGAATCTTCAAGTTTTTTCTGCAACTGCTTTATTTTTTTCTGATCACTTTCAAAAGAAGAAAGAGTTGTTTCCATATCAGCCTTTGCTTTTTTTACGGTAGAACCAGCTTCTTCAATCTGTTTTAGGAGAGAAGGAATTTCTGCTGGAGTTACCTTAGAAACATTCAAATTTGAAAGTGATTTTGTTGCATTCTGAACTTCTTCAACACTCTTTTTTAACTCATCGGGTTTATTTTTCCAGTTTTCAACAAGAACCTTTAATTCTTCTTCGACTTCTTTTGCAACTTTTTGCGACTGGAGATTTTCCTTTACATTTTCTGCAATTGCCGTCGGATCATACATTGTAAAAAGTTCCGTAATTGCTTTTTTTGCAGCGTCTGGATCAGTTCCGATTTTTTCTTTAAGAGAATCATAAAAACCTGTCGAATCGCTTTTCTTTGCCTTTTCTTTTTTATCTTTCGGTTTTACGGCAAGTTTTCCGCTCGTTTTTCGCTCTGTTCCAAGCTCAATTCCAGTAATTTCGATATTTTGAGCATGAAATTTTGCCTGCAAAAGATTTGTCAGATTGAAATTTAAATCAAGCCGTTTAAATTCAAAAAGATTTTTAAATTCATCATCGCTCGAAGCCTGGGCAAAGTTTTCGATGGTAACATGAGAATCAAAAAACTGAATATCTACAGAACCTACATCGCACTTTGCGCCAAAAATTCCCTGCATTCCGCTTCTAATCGCGATTTTTGCAACAGGATTTTTAAAAATAGTTACTGTAATTCCAAACGCAGCAATTACGGTGGCAACCGCAATAAAAGGAACAATTTTTATTCTGCCTTTGTTTGCCTTAATCTGTTTTGAAAGAAGCTTAAGGCGCTTTATTTCTTTTTTTGTAAATTCACTTTCAGCAGGAACACAAAGAACGTCCCTGCCTTTTTTGTCTTTCGACTGCTTAAAAAGTGAAGAAACATAAGTTTTATCGGCAGGAACATAGAGTTTTTTTTCTATTTTACCTTCAAACTTTTTAGAAGAATATGCTTTTTTAAAAATCGAAGGAAGTTTTGAGCGCGGATATTTTTTTTCGATTTTTGGAGACTTTGTTTTTTTTATTTTTTTAGTTTTTTCAGCCATTACCGCTCTCCCGCCATTGAAGCAATTTTAGAAATTAAAGGAAGTTTGTTGATAACTTTGAATATTTTTGAGTTTCGAATAAAGTCCGCCGCGTATTTTCTCCATACAAAAACAAGAAGTCTTGCAAATGCATAAAGAGGAATATACAGAAGAATTCCGCACAAAAAACTTCCCATTACGACAGTATTGTTGAATTTTGTGAATGCGGCAAAAGGAATTTCGATAAGACGCGCAAAAAAAGGAGCAAGCGAAGGAAGCGTCAAAAACCAATATCCGATGCTGTCAAAAAGACCGTCAAAAGCAGGCGAAACAGCAGAGCCGAGCAAAATCATTAAAAGATAAGAAGGTTTATTTATCCGTACAAAAAGAATAAAAACCAGGACCAAATACCATAAAAGATTATTCTTTGGCATAAGACCAAGAATTGCACCGCAGGCAAAAGCATGTGCGATTTCGCCAGGATTTACATTGCCGTTAAAAGCCTTTAAAAGTTTTATAAGTTTCTTTAACATTCTTTCATTTTACCACAACAGTTTAAAATGTTACAATTAAATAAAAAGAATAAAAAACAGGACTTTTATGAGAAATTCTACTTTTATAATTGCAGAAATCGGAACAGCACACGGCGGAAATTTTGAAAAAGCCGTAAAACTTATGGACGCAGCGATTGAAGCCAGAGCGGACGCCGTAAAGTTTCAATGGGTTTATGCTGACGAAATTTTGCATCCAAACACAGGTTTTGTAGAGCTTCCTGGTGGAAAAGTGCGGCTTTACGACCGTTTTAAGGCTCTCGAAGTAAAAAGCGAATTTTTCAAAAAATGCAGTGATTACGCCCATTCAAAAAATGTAAAATTTATATGCTCACCTTTTGGACTAAAATCTCTTGAAGAACTTTTAAAAATTGAGCCAGACTATGTAAAAATTGCAAGCCCGGAACTAAACCATTTTCCGCTTTTAAAAGCACTTGCAGAATACCGCAGCGAACAGAAAAAAAACGGCAAAAAAATAGTTCCTGTAATAATTTCAAGCGGAGTTTCCGAACTAAAAGACATTCAAAACGCGATTGATATTTTGGGAACAGAGAAAATTACACTTTTGCACTGCATAACTTTTTATCCAGCTCCAGAGGATGAATACAACCTGCGCGTAATAAAAACTCTCAGCAAAAAATTTGGAATCGACTGCGGAGTCAGCGACCATTCCCTCGATCCTGTTCTGGTTCCCTGCATTGCGGTAAGCCAGGGCGCAAAAATGATTGAAAAACACATAACCTTAAGCAAAGAAACAGACGGACTTGACGATCCTGTAGCGCTTACAGCAGAACAATTCGGATTTATGTGCCACACAGTTCATCAAAGTGATGCAGTTCTGAGGCATTACGGAACAGAAAAAGGCGAAATGGAAATAATCAGGCAGATGGGCGAAACTTACGGAAAAGAGCGCGTCGAAAAAATTTTGGGAAGCGGAAAAAAAGAACTTGCACCTTCCGAAAAACAAAACTACGGACGCACAAACCGGAGCCTGCATTTTTTAAACGACATGAAAGCCGGTGAAAAAATAAAAAAAGGAGATGTTGCGGTTTTGCGGACAGAAAAGATTCTGACGCCAGGAATAAGCCCGAAGTTCCTTGAAGAAATTACAGGAAAAACACTCAAACACAAAGTAAAAGCCGGCTCTGGCGTTAATTTTGAAGATTTTGCTGAATAAAGGCCAAAAAAAAGAACACGAAACGACAAAAAGGTGCGGACAAAAAAACTGTTCATGAAGGAACAAAGTCTAGCCCGTGCCGAAACAGCGCGCAAGCGTCCGCAAAGCGGATGAAGCGGCAGCGTAACTGTGCAGGAACGGTCGCAGGCAGGAAATGCGCTCCAATTTTTTTTGTTTGTATAAAGTGCTTTTTTTTTGTATCATATTGAATTATGGCTAATCTAATTCAACCGCGCGTGCTTAAAGGCTTCCGCGACATTTTACCGGAAAATGAAATTGAACGTTCCGGACTTATGGAAAAAATTACAAAGGTTTACCGCTCATACGGTTTTGTTCCTATCGACACTCCGGTTCTCGAATATTCTGAAATTCTTTTGAGAAAATCCAACGGTGAAACAGAAAAACAGGTTTTTAGATTTTTGGACAACGGAAAACGTGATGTTGCCCTGCGTTTTGACCTGACTGTTCCTTTTGCGCGTTTTACAGCAGAACACGAAAGCGAGCTTTATTTTCCTTTTAAAAGATATCATCTTTCAAAGGTCTGGCGTGGTGA
This sequence comes from Treponema berlinense, assembly GCF_052273165.1. Lineage (GTDB taxonomy): Bacteria > Spirochaetota > Spirochaetia > Treponematales > Treponemataceae > Treponema_D > Treponema_D berlinense_A. The sequence goes on along the minus strand of NZ_DAVZIU010000031.1, from coordinate 1,304 downwards.
AAAACCACAAGCTGGACGTTACCGCGAATTTATACAGTGCGACATTGACACGGTAGGCTCGGATTCGGCTGCGGCTGATTTTGAAATTCTGAGCATTATGCGCGCAGCACTTGCGGAAATTGGAGTAAAAGACATTACGATTCACGTAAACCACCGCGGAATTTTTAACCGTTTTCTTGCAAAACTCGGCGTTGCAGAAAAATCAGAAGACATTTTGCGTTCAGTTGACAAGCTTGCAAAGGTCGGAAAAGAAGAAGTAAAAAAAGAACTTGTTGAATATACACAGTCCGAAGAAAAAGCAGACCAGATTTTGACATATATTTCCGGCTCTACCGACTTTGACTCAACTTTGAACATGATTGAGCAGATGGCAGGCGGAGAAGACAGCGACAGCAAGAGAATGCGCGATATTTACAATATGATGAAGGCGGCAGGAATTGAAGCAACTTACGTTTTGGATCCTTCGATTACGCGCGGACTTGATTATTATACTGGTGTTGTTTACGAAACTTTCTTAAATGAACTTCCCTCTATCGGCTCAGTTTGTTCCGGAGGACGCTACGACAACCTTGCAGGCCTTTACACAAAAACAAAACTTCCAGGCGTAGGAGCTTCAATTGGTCTCGACCGTCTTCTTGCAGGGCTTGAGCAACTTGGAAAAACAGGCAAAAAAGGAAGCTATCTCGATGTAGAAATCTACTGCATGGATAAATCGCTTGCAGTTCACTATCAGGGAGTTGCAGAAAAATTGCGTCAAAAAGGAATCAACGTAGAAGTTTTTCCAGAAGCAAAAAAAATGGCGCAGCAATATGCAGTAACAGATGCAAAGACCGTTCCATGGGGAATTTTAATCGGAACAAACGAAGCTGAAAAAAATATTTTGACATTAAAAAAACTTGCCACACGCGAACAGTTTGAAAATTTGACGGTTGAACAGGCGGCAGAAAAAATTCTTTCAGAAAAATAGTCTTGGATAGTTTTATCTGATAAAAAAGCAAAACATATGGGAGATAAGATAAAAACCGCCGAAAATAGTGTCTGTTTTTATCTTTAAAAGTTTGCGTTGCAAACTTTCTTATCATCGGTTGTTTCTCACTTCGTTGCGAAACAACTTAAAAAGTCAATGGTAAAACTTCAGTTTTACTATTGACTTTTTATGGGAGAAAACATGGGATTTTTAAAAGATAAAGTTGCAATCATAACAGGCGGTGGAAAAGCGGTTTTGAGCGACGGAAGCTGCGGTTCAATCGGATACGGAATTGCCACAGCATACGCAAAAGAAGGCGCAAACCTTGTGATTACAG
>NZ_DAVZIU010000030.1:0-21445 GCF_052273165.1 Treponema berlinense | reverse complement strand
GCCAATTGAAGCAAAATGACGAGAGGATTTTGCAGAAAATTTGAATAGTTAAAACTCTCGTTCGGGCTTAAATCGGAAAATCCCATGTGGCGACTTATTGCTTCGAGAACTGGACGTTTGTGAATGTATTCTGGAAGGCATTCAAGAAGCATGAGTGCGGATTCGTTTCCGTGACCGAGGTTTCGGTTTTCGCTTTTTACTTTAAAATATGGCTCGTAAACCCAGTTTCCCTGATAGTTTTTTGTTTTTTTGTGTTCGACTGAATAAAATCCCGCTTTGCAAAAATCGTGAGAAAGAGCGGCAATAAAAATATCTGCTACTGAAAAATTATAAGACTCTGCGCGTTTTGTCTGGATAAAATTTGAAAAAATCATTGGCGCAAAAACAAGGCTCTGGTAGATTACAGTAAGAGAATGCGCCGCAAGTCCTCCAGCAATGTTTGCATGGTATTTTGCACTTGCAGGACTTGTAAAAAATTCATGTTTTTCCATCCAGGCTGTAAGACTATCTATTTTTTCTTTTGGAAGCAGGGCCGTTGCCATTTCGAGGATTGTATCTTTGACTTTTTGACTGTCAAATGTTCCGTCTTTTAAGATTGGAGCATTTTTTGTAAAAATCTGCACAATATTTTGTGTCTGGGTTTGTAATTCAATTAAATCGTTTTCATTCATAAAAAGATTATAAAATTAAAATCGTGGTCTGAAAAGAAGGTTTTTTATACATCAGTTTGTTTTATTATGTAAAGCACAAAATGGTTTTTAGAAACGTAAAACTTTAAGGATCGCAAGATAAAGAAAATATTTATATTGAATAAATATGCAGAACTTTGTATGATAATTGCATATTTATTCGTGATATTGGAGCTTTTTTATGGAGAAATTTTCTTTTGTTGAAGGCGGAGTTGCCGCTGCCGAAGGTTTTAAAGCCAGCGGAGTTTTAAATAAAATCAAGGAAAGCCGCACGACTTACGACACTGCCCTTATTTTTAGCGACTGTGTGTGCAATGCTGCCGGCGTTTTTACACAAAACCGAGTAAAGGCTGAATGTGTTAAATTTACAAAAAAACAGATTGCCGACGGAAAAGCTCAGGCAGTAATTATGAATTCTGGAAACGCAAATGCCTGCACTGGAGAGCAGGGCTATAAAAATGCAGAAAAAGAGGCTCTTGCTGTTGCTGAAAAACTTGGCATTCAAAAAGAAAATGTGCTTGTCTGTTCAACTGGCGTAATCGGTCAGCAGTTGCCTGTTCAAAAAATATTGGACGGTCTCGACAAAAGCGTTTCGCTTTTGAGCAAAACAGGAAATGTCGAAGCTCGTCAGGCTATTATGACGACAGACACAAAATACAAGGAAGTTGCGCTAAAAGTTAAAATCGGCGGAAAAACTGTGACTATGGGAACAATGGCAAAAGGTTCGGGAATGATTCACATCAACCTAGGAACAATGCTTTCTGTTGTTACGACTGACTGTTCAATTAGTGCGGCTATGCTCGAAAAAGCGCTCAAACTTTCTGTTGCAGGAACTTACAACTGCGTTTCGATTGACGGTGACACCTCTACAAACGACACCCTTTTAATTCTTGCAAACGGAAAAGCTGGCAATGCGGAAATTACGGAAGAAGGAGAAGATTTTGACACCTTCCTTGAAGCCTTGAACACTTTGAATACTCAAATGGCAAAAAAAATTGCTGCCGACGGCGAAGGAGCTTCAAGACTTGTAACTTGCAACGTGACTGGAGCCGACACTGTCGAAAATGCGCGCGGACTTGCAAAATCCGTAATCTGTTCAAACCTCGTAAAGGCCGCTTTTTTTGGTGCGGACGCAAACTGGGGTCGTATTCTTGATGCAATGGGCTATTCTGGATTCAATTTTACTCCAGAAAAGACAAGTGTTTCTTTTTTGAGCAGAAAAGCTTCAAAAAGATATTTTGAAGCTGGAAAACAAAATGGTGGCGAAGAAAGTTCAATCAAAGTTTTTGACCATGGAGTTCCTCTTGATTTTGATGAAGATTTGGCAAAAAAAATCTTGACTGAAGAAGCCGTGGAAATTCTTGTTGAACTTGAAGACGGCAATGCTTGCGGAACAGCCTGGGGATGCGATTTGACTTACGATTATGTAAAAATCAACGGAGATTATCGCACTTAAGTTCCGTTTTTTTGAAAAATAAAAACTAAAACGAGAAATTTCTGGAGATAAAAAATGGATGAAGAGAATTTTATAGAAAATCCGCGGCTTGACAATGCTCACTGGAGCGATGTTCTTGTTCAGGCTTTGCCGTATTTTAGACATTGGGTTGGAAAAACTGTCGTTGTAAAATACGGCGGAAACGCCATGCTCAACGAAGAGTTAAAAACCGCTGTAATGAAAGATATTGTGATTTTAAATACAATCGGAATTAAGGTTGTACTTGTTCACGGTGGCGGTCCTGAAATTAACCATATGCTTGAGCGCGTCGGAAAAGAATCAAAGTTCATTAACGGCCTGCGATATACGGATTCAGAAACCATGGAAATTGTTCAGATGGTTTTGACAGGGAAATTAAATAAAGACATCTGCGGAATTTTGCTACAGGAAGGCGGAAAAGCTGTTGGGCTTTCTGGCGTTGACTCTGGACTTTTGCGTGCCAAAAAAATTGACAAAAACGGCGTTGACCTTGGATTTGTCGGCGAAGTAACGGAAGTTCACCCTCAGATAATACAGTCGCTTTTAGATGAAGGTTTTATCCCTGTAGTTTCCACAGTTGCGCTCGGCGAGACTGGAGACCTGAACCGCTACAACATAAATGCTGACACAGCCGCCGCAAAAATTGCAGTTGCCCTTAAGGCGGAAAAATTTGTCCAGTTGACAAATGTTCCCGGCGTTTTAAAAGACATAGATAATCCTCGCTCGCTTATTCCTCGCATTCATATTGAAGATGTTCAGGGATTTATCGACGACGGAACAATTGCTGGAGGAATGATTCCAAAAATTGAATGTTGTATGCTCGCTCGCCGTGGCGGAGTTCCGAGAACTCATATTATTGACGGCCGTGTTCCTCATTCTCTTTTAATCGAAATGTTCAGTGACCGCGGTATCGGCACAATGATTTACTAAACAAGGAAAAATTTATGGGAAGCAAAATTGTTGTAAATAATTACGGTTCGTTCGACGTAACAATGGCGTACGGAAAAGGTTCAACCTGTTACGATGTAAACGGAAAAAAATACATTGATTTTTTGGCAGGAATTGCAGTCAACTGTCTTGGACACGATTTTAAACCTCTCGTAGACGCAGTTTCAAAGCAGGCTCAAAAGCAGATTCACGTCTGCAATTACTTTACGAGCGATACAGGCGTAGAATTTGCAGAAAAACTCTTAAAAGCTACAGGTTTTGAAGGCGTTTATTTTGGAAATTCTGGTGGCGAAGCAAACGAGGCGGCTTTTAAACTTGCAAGAAAATATGGATTTTTGAACGGAGGCGAAAAAAGACGTATAATTTATACGCTCGAGTCTTCGTTCCACGGACGCACACTGGCAACTTTGACCGCAACTGGTCAGGAAAAATTTCATCCTCCGTATTTTGCTCCTTATGTTCAAGGTTTTAAAACTATAAAGCCTAACGACTGGGAAGCAATCAAAACTTCCTTTGACGACACAACTGCCGCGCTTATGATTGAATGTGTTCAGGGAGAAGGCGGAGTAAATCTTATTGACCCGAAATGGGCAAAAGCCGCCGCAGATGCCGCTCGAAAGGCTGGGGCAATCGTAATGGCGGACGAAGTTCAAACAGGTTTTGGAAGAACAGGCAGTCTTCTTGCAAGCGATGAGCTCGGTTTTGAGCCGGAAGTTGTGAGTTTTGCAAAAGGCGTTGCCGGCGGACTTCCAATGGGCGGAATTTTGTTCCGCGGAAAAGCAAACGGCGTTTTTAAGGCTGGCGATCATCAGTCAACATTTGCCGGAAATCCTCTCGCCTGTGCAGCAGGTCTTGTAGTGCTAAATGAACTTCAAAAGCCAGGATTTTTGGAAAGTGTAAAAGAAAAAGGCGAATATATCCGCAACCAGATAAAAAGCTGGAAAAATAAAAATGTTGGCGAAGTCCGCGGAAAAGGTCTTATGATTGGAGCAGACATTGTCGAAGGACTGAGTGCTGTCGAGGTTGAAAAAAAACTTCTCGAAAACGGACTTTTGACATCGACTGCTGGAAAAAACACCTTAAGGCTTGTTCCTCCGCTAAATATTTCGCAGTCAGAAATCGACGAAGGTCTTGAGATTTTAAAGAAGACCCTCGAAACTTTTTAGTTTTTTATAAATTTGGAGCGCAATTTACGCTCTAACCCGTCGCTCCACGGTTCCGCTTACGCTGCATTCCAAAAAAGAAATGCGGTTTTGACCGCCTCTCTTTTTTGGAACGCTATCGCGCCGTTCCGGCCGGGGCTGGGATTTTTTGTCTGGTGGTTTATAATTCTCCGTTTTTTTTGTATAATTTAAACCAGTTTTAAAATTGGAGAAAATATGAACACCTGCAAAATAAAAATTCTTGCCGAAAAAGGCGTAAAACTTCCTTCTTATCAGACATCAGGCTCTGCTGGAGCAGACATCTGCGCTTTTATTCCAGACGGCTCAAAAATCGTAATCAAACCTATGCAACGATTTATGGTTCCAACTGGAATTAAAATGGCGATTCCGGAAGGCTTTGAAGTTCAAATTCGGCCTCGTTCAGGACTTGCCGCTAAAAACGGAATTACCTGTCTTAATACTCCAGGAACTATCGACAGCGATTATCGTGGCGAAGTAAAAGTAATTTTAATCAATCTTGGAAATGAGGATTTTGAAATTTCTGACGGTGACAGAATTGCACAGATGGTTGTTGCTCCTGTTACTCAGGGCGTTTTTGAAAGCGCTGAGTTTTTGGACGAAACAGAACGCGGAAGCGGTGGCTTTGGTCATACTGGAAAGTAAATTCTTTAATGAAACTCGATAAAATCGAAGCCTTTATAAACCGAACCGTGGATTTTTTTCGGAAAGGCTGGAGTCAGTTTAAAAATAAAATTTCCTCAAAATTCAACGGCTCAAAAGCAAAAAAAAGCGTTCTGCATCTTGAATCTCTTGGATATTATTATTGGCGGATTGTTTCGAAAAGCCGATTCAGCAGAAAAATTCGCTGGTTTTATAAAAATAAATTCAAGCCTTTTTTGGTGAGTTTTAATCTTCTGAATTCGATCTTTCACCGTGCCGCAATTTTTATGCGTTTTTTGCATTGCTATAAAACGGCAAATTTTCTTGACGAGGCAATGCAGGAAAAATCTGGCATAAATCGTCATGTTTTTTATCGCTATCTTTTAAAAGAGCTTTTTCTTTATTTTTTTGTCGCCTTTCTGTTCTTCTTTTTTATATTTTTTGTAAACCAGATTTTGCTCGTAATTCAAAAAATTCTTGAAAAAAAAGTGCCGCTTTGGGACGTTATGCGCCTTATGACTTACGCTCTTCCTTCGATTATTGCCCAGTCTGCACCTTTTGCAACACTCGTCGGTTTTTTGATGTGCCTTGGAAGGCTTGTTTCCGAAAATGAAATTCTTATTTTTCGTGCTTCTGGTCAAAGCTACAGAACGATTTTAATGCCGGTGATTATTCTTGGAGTTGTAATTTCTCTTGGTTCCTTTTTTGTAAACGACTATCTTTTACCGCTTGGAACAATCAAATACAACCGGTTGTATCGTTCGATTTTGTCTTCAAATCCGTCTGTTGAGCTTGAGCCTAATTCAATAAAAAAAACGGTCGACAAAACTCTTGTAATTGGAAACGTCGTAAATGATCAGGTAAGCGATTTGATTTTTTTTGACACAGGAGCGGATGGACAGCAGCGCATAATCGTTGCGGACGATTCTCTTGTAAAAAAGTCAAAAGATTCTGGAGTGCTTATGACGCTGGAAATGAACAATGCAACTGTTCTTCTGTTTGACAAAAAAAAACGTGGAAATTTTGACGTGCTTTCTTCGCAAAAGATGAATTTAAATGTTTTCGAGTCATCGATTTCGGCAACTTCAAACAGGGTAAGCCCTCGCGAAATGACATCTTACGACTTGCATAAAAAAATAAAGCAGATGGAAGAATCGGAAGATTTTTCTAAAAAAAAGTTGAATTCCTACAAACTTGAATATAATAAAAAATTTTCGTTGCCCTTTGGTTCGGTTTTTTTTGCTTTTTTGGCGCTTCCGCTTGCGCTTCTTTTTGGAAAACACAATGGCCAGACAATTGGACTTATCGTCGGAATCGTAATCTGCGTTTTGTATTGGACAATGATGATTTTGGGACAGATTTTTGGTAACCGTGGCGGTTTAAATGGTTTTGTAGTAATGTGGGCACCGAATCTTGCAATAACGATTGCAGGCGGATTTTTCTATATAAAATTGATTGGCAAATAGAATAAAAACAGGAATTAAAAATGACGCTTGTAAAATATATTTTAAAAAAATTTGTGCCTCTTTTTGTTGGTTCTCTTTGTTTTTTTGCCTTTGTTTTGGTTCTCGTAGATCTTTTTATGAACCTTTGGAATTTTATTTCAAACGGAGTTCCTGCAAAGACTGTTTTTCATATAATGCTTTTGTATTTTCCTAAGTCGCTTTGGTATTCAGCGCCACTTTCGATTCTTTTTGCAGTTTCTTACACTTTGTCGGATTTTTATGCAAATAATGAACTTGTTGCGGTTTTTGCCTCTGGAGTTCCGCTCATAAAATTTACAGCTCCGCTTTTGGTTTTTGCATTTATCTTAAGTTTTGGACTTTTTTATTTTGAAGATAAAGTCGTTGTTCCAACGTTTTCAAAAAAAGTTGAACTTCAGGAAATTGTTTTAAACCGCGAAAAAAGCCTCAATAACGACAAAATTGTCGTCATATCAGATCAGGGAAATGTCGTTTATAAGGCGGATTTTTATGACAACTCGGCAATGCGCCTTTATGCGCTTTACATTGTAATCAGAAACGATGATAAATCTTTAAACTGTATTGTTCGTGCCGATTCCGCACTTTGGATGGAAGATCACTGGAAGCTAAACGGTTCCACAAAATACAAGCTTTCTGACGGAAATTTGGTTTCTTCGGAGGTTGATTCCGCTACTCTTGAACTGCTCACAGAAATTCCAGAAACCTTTAGAAACAACACGACTTCTGTCGAAACCGTAGATACCCGCGAATCAAGGGAATACATTGCCCATTTAAAAAGAGTAGGACTTCCTTATAACGAGCCTTTGAGCGTCTATTACAAAAAATATGCTTTTCCATTCATTCTTTTTATTGTAGTATTTTTGTCGATTGGTTTGAGCGGAAAAACAAGAAAAAATGTAATGCTCATAAGTCTTGCTAGTTGCATTTCTGCGGCGGTAATCTACTACGTTTTTCAGATGGTTACAATGCTTATGGCAAAATTTGGAGTTCTTTCTCCGTTTCTTGGAGCCTGGCTGCCAGTTTTTCTGTTTGTCGTTGTAAGTCTGGTTCTTCTAAAATATGCCAGAACGTAGAAAAAAGTTGATTTTTTAAGGATAAAATGATGATGAATATTTTTGACATTAAACACGAGTCTTCTGACGGAAAATCACGTACTGGAACTTTGCACCTGCCACACGGCGATGTTCAGACTCCGGTCTTTATGCCTGTTGGAACAAATGCGACTGTAAAGGCTCTTACAAAAGATGATTTGGATGAAATCGGTTTTGAAATCATTCTCGCAAATACTTATCATCTTTATCTAAGGCCTGGAAGCGATGTAATCGAGGAAGCTGGCGGTTTGCATGGATTTTCCGGCTGGAAAAAAAATTTTCTTACAGATTCTGGTGGTTTTCAGGTGTGGAGTCTTTCAAAACTGCGCAAAATAACGGAAGAAGGAGCAATGTTTGCTTCTAATATTGACGGAAGTCGGCATCTTTTTACTCCAGAAAAAATTGTAGACGTTCAGGCTCAGTTCAATTCGGATATTCAAATGCAACTTGATGTTTGTTCTGGCTGGGGAATCGATAAAAAAGAAGCCCTTCATTCGCTCGAAATTACAGAAAACTGGTTAAAACGCGCAAAATCTGAATGGTTAAAAAAACAGGATGAAGGATATAAAGGAATTCTTCTGCCAATTGTTCAGGGAAACTTTTTTGAAGATTTAAGAATCCGTTCCGCAGAATTTGTAACTTCGATGGAAATGCCAGCAATTGCAATCGGCGGTTTGAGTGTAGGCGAGCCTGCGGAAGTTTTTGCCTCGATGCTGGATTTTACGGTTAATCATCTTCCAAAGGAAAAGGCAAAATACGTTATGGGAATCGGAACTCCAGACTACATTTTGGACGCCGTTCACAGCGGAATTGATATGTTTGACTGCGTTTTGCCTACGCGAAATGCGCGCAACGGTTCATATTTTACTCATGACGGAAAACTTTCGATTAAACAGGAGCGTTTTATTCACGATTTTGGTCCTGTTGACAGTGAATGTAATTGTAAAGTCTGTCGCAATTATTCAAGAAGTTATCTTCGTCATCTTTTTAAGGAACAAGAAATTTTAAGCAGCATGCTCGCAAGTTACCATAACTTGTATTTTTTGCATAATATGATGAAAGAAATTCGCCTTGCAATCGAAGAAAACCGTTTTGAAGAATACAGAACGAACTTTTTAAAACGGTATCACGCTGGAAATATAAAATAATTTTTACGGAAGTTTTTATGAAAAAAAATATTTTGGTTTTGACGGCATTTTGTTTTCTAAAATTGCAGGTTTTCGGACAAACGGTGGAAGCTATTTCTGATGCTGAAAAAACAGTTCAGTTGCAGAATTTGGCAGAAAATGAAACGTCGCCAAAATCAAGAACACAGACAGAAGATGAAAATTCTCCCAAAAGTGAAACTCAAGAAAACGCACAAGCTTTATCGGAAGAAGAAAATTCTCCAGAAACCGAAAATCAAGAGAACGTACAATCTTTGTCGGAAAGTGAAAATTCTGAAACTCAGACAGAACATGATAATTCTTCTGAAGAAAATTCTGACGTTGATGATGAGGCAGAAGATGTTTCCGTAAAAATTCCAAAAAAACGGCCTCAAAAACAGGATGCGGAAAAAATTGCAGAACTTGACGAGGAATTTCCAGATACAAGAAAAGAAAACGCCGACACCCTAAAATTTGGAATGGAAGATGATATTATCGATCTTCTGAACGATTTTGTTAAAAACGAAGATGTCCGCTTTGTCGATGAAGTTTACGATTTATTTTACGTTACAAAAACCATTGCTGTCCGCGAAAAAATTCTTGAATATTTTACAAAACTCAAAGATCCTTGTCTCGAAAATTTTGCGCTTGAAATTCTTGACGACCCTTATGAACAAAAAAAATCGACCGTAGATACGGTTTTTAAATATATTCAGGCGGTAAAAACAAAAGAAGCACTTCCTGCTGTTCTTAAACTCGTAGAAAGCGAAGATGAAAACTATTTTACGAACGCACTTACGACTCTTGGCGAAATTGGCGGATCAAAAGAGGCTGTTTTTTTGTCAGAATATTTGGAACGCGAAGATTTGTCGCTTGCTCAGCGACAGCAGCTTGTAAAAGTTCTTGGAAAAATCAAAGCTGTAGAAACTTACGATAAACTTGTAGAAATGGCTCAGGACGAAGACGAAAATACTTTTATAAGAATGTATTCGGCTGAAGCAATCGGCTCAATGGAAAAAAAAGAGGCTGTCAAAGTTCTTGTAAAGCTTTATGAAGATACAGACCCAAAACTGCGATGTTCAGTTGTAAAGGGACTTTCCAATTTTAAGGAAAATGACGAAGCAAAAAAAACTGTAATTGAAGCAATCCGTGACTCTTATGTTACGGTTCGGCTCGAAGCTATCGAGGCTTGCAAAAAAAATGATTATAAAGAAGCCGTTCCTTATCTTGTTTACCGGCTTGAAAAAGACAAGGAAGATTCTGTCAAAAAAAAGTGCTATCCTGCAATCGCCTGTCTAAACACAAAAGAAGGGAATGAGTATCTTGTCAAGCTTATTACGGACAAAAAAGTTGCAGATACTCCAAAAAGTCGCGTTGCCACGGCTCTTCTTGAATACAACAATGCTGGCACAGACGAAATTATTGCACTTGCTGGAGAAACTCTAAAAGACGACAGAAGAAAACCGCTCCGATATGCTCTCGGAAAAGAATTTGCAAAATATAAGCGAAACGAATTTTCTTCTATCTGCAAGGATTATCTTGATTCAAAGGACACTGCAACTCAAGGAACAGGACTTGATATTTATTCAAAAGGTCGTTATCCAGACGTTTTGCCTGTTGTAAGGCAGATTATTCTCGACGCAGCAAAAAATCCGCTCAAGAAAAACGCAAATGCCGAAAAAGCAAAAAAAATCTTAGGTTCTTCGGACAGCACTGTAAAAGAAGCTGAAAAAATTTCCGAAGAACAGAAAGAAAAACTTGAAAAAAAGAGCAATCCAAAAGCAAATGCAAAATAAGAGCAAGTTTTTTTCTAAAAAACGTTACTCGTACAGACTGTTCAACATTCTGTAAAGCATGTTCACCTTTTCTTTTTGAACTGCATTTAAAATTTGGCCTGCATCGTCAACAAGATTTTCCAAGGCGGCAAGGCTTTCGTTCAGAGCGGTGACGAATCCACGGCTTACCTTAAACCAGTATGTTCCGCGGCTGTCGCTAAATAGAGTTATAAAACCGAATTCTTTTGTTCGCGATTTTGCCATTGTAAGGTTCAGAACGTATTTTAGATTTTGAATCAAAAGCTCGCCGTCTTTTTCGTCATTTAAAGTGATGTTGAAGTTTTTCGGCCAGGATTTTGCATCTACTGGAGTTAAATTCAAGTTTTTGACAAGTTTTGCAATCAATTCAAATTTTTCACCTGTAAGCGCAAAACCGCCTTTTAGAACGAGTTTTCCGCGAAGATTTGCAAGTGCCGCAAGTTTATTTTTGTCATTTTCTGAAAGAAGGGCTTCTTTGAATTTTTCATAAGGAAGAACAGCTTGTTTTTTGCCTTTAACTTTTTCAAGTGCAAAAAGTTCTCCACCGATTCCAATTGAATTTTCATCGCGTTTTTTCTTTTCGTTTTTGTCAAGTTTTCCGCCAAAATAACTGTCATCGCGTCCAGGTTTTCCTTTTTGTTCTCTGAATGTTGTACCTGTGTATTCAAGGTTTCCAGTCAGTGATTTTCCTTTTGCTCCACGGACTGACATCAGTTTTTTTTCGAGAGTTGGATCGATTTTTGCAAGAAGGGCTTTTGTAAGAGGACTTACGCTCATTGCAAACATTCGGCTTGTTCTTACAATTTCTCCGGCGACAATAAAAAGAGGAGATGTGCGGAACATTCCAGAACCAGGATGAATTGAAATGTGGTCGGTCGTCAATGAACGGTAATTTTCTTTTCCATCGCGCACGCAAACAAACTGAATCATTCCTGCCGAAATACAGCAAAGGTAATTTTCCATCGAGCCTCCGCCAGTTACAGGAATTCCAAGAGCGCTGATTTCTTCTTCGAGTTGGGTTCTGATGCTTGAAATTTCCTTCATCACTTTTTCGTCGAGGTAGTTGTTCTGGCAGAAGCGGGTTTTGTTTTCCATGGACTGATAGCGTCTAAAAAGTTTTACGTAAGAAACAAAGTCGCCCTGAATGTCGCGGAAAGCGTGATGCGCCGCCCGAGCGTCCATTTCTTCTCCAGGAGGAAGAACAAAAGGCGACTGAGTGCTTAAAAATGCTGCTGCAATTACGCTTTCATCAAGCACGTCCGGATAATTCATTATACTTTCGACCAAAATTCTGCTTACTCGCGGTTCAAGTGGAAATTCAACCATGAGTTTTCCGATTGAAGAGAGAGTCCTGTCTGGATTGAGGGCTTTGAGCATGTTGAGGGTTTCGAGTGCGCCGAGAATATTTTCTTTTTCGGGCTTTGAAATAAAGTCAAAATTTTCAAAATCCGTAATTCCAAGTTCACTCATTCTCAAAAGAACTTCGCTCAAGTCGGTGCGAAAAATTTCTTCAGTCGTGTATTCGCTCCGGCTTTCAAAATCAGTTCGCTTGTAAAGCCGGTAGCAGGTTCCTGAACAGGTTCGTCCTGCTCGTCCGCGTCTTTGGTTGCAACTTGCCTTGCTTACCGGAGTTTCGATTAGAGATGATGTATAGGTTTTTGGGTTATAAAAATTCAATTTTGCCAACCCCGAATCTATAACCGTTGTTATTCCATTTATCGTTACAGAAGTCTCTGCAATATTTGTCGAAATTACAACTTTCTTTTTTCCGAATGGGGCGGAGTCAAAGACTTTTTCCTGTTCTTCTTTAGGAAGCCTTCCGTAAAGTGGAACAATGTGGATTTTTGAGCGGAAACTTGAGTTGTAAAGTTTTTGTACGCAGTCTTTTATGATTTTTTCGCCAGGAAGAAAAATCAAAATGTCGCCACTTTCGTGATTGTCCAGAACGCGTCCGATTGTTGATTCAATTTTGCTTAAAATTGCCTGGGCGCCCGATTCTGTGGTAGTTGTCGGTTTTATTGCTGGCGGATCGTAAACCATCGTAACCGGAAAAACCTGGGTTTCAATTGTCACAATCGGACAGTCGTTAAAATATTTTGAAAAAGCCTGCGCATTCATTGTTGCAGAAGAAATAATAACCTTAAAATCCGGTCTGACAGCAAGAATTCGCTTTAAAAGTCCAAGACAAAAGTCAATGTTCAGAGAGCGTTCGTGGGCTTCGTCGATCATGATTACCGAATATTTGCTCATCCACGGATCAAGTTTCATTTCCTGCAGTAAAATTCCATCTGTCATAATCTTGATTTTTGTTGAAGAGTCAGTTTTATCTTCAAAACGCATTTTGTAGCCGACAAGTCCTGGATAAGTCGTCTTTAACTGTTTTGCAATGAATTCGCTTACCGAAAGGGCAGCAATTCTTCGTGGCTGTGTTACAGCAATTACTCCGTTTTGGGAGTAGCCTGCTTCGTGAAGAATTACAGGAATTTGAGTTGTTTTGCCAGAACCTGTTGTGGACTGAACTACAATTACCTGATTTTTTGCAAGCTGGTCTAAAATAAGCTGTTTTTGTTCGTAAACAGGTAGTTTTTTATAATTTATTGCCATAATGAATTTCCTTTTGTGTTTTCGTAAATTTTTTTTCTTGATTCAATATATTTTGCCCAGTAAAAAAGTCCTGAGCGCTTTAGACAGTGAATAAAATCATCATCAACAAGGCGTAGTACAATTTGTCCATCCGGCTGAATATAAGACGTTATAAAGTGCGGTTCAATCTGTCTTATACTGACTTGAGAAGAAGTTTTTTCAAAAGTCATTTTTATAAAAAGTCCGTCACCTGTGTCATCGCGCGCATTTGCGGTTTTTGTAAGCGAAGGCGACGTCCTCTGTCCAGAAATTGTGTTTCCGTTTGCGTACATTATAAACGCTTTTCTTGTTTCTGTTGAAGGCGAATCGCTTTGCGCGCTTTTTTCTGTTTTGTTGTCGGTGATTGTTACTGTTTCAAAAGTTTTGTAGACGTGAGGATGATTTGCCCAGATTACATCAACCTTGCAATCTTCAATCAATTGGCGGAAAAATTTTTTGTGGCTTTCTGTTACGGCTTTTTTGTATTCTTCTTCGTCAGTGTGGACGCTCAAAACAAAAATATCGTGTTCGTTTTGGGATTGGATTTTCTTTAGTTCTTCAATGAGTTGGGAATGTTTTTTTTGGGGGAAATAGTCAATCCACGAAGCGTAATCTGGCCGGTTTAAAATTTCTGTAACGGCCACAAAAAGAATTTTCCAACCGTTTTTTTCAATAATCTGGAAGGTGAGTTTTTGCGAAGGATTTGATTTTATTCCGCAGGCAAAAACATCAGTCTTTTTTTCAAAAAAGTTTCGGGTTGCATTTATTCCGTCAAGATACCAGTCGTTTGTGTGATTGTTTGCAAGCGAAAAAACATTGAATCCAGAATCTATTGCCGCCTGAACGTATTCCGGATGCATGTTGAACTGCGGATAAGTGCTCCATTCGTGCTTGCTGTTTACAGGGGCTTCAATGTTTGCAAAGGCTAGATTGCAGCTTTTTACTAGAGACTTTACATCCTGCCAGATTCTTTCAAATTTCTGAGCCTTAAAATTGATTTCGTGTGCCATAATGTCGCCTGCAAAGAGCAGTGTGATTGAAGATTTTTGAGGTTCTTCTGTTTTGGAAAAATCCGGTTCGTTTTGGTTTATGCTTGAGGTTGAATTGCATGAAAAAAAAGAAAAACTATAAATGAGAAAAAAAACTGAAACGCAGGAGCGCAGAAAATTCATAATTCAATTATAGTTAAAAATCTGCAATAAAACAACTTTGACACAGGGCTGCACTCAGTGTTTTCAGTCAATTTTATGTTTCCTTGAAAAAAATCTTTTATATTTGTAAAATAGTAGAATGTTTGATGTAAAAGATACTGACTTTTTCGATCTTGAAGAAGAAGATTTTGATACGATTCTTGCTTCCGATATTACTTTTAGCGGAAAAATAAAATTTACAAAGCCTTTTATGATTCGTGGAAGCGTAAACGGTTCAATCGAGGCAACAAGCGATCTCGTAGTTGATTCGAATGCAGTTGTAAATGCAGAAATTTCAGCAAGCCGTGTTCTTGTTCGAGGAAAGGTTGAAGGCAATATCAACGGTCAGGATTTGATTTTTGTTTCTTCGACAGGCTCTGTAAATGGAGATATTTCTGCAAAGCAGGTTGTTCTTGAACCTGGTTCGCATTTTTCTGGCAAATGTACAATGCAAGGATAAAATAATGAAAAAATCAGTTTTAACTTTAATAATAATTTCTCTTTTTTCGATTCAGTCGTTTGCGCAGCAGAGGGCAGATGCTCTTGTTCTTTACCGCAACGGAAAGTATGCAGAAGCAATAAAAATCTGCGAACAGGAAATCGTGGAAGATCCGCAGAATATTGATTCGTATTGTGTGCTTTGCTGGAGTCTTGTTCGCAACAGACAGTATGCAGAAGCGGAACAACGTTCGGCAGAAGCCCGGAAAATCAATTCAACCGATGTGCGCTTGATTGAAATTCAGGCTGAGGCAAAATTCTATCTCGGAAAAAATACTGCTGCGCTTGATCTTTTTCAGTATTATTTGGCAAATGTTCCTGCAAACGGAAGTCGTATTGGCAATGCCTACTATTATATGGGCGAAATTTATATTCGTCAGGCAAAATATCAGCATGCGGATATTTCTTTTTCAATGTCAGTTCATACAGAACCTTTAGTTGATTATTGGTGGACTAGATGTGGTTATGCGCGCGAAATGACTGGAAACTACAATGGGGCGCTTGAAGCCTATAGCAAAGCAATCGAACTCAACGGTTCTAATTCAGACGCAGTCCGTGGTCGTGAACGGGTTATTGCAAAACTTCGCTAAAAATGTCCGAAATAATTCACTTTGAAACACTCGGTTGTAAACTCAATCAGGTCGAAAGCGAAGGTGCGGCAAGCGCATTTAAAAATGCTGGTTTTGAGATTTCAATGTCGCCTTTTTCTGCCGCAACCGCCGAAAATTTGGCCGTAAAACTCTGCGTCGTAAATACTTGTACAGTTACGGCAAAGGCTGAGCAAAAAGCGCGGAGAATAATCCGCCTTCTTCTTTCAAAATGCCCGAAAAGTGCAGTTCTCGTTACTGGTTGCTATGCGCAGAACAGTCGTGACGAAATTCTTGCAATCGGAAAAAAAATCTGCGTCCTGGGCGGACAGTATAAAGGACATCTTGCTGATGTTCCAGAAATTTTAAAACAAAATCCAGAACTTTATGGCGAAGAACTTGCCACTTTTATTCAAAAAAGTTTTGAAACGATTTATAAAACAGCTGGAAAAAATCAAATACAAGAACCGTTCCGCCTTGTTCCTGACGACTTTGAGCATCATTCTCGTTCCTCTTTAAAAATTCAGGACGGATGCAACTGTGTCTGCACTTATTGCGCAATCCGCCTTGCCCGCGGAAAATCTGTAAGTTTGGACGCCGAAGAAGCCATTAGACGAGTTCAAAAACTTGAAGAAAAAGGTCAGAACGAAGTTGTAATTACGACAGTAAACATTTCTCAGTATCGCGGACGTTACAAAGACGGTTTTGTAAATTTTGCAGGTCTTTTTAGGCTTTTTTTGCAGAATACAAAATCAATCCGCTTTAGAATTTCAAGCCTTTACCCAGAAATCGTTGATGAGGAGCTTGCACAAATAATCAGCGATAGAAGAGTTTGCCCGCATTTTCATCTTTCCGTACAGAGCGGAAGCGATTCTGTTTTGGCAAAAATGAAACGTCCTTATAAAATCGAAGCCGTTTATAGAGCTTGCAGTCTCTTAAAAAAAGCAAAGAAAAATCCGTTCCTTGCTTGCGATATTATTGCAGGTTTTCCTGGCGAAACCGATGAAGATTTTGAACTCACTCTAAAAATGCTCTCTGATTGTGGCTTTACTTTTGTCCACGCTTTTCCGTTCAGCGCTCGTCCAAATACAGAAGCGTTTTCTATGCGACCTATGGTTCCCAATTCCATTGCAGGAAAAAGAATCGAAGCCTTGGAAGCTTTTAATAAAAAATCAAAATCAGAGTATATAACTTTCTTTGAAGGGCAGGTGCTTGAAGCTGTTTGCGAAACTGTTCACAGACCAAAAATTTTTGCAGACAGAATCGTAGTCCACGCAGTAACTGGTAATTTTCTTCACTGTAAGCTTGTATTCGGAACGAACGAAAAACTTCCTGAACCAGGTTCTCTGATAAAAGTAAAGATTTTGCGTCCACTCTCAAAAAACGAAATTTCTGGAGAAAGCGATACACTTGCAGTTTTTGAAGAAAATTCCTAGTTTTAAAATTGAAAAGTGATCAAAAAATGCCCGTTTTTTGTTTGGTTTTTGAATTTTTATAGGTTTTATTCAATTTCTTCGAGCGTTTCTAGTTCTTGATTTTTATTTTCTTCGGATTTTTCTTTTGCAGAATTTTCTGCATCATTTTCTTCAGTAGTTTTTTCAGCTTTTTTTTGCTCTTCGTCACCGTCAACGGCAAGAGGAACTTCAATCGTGTAATCCGTGTCGTCCAAATGCAGTTTTATGAGGTTTGCGGTCATTTTTTTCTGGAGTTCTTCGCAAATGTAAGTGCGCACGTAGTTTCTGAAATTTCCTGGGGTATCTGGAGTAAAAATAAGTGCGGCTAAAATTCCTGTAGGAACAACTTTTATCGTATGAATTTTTGCATTCACCTTAAGCTGCTTGTTTCCGAGAACGAGAGTAAGTCCTTGAATTACAGAATTTATTTTTATAAATCCCGCATATTTCATAGGAACAATCAGTCCAACGCCGATAGACGAAATATCGATAAAATTCATTTTGTACATCATATTTCCGCTTATAAAATATGCTTCGGCGGATTTATTGTCGGCGCATTTTAAACGCACAAATTTTCTCATTCCTTTTGCTTTTAAAAGTTCGAGTTTTTGCAAAAGTTGACCCATAATTTCGCCAAAATTTTTATCGAGAGTAAAAGCTCCTGCCGAAAGTTTTAATGCGTTTCCATAAAGAAATTTTCCAGTTCCTTTTGTAGAAAAAACACCAAAATCGCATTTTTCAAATTTCGGATTGTGCTCAAAGCTCGAAATAAAATTAAACCAGACCTGAGGAGAAAAGTGAGTATCTACGTTAAAATAAACTATTGACTGCGGATTTAATTCTAAAAGATTTTTTAACTGGCGTGGTTCATCGATTTTGTAAATTTCGTATTCTTGTTCCATCAACCGTAAAATAATATTTGTGTTAAGGGTGAATGTTGCGCAGACAAAAAAAATCTTGCGTCCGAAAATTTCACTGTTTTCATTTTTAATTTCAGCCATTTCAAAAACCTTGTATTTATTATTGCAGAGATTTTCGATTATTTAAAGGCTGTTTTATTTTATTTATATAATTTATAAATTTCCGAATTCTTTTAGGACGACATTTTATTTATCGCGACCGGCTGCTCTGGGTTCGGTAACCCTCATTGCCGTTTAAGAACGGATTGATTTTTATCAATCCGTTCTTAAACACCAACTAAAGCCCGACGCATCCGGCGTAAGTGCACTGGATAAGTTTAAAAAACTTACGCGTCTTTTTGTTAGATGTTATTTTTTTTCAACTGTTTTTTTAGAAACAAAAATTATTCCTGCAACAGGTGTTTTTGTGTCGGTAGCCACAGTTTTTACGATAACCCAGTCGTCTTTCTGCAAATCTGTAGCCGTTGAGTAAGCTGGAGGGGGAAGTTCAGCTTTTTTATCAGGATTTTCTGTCTGCTGATTAAAAAATCTTTCTGGCGGAATGCAGATTTTTGTAAACGGAGTTAATGCAAACGTTTCGTCTTTTCCGTCAGTGTTTGTAATTGTAATCAGGCTTGCGTCAGAACTTATTTTTTTTATAGTTCCGATAACAGAAACGCACTCGTCATCAAACAGGTTAAAATGAGGTCTTGGCGGAACATCGTTTCTTCTGTGCTGATAAGTGCGTTCTCTTGGCTGCTCATTTTTTTCTTCTTCCCTTGGACTTTTTGCAAAAATACTTGTTCCTGCAAAGACAGAAAGTAGAACCGTTGTCAAAATAATTTTAATGGATTTTTTCATAAAAACACCTCTAAAGAATAAAATTACAAAGTTTCCTATGCAACTTTGTTTATGATCAAACTTTATAATCAAAAACAAATGTAATCTTTAAAATCTGATTAATTTCGGGTAAGAGTTTTCTAAGAAAGCAAAAGTTAGCTTTTTTCAAAAAAAATAAAAAATACTGCTTTTAGATATTGACACTTTTTTTCATAAATCATATAGTAATTAGGCATTCAGCGATTGAGTGAATGGGCTACTAGCTCAGGTGGTAGAGCACCGCCCTTTTAAGGCGGCTGTCGATGGTTCGAGTCCATCGTAGCTCACAAACGGTCATCAGTTCGGTGGCCGTTTTTTTTCAGTTTAGCCGAACGGTTAGACATTCACTGTTGAATGAACGGGCTACTAGCTCAGGTGGTAGAGCACCGCCCTTTTAAGGCGGCTGTCGATGGTTCGAGTCCATCGTAGCTCACAAAACGGTCATCAGTTTGATGACCGTTTTTTTTTATGTTTTGTTTTATCGGAAATAAAAAAATGAAAAGCAATCAGATTGACATGACGACGGGAGCAATTTTTCCCAAGTTAATGAAATTTTCGATTCCGCTTATGCTAAGTTCAATATTGCAGCTTTTTTTTAATGCGGCGGATGTTGTTGTTGTAGGCAGGTTTGCTGGGGATAATTCTCTTGCTGCTGTTGGTTCAACAAGTTCTCTTGTAAATTTTCTTGTAAATACGGTTTTAGGAATTTCTATCGGCTGCAATGTTGTTGCCGCAAATTTTACCGGTTGCGGAGATTCAAAAAAATTAAGTTTGACGGTTCATACTTCGTTTGTTTTGGGGCTTTTGTGCGGAGTTTTTATAAGCGTTGTCGGAGTTTTGTTTAGCCGGCAGATTTTGATTATTATGGACGCTCCAGAAGAAGTTCTTCCTCTTTCTGCGCTTTACCTGCGAATTTATTTCTGCGGAATCTTTCCGAGCGTTGTTTACAATTTTGGTTCCGCTCTTTTACGGGCAAAAGGCGACACAAAACGACCACTCTATATTCTTTTTGTAAGCGGAATTTTAAATGTCGTTTTAAACCTTGTTTTTGTAATAAAGTTTAATCTCGATGTTGCAGGGGTAGCGTGGGCGACTGTAATAAGCCAGACACTCTCTGCCGTATGTGTCTTTTTTATTCTTCTTACAGAAAACGATGATTTTAAGCTGGACTTAAAAAAACTTTGCCTTAACAGCGATATTCTTGCAAAAATTTTAAAAATCGGAGTACCTGCCGGTTTTCAAAGCAGTCTTTTTAGCTTTAGCAATATGGTTATTCAATCTACCGTAAACAGTTTCGGAGCAGTTGCTGTTGCTGGAAGCAGCGCAAGCCAAAGCATTGAAGGTTTTGTTTACATTTCAATGAACAGCATAGCCCAGGGAAGTCTTACTTTTGTAAGTCAAAATGTTGGTGCAAAGAAAATTGACCGCGTAAAGAGAGTTGTTTTGACAAGTCTTTTTTCTGTTTGCATTGTCGGCACTGTTATTGGTGGAATTTGCATTCTTTTTAGCAGACAACTTTTTTCGTTTTTTACGACAAATCCTCTTGTAATAGAAAAGGCTTCGGAACGTTTCCTTGTGATTTGTTCAACTTATTTTACCTGTGGCATAATGGATGTTATGGCTAATAGTCTTCGCGGAATGGGACGAAGCCTTATGCCTGCTGTTATGACTTTGATTTTTGTCTGTGGTAGCCGCCTTATCTATCTTTTTACGGTTTTTAAGCTTCCATGCCTGTATTCTTTTGACAATATATTTTTAAGTTATCCGATAAGCTGGATTATTACGTTTTTAATGCTGCTTTTTTCGTTTATTTTTGTAATTTCTAAGGAAAAATAACAAGACGCGTTAAGGACTGTAGCCCCGGCGCAGCCGTTGTCCGTTGCCTGCGACGGACAATGCAAGGGCGAAAGGCCTGACGGTTGTGAATACAACCGGAACGCCCATAAAATCATTAAGCTCAAAAAACTTTTGTTTTTGTCGTTGAATTTCAATTTTAAAAAAACTATAATCAATAATGAAATGATGTAGTGGTTTGCAGTTGAAAAAATGCTGTAATTCCTGCATAAAATAGAGAAACAGTCTCTTCTAAAAAGGATGAGACGGAATCAAAACAGATTTTTATTTTTTAGGAGAAAATCTATGGTCTACACAGCAGAAGTAGAACATATGTGTCCTTTGGCTAAAGGCGCATATCACGGGCCGGCTCCAATTCCAGAAGAAGGAAAATGGGTTCAGGCAAAAGAAATTAAAGACATTTCTGGTTTTACACACGGTATCGGTTGGTGTGCACCTCAGCAGGGAGCTTGCAAGCTTTCTCTGAACATTAAAGACGGCATTATTGAAGAAGCTTTGGTTGAAACAATCGGCTGTTCCGGCATGACTCACTCGGCTGCTATGGCTTCAGAAATCCTTATCGGAAAAACTCTTCTCGAAGCATTGAACACAGACCTTGTTTGCGATGCTATCAATACTGCTATGCGCGAACTTTTTATGCAGGTTGTTTACGGACGCACTCAGTCGGCTTATTCAAAAGGCGGATTGAAAGTTGGCGCTTCTTTGGAAGACCTCGGAAAGAACCTTCGTTCTCAGGTTGGAACTATGTTTGCAACACGCAAGACTGGTCCTCGCTACCTTGAAATGACAGAAGGTTATGTTGAAACTATGGCTGTTGACAAGGACAATCAGGTTATCGGCTACAACTGTATCAACTTCGGTAAATTGATGGACGCTCTTAAGGCTGGAAAACCTGCCAGCGAAGCTATTGAAGGTGCGCGCACACACTATGGTCGTGTGACAGAAGATCAGGGTATGGTAAAACTTATCGACCCTCGCAAAAACTAATTGTAGG
>NZ_DAVZIU010000029.1:0-21985 GCF_052273165.1 Treponema berlinense | reverse complement strand
ACAAAAAAAATTTTAAAAAAATTTAAAATTTTTTTAAAATGCTATTGACGTAAATAATTCGTTTTGCTAATATAAATACATCACGCGGGCATAGCGAAGTTGGTTATCGCGCTGGCCTGTCACGCCGGAGATCGCGGGTTCGAGCCCCGCTGCTCGCGTCAAAAACCTTCCTCGATGAGGAAGGTTTTTTTATTAAAAGAGAAAAATCGGGTATTAGCGCAGCTGGTAGCGCACTAGCTTCGGGAGTTAGGGGTCGGCGGTTCGAATCCGCCATACCCGATATTTTTTAAATCTGTCGTTTTGGCAGATTTTTTTTTGCATTTTTTTATTTGGCGCCGGATGGTAGCGGACACGCGAAAGCGTGTGTGTGCAAACACCGCAAGCGCGTAAGACGCTGTAGCCGCGGACAGCCGTTTTTACAATTTTTTTTTGCATAACCAACAAGTGTTTTTTTTAGAAAAATTGTGCGCCTCCTTATAAATAAAAAATTCTTTAGTTTTTTTGAAAAAAGTCGAAAATCTTAAAGACTGGTAAGACAATTTTGGAGAGGTTGTCTATGGAAATCTGCTTTTTGACTCGTGAAAAGAACGTTTGCCGCCTTATTATGGAAAGGCTCGAAAATTTTGGATGTCGTTGCTATCTGCAGGACGACTGGAGTTTGCTGTACAAGAGCATTCAGGATTTTAATTGTCAGATTGATATGATTGTCTGCGATTTTACTCTTATAAGTGGCTGTTGCTTTAATCTTTTTGAATCGATTTTTGAGATGGGAAAGAAAATTCCTATAATTTATTACAATGACCCTTCTTCACCCGACGATGAACGTATAAACCACTGGATAAGCCAAAATGAACTTTATTATCAGTTTAATTTTCCGCAAAACTGTATTCCGATTCTCAAAAAATTAAATGAAATAATCTGCGATCCGAGCGTAAAACGGCATATTTCGCTTTTGCAACCGGCAATTCCTGTCGGATGGGAAAAACTTAGGGGGAGCGAAACTCAGCGCGAAATTGACCTTCTAGATTTTAGATTCAGGAACAACCTTTCGCCTGTGCTTTTTCAGCTTTTTGAATACATGTACAAAAACAGAACCAAAGACATGAGCTTGTCCGAACTCGAAAAAGTTTTGTTCAGAAACAAAAAGGATTTTTTTGACCACAAATCGTCTGTTTATTCGTATATTTCAAGATTAAAAAATCAGATTGAAACTGATTCCGCGACAAAAATAAAAATTTTCCGTTCAAGCCGTGGCTGCTACAGGATGGTCGTTTATTGAAAAATAAGAAATAAAAATAAGACAATTCCGCACATATCGCGCGTATATAAGAAAGAAAAAACCGTCAATTGACAGCACCACGCTCTGAATGATAAAATTATGTTACTGTTTTTTAAAAAAGTTTCTGTTTTTTGAGCAAAGCTTTTTTAAATACTCGAAAAAATAGTAAAAAAGGACGTTTTTATCATGAAAAAAACAATGCTTTTCGTTGGCTCTGTAATCATTTTGATTTTATCTGCCATCACCTTTATTTTTATTCCAGCAATGGCACAGGGAGCAGGTCAGGACTCTCCTGTTTTTGGAAAATACGGAAACAAAAAAATTGAATACAAACCAGGAAGCGAATTTGCAAATGCCGTTGCAAATTACACCGAAATGTACAGAAGACAGGGAATTGACTTAAAAGATTCTGACTACTACACAATCTATAATTACGCTTTTGTTTCGGCTGTTCAGGCTATTGCCTATGCAGACAATGTAAAAAAATCTGGCTGGGAACCTTCCAAAGAAAGCGTGGCTCGCCAGATGTACCAGTATTTTACTGATGAAAAAGGCAACTATTCTCCAGAAATCTACAACAGCTATAGCGCAGATGATAAAAGCAAATTGCAGCAGGACCTTACACGCGGCTTAATCTGGAACAGATGTGGCGAAGACTTTTTGGGAACTCAGTCTAAATATGCAGGTCATACTCTTTACGGCTTAAAATCTTCTGACGCAGAAAAAGATTTCTTTGAAAAAATGGCTTCAGAAAAGCGTTCTTTTGACCTTGCTGTTTTTGACAAAAAGGACTATCCAGAGTCCCAGGTAAAAGCTTTTGGCACAGAAAATAAAGACAAGTTCACAAAATACAATTTTTCTGTAATCACAGTAAAAGACCAGTCAAAGGCAAAATCAATCCTGAACCAGCTCACAAAAGAAGAAATCACTTTTTCAGATGCCGTTTCTGAATATTCTGACAAAGCATATTCTGGAGCAGACGGAAAACTTTCTTCAAATTATGGTTATCAGATTCAGAATATCGTTACAAAAGAAGACGACGAAAAGGCTCTTTTTGCTCTCGAATTGAACCAGACTAGTGGACTTGTCGAAACTTCTGCCGGATATTCAATTTTCCATAACGATTTGATTAAAACTGAACCGGACTTTACAGATTCAGCTGTTATTGCCACAGTCCGCTCTTACATCAACGAAAACGAAACTTCTTTAATCGAAAACTATTTTATCGAAAAAGCAAAGGCTGTTGCTTCTGACGCTGAAAAGAAAGATTTTGAAGCAGCTGGCAAGTCTAATGGTGCAAAAGTTGTAAAAGTTCCAGCATTTGCGCTCAACTACGCAAACGACTCAATGCTCGGCTCTCTTCCAGAAGAATTTACTTCGATTTCTGGCGCTTCTACAAACGAAAATCTTTTGAAAAAAGCATTTGCCCTTAAAACCGGAGATGTTTCTGAACCTGTTGTTTCAGGAGATTCAATTCTTGTAGTAAAAGCAACTGGTACTCAGAAAGACAATTTGACAGATTCGAAAAAAGAAGAACTTGCCGGCGCAGTTAATTCTATCGATTCTTATTCGCTCCAGATGGCATTGCTTTCCAGCGACAAAGTAAAGAACGACGTTGCAAATGTTTTCTTTACAAAAATGATGAAAAACTAAAAAAATTGAACAATTTACAATCCGGTATGATTGAAACTGAAGAGCCCTGTCTGGTAAAAGCCGGTCAGGGCTTTTCTGTTTTACACAAGAACAGATTTCTTTACTCAAGATACTCTCCGCAAAAGGCAATTGAGCAGACTATAGCTAATCTGGACATTTTGCCCCAAACTCTCATCCTTTGCTTTTCTCCATGCCTGTGGTACGGCTTAAAAGAGCTTTTGGCTAAGCTTCCAGAAAATTCTCTTATCCTCGGAATAGAAGCAGATAAAAAACTTTTTGAACTGGCAGAAAAAAAATTGGACGAAATAAAAAAGAGCTGTCCTCAAGATTCCAAAAAAGTTCTGCTCACCTCGCCTTCAAAAATAGAAGAGCTTATAAAAAACCTGCCGCATTTTAGACGGACTGTTTCGATTGAAATGAGCGGAGGAACTTTTTTTTTCAAAACCTTGTATTCGCAGACCGCGCTTTTTTCTCAGAATTTTATTGCTTCATTTTGGAAAAACCGAATTACTCTCGTAAAAATGGGCAGGCTCTTTTGTAAAAATTTCTTTAGAAATTTAAGGGAAATTCCTGGAGAGCAGAGCATTCCTCATTCTTCGCCATTTTTTTTAAGGCCGTTTATAGTTTTTGGAGCTGGCGAAAGTACAGAAACTTTTCTGTCAAAAATTTCAAAAGAAACGTTGCAAAAATGCACGGTTTTTGCGGTTGATGCTGCACTTCCTGTTCTTTTAAAATACAAAGTTCAGCCAGATTTTATAATTGCAGTTGAATCCCAGCTGGCAATCGAAAAAGCATATATCGGCGCAAACAAGACAAAGGCTGCAATACTAAGCGATTTGGCTTCAAGACCGGCAGTTCTCCGCCATACAAAGGGGCGGCATCTGTATTTCTATTCGGAATTTTCAGAATGTGAATTTTTAAAAAATGCTGAATCAAAAAATATTCTTCCTGCAAAGATTCCACCGCTCGGTTCAGTTGGACTTACGGCCGTATATCTTGCGCTTTTTATGCGGTTTAATTCGAATGTGCCGGTTTTTGTTACAGGACTTGATTTTTCGTACAGTCTTGGTTTTACGCACGCAAGAGGCGCTCCTGCTCACACGGCAAGACTGATTTCTTCAAACCGCTTTAAGCCTGTCGAAAACTACGATGCCGCTTTTAAGGCAGACGCAAAAACTGTTCCAGGAAAAAATGGACCTGTAATAACGGACACCGCGCTCAAAAACTACGCTGCGCTCTTTGTAAATTATTTTCAGGATTCAAAAAACCTCTACGATGCAGGATTTTCCGGCTTAAACTTAAGTCTTCCGTCCGCAACCACAGAACAAATCGAAAAATTCTGCCAACCGCTCGTTCAAAAAAAAGAAGACGAATTTGACGCCCTGTACGAGCAAAACAAAAAAAACAGTTCTGGCATCAAAATCAAAACAAAAGCATATCTTTTGGAAGAAAAAAATGCGCTTTTGAGAATAAAAGAGTTGCTTTCAAAAGGCGAAAAAGCTATTCCAGCTCCAAAAACAAACCTAAGCGCAGAAATAGAAAATCTTCTGTCAAAAAGAGAATATCTTTATCTGCACTTTCCGGACGGATACAGGTTTGAAGCTGGCAATCTGAGTTTTTTAAAAAGAATCAGCAACGAAATCGACTTTTTTCTAAAAAACTTTGAAAACCTATAAAAAACTAGTCTTCTTTTTCTTTTAGAACTGCAAGGAACGCGCTCTGTGGAAGTTCAACGTTGCCTACCATCTTCATGCGCTTTTTACCTTCTTTCTGTTTTTCGAGAAGTTTGCGTTTTCGTGTAATATCGCCACCGTAACACTTGGCAAGAACATCTTTTCGCACAGGATTTACGGTTTCGCGGGCAATTATTTGACTTCCGATTGCTCCTTGAATAGCAATTTTAAACTGCTGGCGAGAGATTTCGTCTTTTAAGCGTTCGCACACTTTTTTTGCGCGGGCAACGGCTCCAGGGCGATAAGCAAGAAAAGAAAGAGCATCCACAGGTTTTGAATTTATCAAAATATCAACTTTTACAAGGTCTGTCGGACGATATTCAATTACTTCGTAGTCAAAACTTGCGTAACCGCGACTATAACTTTTGAGCCTGTCATAAAAGTCAAAAAGCACTTCAGAAAGCGGCATTTCGTAAATCAATTCAACGCGTTTTTCGTCAAGATAAGTCATATTTTTTTGAATTCCGCGTTTTTCAGTACAAAGATTCATAATCGAACCGATAAATTCTGTCGGAGTGATGATTGAAGCGCTGATGTAAGGTTCTCTCGCTTCTTTTATTTTTGTTTCTGGGAATTCAGTCGGATTGTCAATAATCATTTCCGTGCCGTTCGTAAGAGTACAATTGTATTCTACTGAAGGTGACGTAAAAATAACTGCCTGATCATAATCGCGTTCAAGACGTTCCTGAATAATTTCAAGATGCAAAAGTCCGAGGAATCCACATCTAAAACCATTTCCAAGCGCAATGGAATTGTCTTTGTCATAAGTAAGGCTCGCATCGTTGAGCTTTAATTTTTCCATGCTGTCTTTAAGTTCTTCGTAATCGTTTGAATCCATCGGATAAATGGAAGAAAATACAACTGGCTTAACCTCTTTAAATCCTGGCAAAGGCTCGTCTGCCGGATTATCTGCAAGAGTTACAGTATCGCCAACGCGGACATCGCTTACAGTTTTACATCCTGCAATAATATAACCAACATCGCCCGCTTCGAGATATGGTTTTTCTTCGTAATTTATTTTAAAAATTCCAATTTGTTCAACCTTGTAGTCAGTACCATTGGACATAAAGCGGATAAAATCGCCTTTTTTGATCCGACCTTCCTTAACGCGAATATGAATTATAACTCCACGATATTCATCATAATGGCAGTCAAAGATAAGAGCCTGGGCTTTTCCTTCTGGATTACCAGACGGAGGAGGAAATTTAGAAACAATGGCTTCCATTAAGTCGTCGATTCCTTCACCAGTTTTTGCGCTTACCAAAACCGCATCTTCTGGATCAAGTCCAAGGTCGTGTTCAATCTGTTTTTTTACCGAAGGAATATCGGCAGACGGAAGGTCAATTTTGTTTACAACAGGAACAATAGTCAAATCATGCTCCATTGCCATAAAAAGATTGGACATTGTTTGACTTTCAACACCCTGACTAGCATCAACTAAAATCAGGGCACCTTCGCAGGAAGCGATCGCACGAGAAACTTCGTAAGAAAAATCAACATGTCCTGGAGTGTCGACAAAGTTAAGCTCATAGTCGTTTCCGTCTTTTGAATGATATGGAATTGTAACCGCCTGGCTTTTTATCGTAATTCCGCGTTCACGCTCAATATCCATGTTGTCGAGAATCTGATTTGTCATTTGACGGTCGTCAATGATTTTTGATTTTTGAATAAGACGGTCAGAAAGAGTTGATTTGCCGTGGTCAATGTGTGCAACAATACAAAAATTGCGTTTATATTTCATTTCTGTCATAGAGTGCCAATTTTATTAGAAATAGTTAGGACTGTCTAGCGGAGCCGCAATTCCTACATTTATATCTAAATATCCTTTTTTTCTATTTTTTGCATATATTTCCGTATACAAGGTTGTATTTTCTTTATCAAAGTTTATGTTTTTTATTTCGACAGGATCGTTTTCCGAAAAACCCGATTCGTCCGCAATTGAACCTTTTACGACCGTTTCAATCTGATATTTTCTGCGTCCCTCAGAAAGCGGAGTAAGCTTCATGCCGAAAATTGCCGTAAAAGAGCTTGAAATTACATCATTTTTATAAAAAATATAACCAGGATTCAACGGTCTTGAGGAAACATAAACGTTAACCTCATTTTCTGCCAAATCTTCGTCCCGGAGATATTTTACTTTGATTATAAATCCAGAAGAAATTCCAAGCATTTTTTTCTTTAAATCTTCAAGATTTTTTATCGTTGAACCTTCAATCGAAGTAATCAGGTCGCCGGCCTTTAGCCCTGCCCTGTGTGCGTTTCCGCCCGGCATTACATAATTCAATTCAACGCCCAAATCTCTGCCGCCAACTCTTTTTGTGCGACCGTTTGCTTCCAGCCAGCTGTGGTCATATTTTCCGCCATTCAACAAGACAGGAAGTTCCGAAATTAAGTATTCGACAGGTATTGCAAAGTTTAGTCCAGAATACTGAAGTATTCCTGCAAAAACAATCGCCTGAACATTTCCATTTTCGTCAACACACGGACCACCGCTATTTCCTGAATTAACGGCAGCATCAATCTGCATAACGGGTCCTGCGCTAAAAAGAGAACGGTCGCTTGCACTTACAATGCCACTTGTCAAAGTGCGGTCAAGCCCAATCGGAGAACCAATACAATAAACCTTATCGCCAACCTCAAGGCCTCCGCTCGAACCAAGATTAAACACATAAGGAGCGTCAATTTCGGCTTTTAGCACAGCAAGGTCAACGCCACTGTCCCAGCCCACAACTTTTGCTGGAATACGGGTTTCTGAATCCTCAGCAAGTTTTACATATAACCGCACATAACCTTCATATTTTGGATTTACGAGGTCTGCAATTACGTGATGATTTGTTACAATATATCCGTCTTTAGAAATAAAAAATCCCGAACCGATTACACGGTCAGCGTACCCCATTCCGTTTTCAACTTTAATTCCCTTGTCAACCCAGACAGTTACAGTTCCTTTTATAAGTTCTGAAACTTTTTTTCCAGAATTTTTGTCCGAACCAAAAGATTTTAAGACTTCCAGACAGAGGGAATCCAATTCATCGGTATTTTTTTCGAGTTTTTTGCTTTGTACTCCGCCAAGATATTCCAAAGCATAACACAATCTTCTAGCTTCCAGCCATTTGTTTTCTTCAATAGCCTTTTTATATTCAGAAACAACATTTTCTTCACATTTTTCGAAGGTTTTCTGGTCTTTTAGCAAAAAAGCACGCCAATAGGCCTGAACACAGTCAGTTTCGCCAATTTCTTCAATTCTTTTTATTTCTTCTTTTTTTACGTCTTCAATCGTGTAATCTGGCAATTCAAAACTTTCAGAAAGTTCGGTTGATTTACAGCCGTTTATGCAGATAAAAAGCAAGGAACAGCCAAGGGTTGCGATAATTTTTTGTCTCAATTCAATTTTCTTCATTTTATTCATCTTTTTTATTTTTATTTTTCGGACAAACTGCTTTCTTTTGTAGAATTAGGATTATCCAGTACAATCTGCGCAAAAATATACAGTCCGCTTTTTACGGCAAACATTCTTTTTGAACCATTTTCTACAATAATATAAACACTTTTGCCTTCGTTTTGGTTAAATGTTTTTAGAATTTTTTCTGCATCGTCTTTTGAACCAGCGTTTTCAATCCAGTAAACTTCGGAAACGGAATCTTTTATTACATTCAATTTTTTTTCGTTTTCAAAAATGCTGACAGGTTTTCCATTTTTTATGGTTACAGTAACTGGAACTTTAGACCAGGGCCTGTAAAAAGTGGATTTTTCAACCAAAGAACCGTCTTTTTCCGCAAAACTTTTTTCGTAACGAACGTCCCACTCCCCATCTCCATCCAAATCCCATAAAGAAATTTTTCCTTCTCCGCCAGTGTATTCTTCTGTGTAGTCAGCAATTGTGTCACCGTTCATATCAATCTGAATCATCTTTACAGGTGCATTCAAGGCTTTTGTCAAAAAGTTCGGCTCGTATTCCAGTCCAGTTTTTTTGATATTCTGAATTTCAGTCCCGTAAGTTTCCGTCAGTTCAAAAAAACCGTCATTATCCATATCGACTGTGCGGCTTTCTGGAAGTCCGTCCTTAAACTGCATCTGCGCATACATTTTTTGATTTTCGTAATAACGGGCAAACACGGGTTTTCCATCAAGAAGGTTAAAGACAACCACGGCATTTTCGCGCTCAGAACAAGGGACCGAACAATTAGAAGAAGAATCAATCAGTTTTTGAACTGAAATATTTTCAACTTTTTCCAAAACGGAAGGAATAAAAAAATCTGTTCCAGTCAATTTTTTTATATTTTCATCCGCACCAATAGAAAAAGGCGTCCAAAAAAGAGTTTGAGGCACAAGGAAGAAGGAATATTCGGTTTTGTCTTCGCATTTGTAAATGGCACTGACAACAGCAGGCCAGTTTCCGTATTCAATTTCAATCGATTTTTCCGGAATCTGAAGTTTTACAGGTTCTCCAAAATCACAACTAGCGCTCCAATCAGGCATTTCGTCCTGATTTTCGTCATATATGATTTTTTGAGGACGACCGCGCGAATATTCAATTTTAAGGTTAAAATCTAGATCGCCGTCCGTATCTTTGTAAATCGTTCCAGAATATTGATTTAAATATTCACCAAGCTCCTGCCTAGATTCTTCTTTTTTTAAGGCTGAAGCAAATTCCTGCAAAAGCGCAAAATCAATTTCTTTATCGGCAAAAGAATAAAAATAATCCAAAGCCTTTTCTTCTGGCAAAAGTTCAATGCCTTCTTCAAGAGAAGCAATCAAATATAAAGGAGAACGCTGATTTTTTGCGTTAAATGATTTAAGCCTCCTGATTTTGTTTTCGCCAGTCGAAAAAACAGCAAGATAAATTTCAAGTTCCGCAGAAAGCGAAGGATTTTTGTAAAGAAGATTTATAAAACTGTCGGCAAGTTTTGCATTTTTTTCATTCCTGCCACCAAGCGCATATTCGTGCTCAAAAAAAAGTTTTGGAAACCGAAGGTCATCAGGATAAATTCTTCTTGCAGAATCAATTTTATTTCTTGCTTTTTCAAGAAACGTGTCAGTTCCAAGATTGTAAAAAATTTTAGAACGGATAAATTCGGCATCTGCTGAATATAAAAAATGATCACCATCCAAAACTTCAAGCGCCTGCTCAAATTTTCTGGTTGAGCATAAAACATCGGCATAGAGAATTCTTGCAGTCTCCTTGTTGTAATCGACCCAAAATTCACAATCAAGAGCTTTTTCAATCAAAGGAAAAATTTGATATTTAGGCGCATTTTGGGCGCTTTTTGCAACAGAACTCATATACCAAAGGTCAGAAATAGAATCATCAAAGGCAAGGCCAAGTTCTGCGCTCGAAGCAGTGGCATTCCAGTTTTTAGAAGCAGCATACTGCTCAGCAACCTTCAAATAACGAAGAGCCGTTTTTCTATTTGCTTCACCAGCAGAAAGCACCTGAGCATAAAGACAATTTGAACAAAAAAAAGAGAGGAAAAAAAATACAGCGCAAAAACTTTTTTTTAAAGACGAATTCATAACTATATTTTATCGTCTTTTTAAGCAAAAAAAAAGTCCTTCCATTGTATTGCAAACGGAAAGACTTTTTATCAAGTTTTCAAAAAAACTAGCGTGCTGGAGCCACTGTAATTACCTCAGCTTCTGCTGGAGTAAGAACTGTAATTTTGTCGCCAAGATTAATGTCTTTTACACAGAAAACATCGCCGATGTTGATTTTTGAAACGTCAATTACAACGCGAACAGGAAGATCTTTTGGAAGAGCCTTAACCTTGATTTCAGGAATGTGCTTAACCATAAATCCGCCCTTGAGAACGCCGGCAGCAGTTCCTTTGTACTGCAATTTGAACTGGCGTGTTACAGGCTTTTTGTTGCTTACAACAAAGAAATCTGCGTGAAGAACTGAATCTGTAATAATATCATATTCTGCATCGCGGATAAAAGCATCGTAATCTTTGCCATCGAATTTAAGAGTAATAAGAGTTGTGGCAGTAATATTGCGCCAAACTTTGT
Source organism: Treponema berlinense (assembly GCF_052273165.1). GTDB lineage: Bacteria > Spirochaetota > Spirochaetia > Treponematales > Treponemataceae > Treponema_D > Treponema_D berlinense_A. The sequence goes on along the minus strand of NZ_DAVZIU010000029.1, from coordinate 11,314 downwards.
TAAACTGAACTGAATCTACAGTAACAGATGTTGCTTTGCCTTCTTCGTCATAAATAACAGCTGGGATTTTTCCTGCTGCACGAAGAGCTTTTGCTGCTTTTTTACCTGTCTCGTTGCGTACAGATGCTTCAACTACAAACTGTTCCATTTTATAGAACTCCTCAATTTTGAGCGGTCTTCAAAACAATCATACAAAAGTTTTGCCAGCCCCTCTTAATTTTTATCGGAAAACATATCCGACAGTTCAAAAAGTATCTCAAAAACAGGTCAAAAAGTCAATATATTTTGCCGGGCGGCTTTTTGGCAAGCAAAAACCAGGCTGTCCACACTTCCGGCTTTCGCCTCCATTCCTGCGCTACGCTCCGGAACGCCTCAGGCGGTGTTCCCATCCTTGCCGCAAACTGCCAGGACGACAGGATTCGGTCTCCAGTCGAAAACTTCCTGTTTTAATCATTTTGGGCAAAAAAAATCTGGATTCCAAAAAACATTGAAATCCAGATTATATTATCTGCTGGGACGACAGGATTCGAACCTGTGGAATACCGGCACCAAAAGCCGGGGGCTTACCGCTTGCCGACGTCCCAAAAAATTGACTATAAAAACTAATCTTCGCCTTCGCCGGCTTCTTCTACTACGTGTCCGGCATTATATTCGGCTAAGATTTTATCCTGCAAAGCCGCGCGGAACTCGGGACTGATTGGATGCGCAACATCCTTGTATTCTCCGTTTGCCGTTCTTCGGCTTGGCATTGCAATAAAAAGACCTGCTTTGCCTTCAATAATCTTTACATTATGAACGACAAATACACCGTCAAAGGTTACTGTTACATAAGCTTTAAGCTTGCCTTCGGCCGTTACCTTTCTAATACGCAGTTCTGATACTTCCATATAAGTACTCCTCCGTTGCAAATAATTAAAAAGAAGGTTTTATGCAATTACACAGTTTGACCAACTTTTTTTTAACAATGAATAAGCATTTTCGGCACTTTGTTTTGTTTCAAAAACACCGAAAACTGTTGCTCCAGAACCAGACATATCCGCCCAAAGAGCACCACTGTTTTTTACATCCCGCAAGGCAAGGCCTATTTTTGGGTATTTTTGCAATAACGCAGAAGTAAAACTGTTTACAAAGGTCCAGTCTTTGACAGGGCTTCGATATATGGTTTCTAAATCTGCCAGATTCGGACAATCTAAAATACTGCCCGTCTCATATGTTTTATCAACAAGCGAATAAGCCTCTTTTGTAGAGCTATGAACGCCTGGAAAAACCAGTAAAAAGAACAAATCATCTCGCGGTAAAATCTGCTTTACAAATTCCCCACGCCCAGTAACGACAGCACAACCACTTTTGTCTTGTTCTTCTCCACTGTGAAGAAAGAAAAAAACATCGCTTCCAACCTGCGAAGCAACCTTGTCTGCAAGTTCACTGCTTAAATAAATTTTGTTGATTTTTGCCAAAACCTTTAAGAAGTAAGCCGCATCCGAAGAACCACCACCAAGTCCGCCTCCACTGGGAATATTTTTTTCTAAAAAAACCTTTACGCCAGTAGAACAGCCAGTTAAGGAACAAAAAGAGCTGTATGTTTTTGTCAGCGTATTTTCTGCAGGAAGGTCGTTAAAACCTGGCGCAAAAACCGCACAAGTATTTTTTTCTGGCAATACAGAAACAATAAGTTTATCGTAAAGCCTGACAGTTTGAAAAATACTTTCGATATTATGAAATCCGTCTGCCCGCTTTGGAAGAACCTTTAATCCAAGATTTACCTTTGCAGGAGCCAGAATTTGAATATCTGACATAATTTAATTTTATACGTTTTTTTCAGGCTCGTCAATTAAGTTTTAAAAAAATGATTTTTGCGGTAACGATTGCAGCAGAGGCGCAGCCGTTCCGGAGCAAAGCGCAGGAATGAGCGCAGCGAACCATGGACGTGACCTGCCGAAAGTCAGGAACCGCCCTTAAAAATAAAAGATTTTTCTAAAGATTTCAATTGACTGACTGGGCTGTAAAAATTTATGATATGGTACGCGTTGAGCGGGGGAAGGCAAAATGTTCACAAGTGACTCTTTCATTGACTCATTTTCGGGCTCTGGCTTTTCGTACTCAGACGAATACGACGAAGATTCGGCAGATTATGATGATTCTGCGATTTACGACGACGATTCGCTGAACGATTTTGAAGACGACGATATTTACGATGAGTCTTTTGATGATGATCTGGAGGAAGATGACGCTTCGAGCGAAGATTCCTCAATGGACAATAGCTTTAATGACGATTTTGAAGAAATGTAGGAATCGCTTTTAAGGTTATTTTCAGTTAAAACGGGAAGCAGGAAAATATGTCACACACACATATTCTCCGGCCTCCTTTTTTTTTGCCAAATGTTTTTACAAAAAGTAAAATCTAGCAAGCTCAAATAGAACGCTCAAAACTTATGCGTTTTCTGACTGAGAGCCTTTTATAAAATTTCCTGCGTGCCAAAGTTTTTCCAGTTCGTAAAAATTGCGGGCATCTGCCGACATAAGATGCACAAGAACTGAGCCAATGTCGATTACGTTCCAGTCGTCGCCACCAGCTGTTTTTGTATGCGTAAGGTGAATCTGCATGTCATTTTCCTTTACGTAATCTTTTATCTGCTTTGCAAGTCCCTGCCAATGTGCTGAACTATGAATTGTTGCAATTACAAAGAAATCTGCGCAACTCGTGAGTTTTGTAACCTCAATAACCGTAACATCGTCGGCCTTGCTGTCTTCGAGAAGCTGCGCAAGTTCGAGAGCCTGTTCTTTTGCTGTTTTTTCTGCCATTCTATTTTCCTCCAGTATTTTTTACGTAGCGTCCGTCAAAGTCTTTTCCAAGAATAATCGTAAAATCGACATTTGAACTGGTTTCGTATCCGTTATCATAGTTGTCTTCCGAGTCTGGCTTTATTTCTTCGTCAACTATGTTTGTGCAGTGAATAAAGTCGCCAAGGTTTTTTGCAATATCTGCGTTACCTATGTGATTTATAATCTGCGTTTTTTCTATATCCTGCCGTTCCGCATTCAAAGTACTCAAAACGTCATAGCCGGCACTTTTTAGCAAGGCTGCTGTATTTCGTGCCAATCCCTGAACCAGAGTTCCATTTTGAATTTCCAGCACGTAAATGCGGTTTACAGACATATCTTCCAAATCCACAAGAGCATTTGAAGCCTGTTTTACAACATCTTTTATGAGCTGACCGTCGTAAAAAGGAAACAAAAGTTCTTTTCCATCGACCATTCGCCTTGAACCAGTTATTGATTGAGGAATAAGACGCTCATAATCGACATTTGAAATTTCTGAAAAAAGCTTATGCAAGTCTTTTTCGCTTAAGTTTGAACTTATCCGCTTTTGGTAAAACGGAAAATTGTTTTTGTTGAGGAGAGTTCTTGAATCACGGTTTACTGCGCTCAAAAACGCAAGAATTACGTTTTGTCTTCTGTCCACAACCTCGGCTTCTGTTTCTTCCGATTTTGAATAAGTCAGATAAGTATTGATTTTGCTTCCGTCAAGAGTTACAGAGCCACTCGGTAAAAGCCATCGCTCTCCGTCGTCTGTTTTTACATCAACCGGTGCAGGAACAAATACTTTCAGTCCACCGAGCATATCCGTAAGTTCGCTGAAATTTGAAAGGCTCATTTCGAGATAAAACGGAACCGGCAGACCGATCAGATTTTCAATTTCGGATTTAAAAACATCAATTCCCTTTTCGGTGTAAATTGCATCGATTCGATCTACACGTCCAAGGCTTTTAAAAATCGCACCAGTGTTTCCCAAAATGTTTATCAACGCTCCACGCTTTGAAACTGGATAATAAATAAAAACGTCCGAAAAGAGAACCTGCTTTTTATCCTCGAGGACGATGAGAGTTTTTATTACGCTGTCATTTTTCAGACTTTCGTCGACAGTATCAACTTTTAAGGAAAGCGCAATAAATGTCGTCACCGCAACAAGAATGACAAAAATCAAAACAAGAAAAAGCCCGCCTTTATTTCCTCCGCCGCTGTGCCCCATTGATTTCATCTCTTTTCTCCCATAAAAACTCAATTTTGCCTTTTGAATAACTATTACGTTTTACGGCTTTAATTTTGCTTCAAGCTCAGCCTTAAGTTCATAAGAAGGTTTTGCAACTTTTTTTCCGCATTTTTCAAGATAGTCGATATTTTCTTTCAAAACGCAAAGTGTCAATTCGTCCAAAGATTTTGAAAAAAGGTTTTTACGGTATTCGTCGGTCGACTGAGGCCTTCCTGGTTCGATTTTGTCCGCCGCAAAAAGTATTTTTCCCAAATCAGAACTTTCGGCCGCTGCAAAAGTATGGTTTGCAATTGCAGAAACAACATTTTTGTCTTTTACTCCGAATTTCGTCTGAATTAAAACTGCCGCCGCCCTTCCATGTAAAAGTCCAGGTTTGTTCTGTTCAAGCAAAGAAACAGGGTTCTGATCTTCCGAAACGAGTTTTAAAACTTCGTTGGTGGAAAACTCTTTGCACATATCATGTGCAATTCCTGCCAAATAGCCGATTTTTGGTTCTAATCCATAAAGAGCGCACATTTTTTCGGCAGTCTGAGCTGTCCTCACTGAATGTTCGTATCTTGATTCGGAAACCACAGTTTTTACATAGTCTTCAATTTTTAAAATAACCTGACTGAGTTCTTCGGGATTATTCAGATCCACCGTTTTTACAGCCATATAAACCTCGTTTTTTAATATATTCAAAAACGGCATCGCTTACAAGATAACGCCAGGCTTTGCCATTTTGAATACAACTCCGGATTTCTGAAGAAGAAATTTCAAGCTGAGGGTTGTGCACTTTTACATGCGGAAAGTTAAAATCTCTGACAGAAAATCCTTTTTTTTCAATTTTATATTCACCTATCGCCTTGTTCCGGCTATTTCCAGCATCCTGTTTCAATTCGTCTTCGCGCACGGCAAGAATCAACTGGCATTTTTCTGCAAGAAGTTCTGCATTTTTCCAGTTTTCAAAATGAGATGCCAAGTCAAAACCAAAAATCAGACCGATTTTGTCCGTAAGACGACCTGCATATTTTTTTTCAAGCGCGCAAACCGTGTCCCAGGTATAAGAAATCCCTTTTTTTTGAATTTCATAGTCTTCCGCTTCAAAACGCGAATCACTTTTTACAGCAAGTTCTACCATTTTTAAGCGATCTTCTGCTGAAGCAGCATCTGCCATTTCTTTGTGCGGAGGCAAAAAACAAGGGACAAACAGGACTTTATCGTATCCAAGTTCCTGGCAAACACAGTCGGCAAGAACAAGGTGTCCTATGTGAACTGGATTAAAACTTCCGCCAAGGACAGCTATTTTCAATTTTCGCTTCCTGGAAACTGAATTTCGGCATCATCGTCAACCGAGCGTGTACTCATAAAATCGGGATTTATACTGGTTCCTTCTTTTTTATTTGTAAGAAAAGAACCTGAACTTATACGAGTTCCGTCCGAATTGAACTGTTCTGGCGCTCCGTCAAGTTTTGTAACCAAATCAAGGATTGCAAGGCGAATTTCGTTCATTCCGATGTGAGCAGCTACCGAAACCGCAAGAACTTTTGTGTCCTTTTCTGTTTTTTTAATCATTTCTGCAATTTTAAAAGCGCGTTCTTTTGCACCTTCGAGGTCGATTTTATTGCAAAGGACAATATGCGGTTTTTTGAGCAAATCAGAAGAAAAGCCTTCAAGTTCGCGACAAAGTGTTTCGTAAGCCCCAAAACAAGAATCATCTGAACAGTCAATCATAAAAAGAAGTCCGGCAGTACGGCTTATGTGCTTTAAGAACTGGATTCCAAGACCTTTTCCGTCAGAAGCGCCTTCGATAATTCCAGGAATATCCGCAATAATTACATCGCGCTCATCGCTCGCCTGCAAAACCCCAAGGTTCGGAATTTTTGTCGTAAACGGATAAGGCGCAATTTTCGGTCTGGCATTTGTAAAAACATCCAAAAGAGTTGATTTTCCAGCATTAGGAAAACCGACAAGTCCAATATCCGCCATAATGCTCAGCTCTAAACGAAGTTTTTTATATTCACCTTCCTGGCCTTTATTTGCAATGCGTGGAGCCTGATTTGTAGGAGTTTTAAAGTGAACGTTTCCCCAACCGCCATTTCCACCGCGACAGGCTACAAAATTTTCTTCGCTTGATTCAACGGTAAATTCTTTTAAAAGTTCGTTTGTTTCAAAATCCCTGATGGCAGTTCCTGGAGGAACAGCAATTTCTATATCTTCACCGTCACGACCGTACTTGTTCCAGCCTTGACCGTCGCCACCAGATTTTGCCCTAAAAAAATGCTTGTAACGAATATTCGCAAGAGTGCGCACATTTCTTTTGCAGATAAAAACTACATTGCCGCCATCTCCGCCATCTCCGCCATTAGGACCGCCTCTTGGAATATATTTTTCGCGTCTGAAAGAAATACAACCGTTTCCGCCTTTTCCAGCCTGACATTCAATCACGGCTTCGTCAGCAAATAAATTCATGTGCACCTCCAAAAAGAATTTTTTTATAAAAATCAATAAATACTAAAAAACCCGGACACAGAAAACTGAAATCCGGGCTTGATCAAGTTTATTTTTTATTAAACGTAATCTTTACAGCATTTTGTGCTGAAGTTTATTTTGCTTCTGCAACAACAACATTTGCATATTTTCTGTTGTTGTGTTCGTCAAACATAACTACACCGTCAGCTGTTGCAAACAAAGAATCATCACCAGCTTTCTTTACATTGTTTCCTGGGAAGATTTTTGTTCCACGCTGTTTAATAATAATAGAACCAGCTGTTACAGCCTGTCCACCATATACTTTAACGCCCAAGTGTTTTGGATTTGAATCGCGACCGTTTTTTGCGCCGCTACCACCTTTACTGCGTCCCATAGTAAGCCTCCGCTCAAATTTTCAATTTAGTTTCCCGCTTCGGCAATTTCTTCAAAACTAATATTTTTTGAATAATCTTTTGAAAGCGAATTAAACCCAACTCTCAAAAAATCTGCCGTAAATTTCAAGCAATTTTCCGTTTCCAGACTGCTTTTTTTTACTTCCACGCAAAAAGCGAGATTTCCGCGGGAAGATGTGTCAGCTTCTAAGGTAACATCTTTATTCCGTGAAAGAAACTGCATAGCCGTTTTGAGCAATATTGTAATCGCAGAACAAACTATGTCACTTCCTTTCCTGGAAAAATCAGCATGTCCGTTAGCTTTGCATTTTTTTAACACGCCGTTTTTGCCGGTAAAAAGGGTTACTGCTGTCATAGGCTAAAATTAGCCCTGAATATTTTTTACACGAATATTTGTGTATTCCTGTCTATGTCCGATAAGGCGATGATAGTCTTTCTTGCTCTTGTATTTGTAAACAAGAACTTTCTTGTCGCGGAAGCTGTTTTCTACTTCTACTTCTACTTTTGCACCATTAACGTATGGAGTACCAACTTTTACTGCATCTCCATCGCTAACCAAAAGAACTGAATCAATTGTGATTTTAGCACCGTCTTCAGCATCGATTTTGTCTACCTGAATAAGTGCGTCTTTTTCAGCCTTGTACTGTTTACCTTTGTATTCAAAAAGTGCGTACATTAAATACCTCTTCTACGCCGCAAAGTGTAACGGAAACTCTAACGACTAATATAAAAATTATGAGTACTAGATTTTATCAAATTTTTTGTAAATTGGTCAATAACACCAAAAAATCAAATTACAATTTATAATGGCTTGTGCTCAATGTATGACCGTCATTGTAAACATCAAACCAAATTTCTTTTTTAGAATTCAAATTAAGGGCATCATAGAATTCCTGAATATTCGAAACTTTTTTATCGTTTACAGCAGTAATAACATCTCCGTTCTGGATTCTCATAGCCGCTGCTGGAGATTTTTCCAAAACATTCATTACCACAACCCCCTTAACTTTTTTATCTTCAAGGTTGAATTCCTTTTTAATCTCGTCAGACAAAGGAGCGGCAATAAAGCCTGGCCAAAGTTTTGTATTATCCTGAGTTATTTTGTCCGTGCGTTCTTCAATTTTTACAGAAAGCTCAACGACTTTGCCGTTTCTGATTACTTTGAAGGCTGCTGTTTTTCCGGCAGGAAGATAGCCAACTTCGCGCATAAGTTCATTTTGATTTTTTATAGCCTTTCCATTTACTTCAATGATAAAGTCTCCTGCCTGCATTCCGCCTTTTTGTCCAGGAGAATCAAGGAATACTTGAGAAGCAAGCGCTCCGTTTTTACCAGCTACGCCAAGTTCTTTTTTATAATCATCTTTTACATCGAGAAGACTTACACCAAGCCAGCCATAAGTAATTTTTCCGTTCGAAATAAAATCTTCGATTGATTTTTTAAGAGAGTTAATAGGAAGAGAAAAACCAAGCCCCTGACTTCCGCCACTCGAAGAAGCAATCCAGGTGTTAATTCCAATAACTTCTCCGTAAATATTTACAAGCGGTCCACCTGAGTTTCCCTGATTGATTGCAGCGTCAGTCTGAATAAAATCGTTCATATTTCCAATCTGATCGCCAGAACGTCCTGTTGCACTTACAATTCCCTGAGTAACCGACTGGCTATATCCGAGAGGAGCACCCATTGCAAGAACAATATCACCAACCTTTACATTATCGCTATCGCCAAGAGCCGCAACTACAATATTTGAATCTTTTTTTGCCTCGAAAGAAACAAGGGCAATGTCAGAACGCTCATCTGCGCCAACAAGTTTTGCATCAAATTTCTGTCCATCGTTTAAATTAACAGTGATTTTTGTTGCCTTGCCTGCAACGTGATTATTTGTAAGAACATAAACAGTATCTCCAGTACGGCGAACAACTACACCAGAACCAAGACCTTTCTGTTCGTATTCACGGGTGCGGTCTTTTTTCTCAGAACCATTCGGATTTCCAAAGAACCAAAACGGAAAATCATCAAAAGGATTTGTCTGAGTGACAGTTGTTTTTTCTGTAACATCAATCTCAACGACAGAAGGAAGAACTCCGGCAGAAATTGAATTAAAAGAATTCTGCAAAGCTTCAATCACATTCAAACTGTCTGCTGGAATTGCAACTGCCGGTTTTGACTCTGCAAATACCGTATCGGCAGTTCCTTCAACCTTTATCTTGCTGCACGAAAAACTAACGGCTGCAAAAGCAAGAACTGCGGCAGAAACACCGCAAACTATTTTAGATGTAATATTTTTCATATTTTTAAGAACCTCCAAAAAAAGCAATTTTTTTTCGATATTGTCTATATACAAATATAATCAAAAAAAATCTGGATAGTTACAAAAAAAACTAGCAAACAAGGTCGTCGCAAAGTGTAAGAATTTCCGTATGGTCTTCAAAAACAGCAACAGTATGCTCTTCGTGGCAACTCCACTTTCCGTCATTTGTAAGGACAGTCCAACCGTCATCTGCGGTATGGACATCTGCCGTTCCCAAATTTATCATCGGCTCAATGGCAAGAACCATTCCCGGTTGAATTCTCGGATTTGGACCGCTCATCGGACAATTTGGAATACTAGGATCTTCATGAACGCCAAGACCTACTCCGTGCCCACAATAATCATAAACAACTCCATATCCGTATTTTCCGTTTGCAACGTCGTTTACAGCATTTGAAATATCGCGAATTCTGTTTCCAGCAACACAGGCTTCAATCCCAGCGCGCAAACTTTCTCTTGTTGCCTTTACAAGTTTTTTATATTCGCTTTTTACATTTCCAACCTGAACAGTATGACAAGAATCAGAAATATAACCGTCAAGGTCAATTCCAATATCAAGAGAAACCAAATCGCCGTCGTGAATAATCTTCTTTTTTGAAGGAACACCGTGAATAACCTGTTCATTTACACTGATGCAGGCTGCTCCTGCAAAATCTTCGGAATACCAGGCAGGAACTCCTCCGATTTTTTTGATAAATTTTACGACTAAATCATCAACGTCTTTAGTGCTCATCCCAGGTTCAACCTGAGGAACAACTTCTCTAAAAAGGTCTGCAAGGGCATGGCAACTTTTGCGAATTCCGTCGATTTCTTTTTCATTCTTTAAGCGAATCATTATATTTTTCCTTCTTGTTGTTATTTTATTCTGACAGCTTCTTCTTCACAAATTCTGGCAGTCCGTTCATCTCCAATACGGCGGTAAGCAGCGGCCATCTTATGCAAAAAAAACGAGTCATCACTATTTCCAAAATTTAATTCAAGAGCGCGCTCCCATGCGTCCAGGCATAGTTCATCAGCAACATTTCCTTCGAGGCGATATTTTAAGACAGTCCGCGCCAAATCCATCACTTCTGGAAAAAAAAGCCTGAAATACGAAAAACTGTATTCCATGCGGATAATCTGCTCCAAAAGAACAAAGGCGTCATAATATTCTTCGTGCAAGACAAGTTCTTCACAAAGAATAAAACCGTAATCCATAAAATCTTCGCGAGTAAACCAGTCTGAAAGCTTAAAACGTGAATGAGTTTTACAGGTTTCGACAAATTCGCGCACCGCATCTTCTTCGCGAGAATGCAAAAGATCAAAAAATATCAATTTTGCAAGGCTTTCTTCATCATTTCTCTGCAAAAGCCAGGTTCTATAATCAAAAGAATTAGAAGGCTGGGTTGAATGAGAACGGTAACGATAAAAATAAGATTCATCAAAAAGAGAACGCTGCCTTACATCAGATAAAATTTCGTACGCTTTAACAAGTTCACGAAAAGCCGCTCCGTCCGTAATATTTCCGGCAGTGTCAGGATGCAAAAGTTTTGCTTTTTTTCTATAGGCACGGCGAATTTCTGCGACAGTTGCGCCAGGCCGAACACCCAAAATTTTATAACAGTCTTCCAAAGTTCTTCAATTATATTCACAATCAATTTTTTTTACAATTAAAGATTCTATTATAGAAAGAGTAAAAAAACACAAGGTTTAAAAATTTCTTGTTCACCCTGTAAAAAACACATTTAAAATAAAAAATGCACCTCCTAAAATTGAACTTTATTTGTCCAACTTTTGAGGTGCACTTCATTTTTTAGGTAGCCTTTATTTTACTTTGCCAAAGTTTTAAGAAGTTCGTGGTTTGTACGAATTCTCTTTAAATTTTTCTTGCTATTAGCTCTGATAGTTTTATTCCAGCGGAGCGGTCTGATTCTTCTCGCAAGTCTCATAAAATACCTCGTTGAATGGATTTTCTGCCATTATATCAAAAAAAATAACAACTCGGCAAGTATAATTTTGCTCGTCTGTCAATAAATAGTCCAAAAATTTATTTTTTCAAATCCTTCATTACATCGCTTAGTTTCATAGTTTTTAATTTGTCTTCCAGAGTT
>NZ_DAVZIU010000028.1:0-24482 GCF_052273165.1 Treponema berlinense | reverse complement strand
GAATACAAAGGAGAAAAAGGGCCGTTTGTAAACGGAACAGTCACTGTAAAAGGCTCAGTTGAAGAGACAAACCTCGAAAGCGTAGTAATGGAAATCTATGCTGGAGGTGAGCTGAAGGAAACAAGAAACCTCGGAAAAGTCTACTCATTCAGTCAGGCGATTGACACGACAAAGCTTTTAGACGAAGTTTTGCTCGATGTAAGAGTTACGGCGACAGACAAGGTCGGAAACAGTGCAACTTATTCAACTCTCAGCGCAGCAGATTCAGAATACAAAAGTCTCAAAATTTCACAGAAGACGGATGAGCCTGTAATCACACTGAACAACGCAAGCATCGAAGGATTTACAGAAAAGGACGGCAACGGCAATATAGGCACAGAAAAAGGCAATCTGTTCGGAGTAATCTCGAACAACAAGATTTCAGTATCAGTTTCTGACGACGACCTCATAAAAAGCGTTACGATGAAAGTTTACAACGAAGCTGGGGATGAAATCATCGACCCGATAACAAAAAAGGATATCGGAAAATCAACCTACAGCGCCTCTTTTGCACTTCCGTCAGACGAAGGAGTGTACAAAGTTGAAATTATTGCGGTAGACGATATCTTATCGACAGAGCTTTCAGGAGAAAGAGAAGCGAAGACATCTTCGACAGGAAAATTCTATGTTGCAGTTTCTGCGGGAGCGCCGACAATAAGCCTTGATTCTGTAAAAACCTACCTGACGGCAACCCCTTCATTTACAGGAATAGTTTCGAGCACACAGGCAAGTGTCAGCGCCAAATTCACGAAAGCAAACATTGGCGGCGAAGATGTCGACGAAACAAAACTTTCAGAATACACAAAAATGCTCAGCCAGCCAGGAGCAAATACGAAAAAATGGACAGTTTCTCTCAAAAACGGAAACTCGCTTGAAAACGGAAAATACACGGTTCGCTTTACTGCCTCAAATAAATATGGCGAATCAAACTCTTCGGAAGCGGAATTCACGGTAGACAACGAAAAACCTGCTGTAAAAATAACAGAATACAACTCGATTAAAAACGAAAACGGATTTACAGAACCGCAAAAGTTCCATCTCAATCCGATGAACATAAAGACAATAAAAGGAAGTTGCGCCGACAACGAAAGCGGAAGCGGAATCGACAGCGTCTACTATTACATTGGCGACAATACAGGAAAAGACACTCCTTCAACAGAAAACGGCTGGCTTTTGGCAACGCTTACAAAAACAGAAAGCGAAACAGGCTGGACGATTTCTCTTACGGACTTAAATGTTGAAGAAGGGAAAAATTATTCAGTTCATATAAAAGCAACAGACAAGGCTGGAAACATAAGCGACGATAACAAGACTATCACTCTTTATATAGACTCAACACTTCCGACAACAAGCTTAACAGGAACAAATCTTTTTGATTCAAATGGAGATTCTGCACCGCAATTAAAGAGCGACGGAAGTTATTACTATGCAAAAGAAAGATTTTCGCTCGGCGGAACAATAACAGAAGAAAAACTTGAATCTATAAATATAAAAATAAACGGAAACAGTGCAACTCCTCAGTCTGAAAACGAATGGACATATACACCAGAAGTAGAAAAGGACGGAACATACACATATAAAATCGTTCTTACAGACCAGGCTGGAAACCAGAGCGAATACAGCATAATCGTAACTTATGACACCTTATCTCCAGCGGTTTCTGTGACAAGCCCGGCTGCAGGCGACAATACAAAAGACGGAATAATCACAATTTCAGGAAATGTAAGCGACATAGGAAGCGGCGTAAAAAAAATAAAATACACGATTAAGGAAGATCCTGAATCTGAAACTTCAGAAAAAATAACAGGCGAACAGAAAATTTCAGAATCAGGCGAATGGAAGTTTGAAAATATCGAAATCCCTAAAGATAAAGAAGGAAAATATTCTCTTGTCGTAGAGGCAGAAGACGTTCTCAAAAATTCAGGAGCTGCGCCAAAAGTCGAGTTCTATTACGACAAAACTCCGCCAAAGCTCAGTGCAGAAATTCTTGACAAAGTGTTGTTCACCCATGAGAAATATAGTGTCTACGGCTCCGCTACATTTAACATAAGGGCTAGTGCTTCTGACACTGTGTCCGGAGTTTCGAGTGTTATTGCAAATTCGACAACGACACTCCAAAAAGGCGATGACGGCTCTTATACAGGCACAGTTGTTGCAAGTCTGAAAGAAGACGGAACAACGTCCATCTCGATTGTCGCAAGAGACAAATATGAAAACTTAAGTACAGTAGAAATCAAAGATATAATGGTTGATATTACTCCTCCAACAGTTACAGTTTCGGAATATCCTGAAAAAGCGACAAAAGGCAGTTTTGATTTAAAAGGAACAGTTTCTGACAACCTCGGAATTGAAAGCGTTGTCATAACAGATTCCCTTGATTCTTCAAAATCTTACACTGCGACAGTTTCACTCGACGGAAACTGGTCTGTAACATTAACGCCATCATCAAGCGCAACAGGAGAAAACGAGACAAAGGACGGCTCTCACACTTACACCGCGACCGCAAAAGACATAGCCAAAAACACTTCAACTGCAACCTGCCGAGTTACAACAGATACTACAGAGCCTTACTGGTACACAGACAACAAAGACTCAAAAGTGCCTTATGTAAGTTCAAAAGAAAGCTCAGAAAAAATCACGGTTGGCGGTGTTGAATACAGCTTGTACAATTCAACATCTCTGACGGTTGCGGCAAAGGCAAAGGATAAGACAACAAACGTTGAGCACCTGCTTTACAATTTGAACGACGAAAAAGACCCTACATCTGCGACTGCCTGGAAACCTGCGGACAACGGAAACTTCACCATAGAAAACCTTGAGCAGGGAGTAAATTCTCTTAAGATAAAGGCGGTTGACGAGGCTGGAAACGAAACTTCAGAAGTTACGCTTTCATTCTTCGTGGATTCTATTGCGCCAGAAGAGCCTGCTTTAAAATCTATTGACGGCGACAGTGCCGAAAACTCAATGACGGATTTTGCTGCCCAGAATAAGCAGAAGCTTGTAAACGGAAAAGAAGATGTTACATTCACTTTGGAAGCTGCAGATGACACTTCAAACAAAGAAAACTCTTACAGCGGAATTGCCTCTGTTGAGCTTACAAAAATCGGAAACAAAACTCTTTCCCCTGCAATTTCCGGAACTCCTTCTTCTCAAGAAAACGGAAAACAAGTTTATTCAATTACAGTTCCGGCGGACAAGCTTGCAAGCGGTTCTGCAACAGTAACTGTAAAAGACAAGGCAGGAAACTCGACAACGCTTGGAATGTTCAACTTCCTTTTGGACAACAAGGCTCCAGTTGTTTCCCTGGCTTCTCCATCAGACAAGGTAAATAAGACTATCTCTTTGAGCGGAAGCGCCACCGACAACCAGGAAATCGACGAGAGCACGCTTAAACTTGAATACAGCACAGACAAAACAAGCTGGACACCACTTTCGAGCGGTAATGCCGGCGAAGAATACAAAGCTGACATCTCGGATTCTGTAATAAGCGTGACAGGATTTGACACAACGAAGTTTACAGACAACTCCACTGTCTACGTAAGGGTTGTTATAAGCGACAAGGCGAAGAATGAAGGAGTGTCAAAAGAGATAGCCCTAAATATAAACCAGGATTCTGACCGTCCGGTTGTAAAGATAGACAATCTTGCAAGGCTTAAAGACGGAACTTTCATCCTCAAGTACGGAACAAACGCGCAGGTTACGGGAACTCTTTCCGACGACGACTCAACGGCAGGCAAAGTGGTAGAGGACTTTGTTATTTCAGAAAGCCCTTACGACGGAAGCGGCAGTGTAGAAAACCTGGCGAAAAAATTCAATCCGACTACGGGCGACTTTACGTTCGAGCCGAAAAACACAGAAGACGGAGCAAAGACACTTTACTTCTATATAAAAGACAACGACGGAAGCGAATTCTACACAACGGCTTTGACAGGCACAGATTCCAGCGGACAAACAACATATCTCCAAAACCCGAAACTGTACCTAAAGACAGAACCACTCGAGGACACTCTTGCGACAAAGGTTTTTGCTTATAATTCGGATTCAAACAGTCCGACAGTAACAGCAGGAAAAGGGGTTCTTTATTCGGACAAAACAGGAACAAATGTTGCAACAGACGCAAATGGCGAAAAATTCGATTTTAATAAGTCAAATTCAACTCTTAACACAAGTTTTGTTGCTGGTGGCTCAGAAAGAAGATTTGTAAAATTCCAGTTTGAAGCAAATGACGCAAGCGGAATTGACGGAATGACGTTTGAACTGTTTGATGAAGCCAATAAATCTGTTCTAAAATTAAGGACTTCTGACTCAATAACAAGTACCAGCGGATTTACAACAAGCGGAACGATAGAACAAAAACAAAATGATAAAACAACTTCAATCTGGACAACAGATATTGTAGATTTAGGCGCTATGACCACAGCCCAGTACACTGCAAAAATTGTTCCTTACGACAAGGCAGGGCTTGCAGGAAACGGCTCATACTCATTCTTCATAGACAATTCTGCTCCAGAAATCGTAATTCGCTCCCCAATAAGCGGAACAGAAGTTACAGGAATAGTAAGTATTGGAGGAACCGCAACCGACACAGGAAGCGCAGGAACTGCAAATATTCAATGGCTCATTCCAAAAAAAGAATATGTAACTATTGCAAATACAAAAACAGGCACAGAAAAACTTGAGTACCTGAGAAACTTAAATTGGAATGGTGGCGAAGACTCTCTTGCAGCAACAGCGACACTTACTTCATGGCAGTTTGACTTTGACGGTAAAAACGATGATGCAACTTCCAACACAGAAAATTTTATTTTCAAAGGCGGAAACCCAACTCTCGACACTTATGATTCTTCCGATTTTGCAACAGATATAACAGACGGAATTTATGCTCTGCCAGTTTATTTTATGGCAACAGACGCAATCGGAAATTACTCGATTTATGAAAACTACGCTCTGCGCCACAACCCTGACGGCGACAAACCAAAACTCGACTTCCTCTATCCGACGGTTTCAGATTATGGAAATAGCCAGAACTATGTTGTTCTTGGAGGTATAATCCGTGCAACAGGAAGTGCGATAATTCCAAGCGGAACAACTACCGTAAAATCTGTTTATTATCAGATTGCAAGCGAAGAAGGCTCTTTCTCAGATTCTGACAAAACAGAAGCCTCAACAAAATATAAATACACTGTTCTAACAGCTTACGATATTGTAAAAGAAATAACAGGAACAGATTATTCGACAAAAGCAATAGATTCTTCTATGCTTAAAAAGTTTGGATTCTCAACGAAGGCCGAAATGGACGCCTGGTGGGGAATTAAGGCAAATGGAACGGCCGCATGGAACATTATTCTTAACGAAAAAGGAGAACTCAATCCAAAAACAGATGGTTCTACAACGAATATAAAAATCCGCACCTGTGGCATAAATGCTGAAGGAAAATTCGGTGCCTGGACAAGTGTTGACAACGTAATTTCAATTCATATTGATGATAAAGCGCCAGTAATCAACAGCATTTTAAAACAATACGAAAATGAAATCACTTCAAATCCAGCAGAACTCCCAGCGTATACAGCAAGTCAGAATTACGTTTCTGATATGTTCTTAAGAGGACAGTGGTATCTTGAACTTACTCTTCTAGACGAAACAGAAGTTACAGGCTACTCAGTTCAAAAAGACACAAACACGATTGCAGAAGGAAGCGGATATTATGTTCAGAGCAACGTTGAAGACAAGTCTATAAATAAAAAAGGTTGCAGACTCTACATTCCTATCGATAAGAATTCGGATTCTGTTTCGTACACAATTTCGGCAAACGATGCAGAACACACTGCAACCCAAACATTCTCTTTTAAACTCGACAACACAGCGCCAACACTCGAAAGCCTTACAGGAAACGGACAAGACTTGGCACCAAACGGAATTATCGAAGATTCAAACTACGTTTACACAGTAGGCGGAAAATCCGAAGATTCAGGTTCCGGAGTAGAAAGAGTTTTGTTCTACTTTATGAGAAAGTCAGGCACAACAAAAACTACGATTGCTAACGAAGTTCTTCTCGACCCGATGATTACAACAGGCACGGACAAAAGCAAAATTGCACTTTCTACTTTGACCGAATTGCCAGTTAAGCAAGGAGAGCACACATTCTATCTGTATGCAAAAGAACAGACTTCAAGCGCCACTAAGGACACGTTTACACTTACCTCGGCAGATTCCCACATTAGAACTGGCGGACTAATCTACATTGACGGTTTGTATAGAAAAATTACAAAACTTGACAGAACAACAGCAACATTTGAACCTGCAATGTCCGAGGCAAAAACTTCCGTAACCGCATACTTTCCTATTGCTCAGGTTATTGACAACACAGCCACCGAAAAAGTAGAAAGCAATTCAGCAAATCCATTCACTTTTGAAAGCGGAGATGACGGCGACGGAATGCCAGAAACATTCTCAAAAACAGGAACAACATGGACTTGGGACGCAACAATTCACTCTTACAATATGCCAGACGGTCCTGTAACCCTTGTAATGCTCGCATTCGATGCTGCAGGAAACGTAAACGGAACAAGTTTTAACCTTACGATTGCAAACAATGCTCCACGACTTGCAAAAGTTTGGCTTGGAACAGATTTGAACGGCGACGGAAAATATACTTCAGACTCAACACTCGAAGAAATTGTTGAATACAATATTCTGAAAGCAGAAGGAGGAATAGAACAAAAAACTTATACTCTCGACTTTACAGAAACAGTTTCGGGCAAAGACAGCACGTTCAAATATCCAGCAGGAAAATTCACGATTAAAAACGGACTTGCCGTTATACCAGAATTTACCGGCGGAAACGGAACAATCGGTATGATTCCAAACTTGAGCGCGACTAACGCAGATGCAACAAAAGGAACGGTAAAAGAAGCATCTGCAAGCGATACGACAAGCACTAATACAGAAAAAACGCTGGGAGATTTAAACGGCAAATTCTCCGCCCTAAAACTCACCGCAAATTCAAAAAACAATTCAGTTTACGGATTTGTAATGGATAAAGGTGAACTCGGAAGTGACACAGCAGAAAAAGGAATAAGCTTTACATTCTGGGACAAAACCGAAGAAACAACACAGGGAACAGACAGCCAGTATTCGGTACTGTTTGTAAAGAATTTTGTGATAAAGCAAACTGACAGTGTTCGACCAAATTCGGTAATTGATCCTTTTAGCTGGAATAGCATTACAGACAATTCAATTTATGACTCAGCAAAGGCAGAAACATTTACAGATCTCAAAGGTCATATTGAACTTGAAAGTGACTGGGAAAAAGTTTCTGAAACTATTAAGAAAAACCTTCCGGCTGACTTAAAAGATAACGACCCTAAAGTTTCTGGAAAAATCAGCATCTGCGGTTCTGCTTATGACGACGCCCGATTAACTGCACTTTACGCAGTAATTGATGGATTTACGTTCAAAAATGGAACTACTTTGTCTACAACAGTGGTTGCTACAACAGAAGATTCGGATTCTGTAGAACGAATTATGGTCGAACTTGCAACTTTTGAAAAAGGTGTATGGACTATAAAATCAGGCGACATTGATAATTATGGCTGGAAGTTTTCAGTTACTGACGGTGGACTTGACCAGTCAGGTCACAGAGTAACCTGGAAGCTCGACTGGGATACAAGCAAAATTGAAACTGTCACAGGAGTTAATAAAATTATCGGTTTTGCTGCAAAAGATGCCGGTAACAACTATAGTTGGCAAAAAACATCTACAGCAACTAAAGACGGCAATGAAATTTTGGATACAAGCGAAACTGTTTATAACAAAGCCACATATCGGGTTGACGTTGTACCGTACGTAGTCAAGGTTGAAACAAAACTTTCAAAACAGAAAAAGACAAATTGGTCTGTTTACAACAGATCAGCAAGAGGGCATTATCCTGTTCAGACAATAGTAAACAATGTCCAATCCGGAATTCTTAAGACAACTACTTCAGAAGATGTAATTCTTCACGGCTTTAACTTAAACGGAAGCAACATTGTTATAAAAGACAAGGACAATTCTGCAATTTCAGTAACAGCAGAAGCACAGACAAGTTCTACTTTATCTCAGATAAATTTCAATGTAGAAAAACTTGCTTCTGGAGAACTGAATGCAACAGTAAATGGAGTAAACATCATTAACAATTACAATAACAATGATGCAATGGGTAGCGCAACTGAAGCTGGAACAGCAAATAAAAACATGTATAACCGACAAGGAAACGGAGATACAAACAATATCCTCACGGACGACCTTGTGTTTGATGTATGGGAATTTAACGACCGTGCGGCAGTTCCAATAAACGGTATGGCAACAGGCGTTCAAATGAAGGTTAATCAAGCCACAAGAATGCTTAACTTTGCATTTGCAAACGGAGGTCTGTTCTACAGTATGGCAGATGAAACTTATTCAAGCCGTTACTGGGCTGGTGACTGGGATACATTCGCAGGACCTAGCGTAGGATTTGCCGTAGACAGTCTTGGATACACATATTCTGTAGCATCTGGTGGCGATACTAATAACGGAGGTTCTGTAGATAAATATGTATTTTATACAGGACGATGGGGAATTGGTTTACATGACACGGGAGGAACCTTAAACGAAAAAAACCGTCATAATTTTAATGCACGACGTTTGGAAGAAATTGCTTACAAAACTGGTGAGGGAACATTCGATTATTCTCTTATGAAGTACAGATACCTTTCTTCTGAATTTGCAACTTCTGTAAGCGAAAATACTACGAATCTCTACCTTGTAAATTACGATGCTTTGACAGATGAAATTCGCTTTAGAGCAGGCTCTTTTGCAAATACAAGCGTTCCAAATAATGGTGGCTTTGTCGACGAATATAAAACTGGCAATTCAAGTTATTACAGTACGAACAACTGTCAGATAATTGCAAATAACTCTCAGACAGGAGGAACTTTCCCTGCAAGCAACGGAACGACAACTGTTTCTGCAATAAACGGACGTGGTGCCGGTCAATATGTAGATATTGCTATTGCAAAAAACGGTTCAACCGATGTAGCCTGTGTTGTATGGTACGATGCTTACGACAACTGTTTAAAATATACGTATTATCAAGATCCAATCAGCAATTGGTCTAATCTTAAAGGCGACAGAACTGCTAGTGGCTGGTCTACACCTGTAACAATATTTGAAGAAGGTGGCGAATACTGTCATATTGAAGTAGATAAAAACAATCATATCCATATTGCAGCTTATGCTGGCAATGGCGATGTAAAATATGCTTATTTGGACAACTTTAATTCTGCTTATAGCGAAGCTGAAAATTCTTGTACGGTAGATGCCTCTGGAGCTGTTGGTGAACATTTAACTCTTGATGTAGCAATTGATGAAAATGGAAACAGCATTCCTTATATTGGATACTTTACAGCGGCAATTAAAGCTCCAAAATACGCATACCTTGTAGACACAACTCATAAAAACAAAGTTCCAGCAGGAGTTGATGATAACGAACGCTTTACTGGAGCTTGGGAAGTAACAGTAGTTCCAACTCCTAGCAGACCAACTACAAACCGAGAAGATAAAATCAACATCGGTGTATTTAAAAAAGACGGTGTTTTAACCTGGTCTACAACAGATGGACAAGAACCTGCTAATAACAATATTGGAACAAGTTACAGTTACAGCAAAACAGGCGATTACACATCTTCTGAAGAAGAAAGCAAGTGCTATGGCAACGGTTCTAAAAATGCAGTCTTTGCTTACCAGATTTCTGGTAGCACAGGCTCTTGTATCGAAACCGCACAAATGCGTTAGCTCATTAAAAGCTAAACTTTAGCCCGGATCGGAACGGCGCGAAGCGTTCAAAAGGCGGAAAAACTTTCCGTCTTTTGAATGGAGCGTTAGCGAAACCGTGCAGAGCCGGTTTTTGATTGTGGTGCGCTCCTGAAAAAATTAAAGAACGTGGAGTTTTGAATTTTCCAGGTTCAAATATGCTTTGTCGCCGGCTTTGTAAATTTTGTGGGCACGCGGATTGTAATCGTTTATTTTTATTATGGTATTGTCCGCTTTGACCTGATAATACTGGTAAGCGCCCATGAAAGTTGAAAAAACAACCTCGCAAGGAATGGCGTTTCCTGAATCCGAAAGCTGGACATTTTCTGGACGCAGGACAATTTTGCACAAATCCCCGACAACAAGATTTCCGTAACTTTCGGCTTTTACGTCAATGCCGTTTACATCTACGACAACATTTTCGCTGGAAACTGATTTTACTTTTCCTGAAAGAAAACTTACTTCGCCAATAAAATCTGCAACAAATTCACTTTTTGGACTGTAGTAAATTTCTTGCGGTGTGCCTTTTTGCGCGATTTTGCCATTTTTCATAAGAATAATTTCATCGGAAAGGCTCATGGCTTCGCTTTGGTCGTGAGTTACGTAAATTGCTGTAATTCCGAGTTTTTGCTGAATCTTTCGGATTTCTGTACGCATTGTTACACGGAGTTTTGCGTCAAGATTAGAAAGCGGTTCATCAAAAAGCAGGACGCCGGGCTGCATTACGAGAGCCCTTGCAAGAGCTACACGCTGTTGCTGCCCTCCAGAAAGCTGGTTTGTCATTCTTTCTTCCATTCCAGTCAGTTCTACAAGGTCAAGCATGTCAAAAACCTGTTTTTTGATTTCTTCCTTTGGAAGTTTTCTGAGTTTTAAGCCGTAGGCAATATTGTCAAAAACGTTGTAATGTGGCAAAAGCGCATAACTTTGAAAAACCATTGCCGTATCACGCTTATTTGGCATAAGTTCATTTATTGCCTTTGAACCAAGATAAATTTCGCCATGGTCAGGACTTTCAAAACCTGCAATCATGCGCAGAGTTGTAGTTTTTCCACAACCAGAAGGTCCTAAAAGAGTTACAAAACTTCCCGGTTTTATATCGAGGGTAACATTGTCAACAGCGGCAAAATCCTTTTTTGTTTTTGGATCCTGATAGATTTTTGTAATATTTTCGAGTTTAACGCCCTGTGGCTCTTTTCTTTCCATAATTTACACCTCTTTTGTCGGTTTGCTTGTTCCCAATTTTCCAAGAACAAAATTCATTATCGTGATTGCTACATAAGTGATTACGATTAAGATTGTTGCGTAAGCACAGGCAATTCCGTAATTTCCTTTTTCTGCATGTTCATTTATTCGTACTGTAATCAAAAGATATTTTGGAGTTACAAGAAGAATAATTGCCGAAATTGCAGTAATCGAACGCACAAAAGTTGTTACAAGTCCGCTGATAAAAGATTCCTTGATAAGGGGCAACGTAACAGTCTGAAAAACCTTTGCACTGTCTGCACCCATATCGTAGGCCGCTTCTTCAATTGACCGGTCAATCTGCCTTAAAGCCGCAATTCCCGAACGAGTTCCGATTGGAAGCGAACGGACGATAAAAACAATTACGAGAATTGCTCCTGTACCGTAAAGACTCGACAAAATTCCGGAATGAAAAAGTCCCGAATTGTAACCGCGGATAAAACCAACGCCAAGAACAGTTCCCGGAACAGCCATTGCAAGCATTGCAACAAATTCCATAAACCCTTTGGCAAAGAATTTTCGCTTAACGACAAGATATGCAATAATCATAGAAAGCAAGGCCGTAATCGGAGATGCAATTGCAGAAAGAAGCATTGAATCCGTAAAAACACGATAGCCCTTATTTTTAAAAATATATTCGTACCATTTTAGAGAAAGATGGTAGTCGCGTCCCCAAATTTTAAAGAGAGAACCAAAAGGAACAAGAATATACATGGAAATTACAAAAACCGTCAAAAGCGTACATATTGTCACCAAAGGAATTCTTACGCTTGAATCGGTGATTGCAGCCCTTCCCCTCGTTGCCTTTCCAGTCAAAGTAGCAACAGACTTTCTTTCCAGCCAGTATTTTTCCAGAATAAAAAGTCCCATCGAAATTACAAGAAGAACAACAGCCATTGCAGTTGCTCCAGATTTATCATAAGCGCCAGTCAGTTGAAGATAAATCGAAGTTGCCAAAGTATCAAAGTTGCCACCAATAATCATTGGATTTGCAAAGTCCGCTACAGATTCAATAAACGAAACCAAAAAAGCATTTCCGATTCCTGGAAGCAAAAGCGGAAAAGTAACCGTCTGAAAAACCTTGAACCTGCTCGCACCCATATTTCGGGCCGCTTCTTCAAGAGACGGATCAATGTTTTTTAAAAGTCCTTTAAGCATCATGTAGCAGACAGGGAAAAAAGTCAGAATCTGAACAAGAGCAATTCCGCGCCAGCCGTAAAGCTGAGTATTATTCATATTAAAAAGTCCGCGAGTAATAACACCAGTCCGTCCAAAAAGCAGAATTGCGGAAAGTGAAAGAACAAAAGGCGGAGAAACAACAGGAAGAATAGACACAACGCCAAAAAGTTTTTTTACGATTTTAGAGCCAACATCAACGTAAGAATCAACATAGGCAAACAAAAAACCTATTACAGTAGAACCAATTCCCGAAATCAGACCGAGCCAAAGCGTATTCGAAATGGCATGGCGAAAATTCGTCATCTTAAAGATTTTTATAAAATTGGCAAAACCGATAGTTTTTAAAGTCGTTCCGTTTATATTTTTTTCAACAACAACACTGTCTGTCAAAAGAATAGCCAGCGGATATAAAATAAACAGGAATAAAAAAAGAAAAATCCCGATAATTGCAGCAACAAGAATAGGATCTGCAAGCAGTTTTTTTCTGTCTAAAGCTCGTCCTTGTGATTTTGGCATTTATTTTCCCATAAAAAGTCAAGATAAAAAGCAGAAATTCAAATCTGGCCACCAAAAAAACGCATTTGGTTTATAACTTTTATGCGTCTTCTGACAGCCAGACCTTTCAAAAATACAAATAAATTACTTTGTCTTTACGCGGTCATCTTTTGAAATTACTTCAAAGAATTCAGCATAGTATTTTGGACCGTTAGTTTTTGCATCATCAAAGTTGTAGACCATAGTTTCAATCTTGTCCAAACCGTTCTTAATGGCAACTTCAACCGGTTTTGCGTTGTCGATAACCAGGAACTGATAAGAACCATTGTCCTGTGCAAGGTTTACACAATCTGGAGAAAGCGCAAATTCGATGAATTTTTTTGCATTGTCAAGGTTTTTAGCTCCCTTAAAGATTGCAGTTGCCCCGATTTCGTAGGAAGTTCCAGAAGAAGGAGACGTCATTCCAATGTTTGTGTAACCGTTATTTACAATCTGATAGACAACGTCGTGCAAAAATCCAATGCCGATTACAATTTCGCCAGTTGGAACAAGCTTTGAAGGACCAGAACCAGATTTTGTGTACTGACAGATATTTTTGTCGAGTTTAGCAAAATAATCCATAGCGGCTTTTTCGCCCTTGAGCTGAACCATCGTATTTACGATAAGTTTACCAGTTCCGGCAGTATTAGGGTTCGCAAAAGAAACAAGAC
This sequence comes from Treponema berlinense, assembly GCF_052273165.1. GTDB lineage: Bacteria > Spirochaetota > Spirochaetia > Treponematales > Treponemataceae > Treponema_D > Treponema_D berlinense_A. Next base: position 10,986 of record NZ_DAVZIU010000028.1, on the reverse strand, counting down.
CTTTGTATTCAGGCTTTAAGAGGTCGTCCCAATCTTTCGGAGGCTCAAGTTTTAAGCGCTGAAGTTCTTCCGTATTCCAGAAAAAGCCCAGAATTCCGCGGTAAATACCAAACCAGTTGTTATTAGCATCTTTAAACTGCTTACCAACAAGATGACTTGCATTTTTCGGCTCAACAGGCAGCAAAAGTCCTTTAGCCGCAGCTTCGTTGTAAGGGTCAGTAGTACCACCAAACCAAACGTCAGCCGAAGGATTTCCTTTTTCTTCTTCGATTTTTGTAAGAACTTCTCCAGTCGAAAGTCTCTGGAAAGTCGTTCGCACGCCAGTCAAAGATTCAAATTTTGCACAGGCAGCAGCAAGATATTCTTCTTCGCAAGAACCGTAAACAACTAGTTCGCCGGCATTTTTAGCATTTTTCTTGTCACCACACGACATAAACGAAAAAGCCATAGCCGAAATACAAAGCAGACCTAAAATTTTTTTCATAAATCCTCCAAAAAGCGCTGAAAAAACACAATTTCAGCAAACAAAACAGTTTCGCAAAAAGCAAAACCAACAAATTTCAAAAATCGCCCGCAAGCAACTTTCTGATTTAATTATACGACCGAAATTTTTAATTAGCAAACAAAAGAATTATCAATAAAAGAATAAAAAGAAGGCGCACAAATTATGCACAAACGGCTATCCGAGGCTCCGGCGTCACAGCGCCTGCGGTGCAAGCACCCGCAAAGCGGCCTCTACTATCCGGCGCACAATTCTTTACAAAAAAAATACCGGCCTCCTTTTTTGCAGAAAGCCGGTATTAAAAAAGACACTGAAAATAATGTTTGATGATATTATTCAGTTTTTAAATATGCGGTTTCAAACTGTTTTGACTTAAAGGCAATTACAGAAGCAACTGTTGCAGGAGTTGCTGTTGATGTTTCTATCTTTCCTCCATTTTTAAGTGTGTCTGTTTTATCATCTTTCCAGCCTATTTTTCGGCCTTCTATGCTAATTTGATTCTCTGAAACTGCATAATGACCTGTTCCCATTGAAGGAATAATCATGTAATCCCAAGAATCACTAAGACTGCTTTGCGACAATATTGAAGAGTCATAAGTTGGAGGTACTTTTCGAACTGCATATTTTACAGCCTGTGCTGTTCCAGCACTGTTTAGGTATGTCATACAAGGAATTGAAATTTTACTTTTTTCAGTTCCTGTTTCAATTATAGAAATATTTCCATAATCAAGAGAACCTGTTTCATCAACAATTTCTGGAGCATTAAAGTTATAAGTTGTTCCCGAAATTTCTCCAAAAAGATAACACAGCTGACCATCTTCGTTTTTGAACATTATATGGATATTGTTATTCGAGTCGATTCTCATCGAAACAGAGCCGGAACAACTATAAGATGTTACTATTCGATTCCAGCCAGAAGCTAAATTAGGTTCTTGGACTGAAGCTTTTGCAATTCTCAGTTTTGATGAACTATCATCAAAGTAAGCAACAACAGGGTAACCATTAGAGTCAACATCAACATCAGCAGAAGAACCAGAAGAGCCTTCATGAGTTGCATCACTTTCAGTTATCGAATCAACTCCAACAACATTCAAATCTCCCCCATAAATCGTTGCTCCATGAATACTATGAGTTACAGCTCCAGACCAAGTATATGTTCCATTTACACCATTGTCAGGTACACCTGTCAATTTTCGCAAAGAAGTTTTATAGTTACCAGCTTCCAATTGCATAAGAGCAATCGTATCACCAACTTTTGGGAAGTAATCAGATTGTAATTCTTTTGTAGTTATAGATTCCTTCGTAGTTGCAGAAAGTCGATTGTTACTAGATGCATAACGTTGCGTGCTGTTAGGAGCAATAAACAAAACATTCGAATATGCCGCAGTATTAGTTCTAGCTCCACCTATCCATACAGCATTCTTTTCTCCTGCAGAAAGTGAATTATTGTCTTTTGCATTTGCATTTGCAGTCCAATTGTGAACTCTATCCTGACCTGTATATCCGCCGTCAAGAACAACCCAGCCTACAAGACCTCCAGCCTTACCATTTGTGCGTTGTCCCGCTATTGTTGTACCATATTTCGTACTAGATGTATCCACAACAGAATACCTAAGGCTCTCTGTAACAGTGTCATACCAAATATTATGCAAATAGTTTCCATACCTTACAGACTTAGGTTTTGCAAACGAACCTAATCTATGGGTCATATCATAATTCGAAAGATTATAATAAGCAGTATAGTTGGAATCGTCCATTCTATAACCAGGATTTCCTGTTACTTGAACTTTCAGCCCATTATAAACAGTACCAACTGATATATCAGCCTTTGTAACCTGTATTGCCCCCATTCCACCTACAATTTGAGAACTAGAAAGTCCTGACATTGAATAAGTACCACCATAACCTTGGTGCTCTGGAATAAATGCGACACTTGCACCACCAGAAGAGCCTTTTCTGTCAAATCCAATACCTGTATAAGTTGCAGGTTGATCATAATTACGGAATATTGGAGTTGCTGGGGCATTAACACCATAGCTGAACATAATATTAGAGTTTGATTGTGCCGCCCAAGAAGCATATAAATTACCACTTGCATCGGCTGTCATTACTGGGTTCTGCAACTCTGCACCATTATTAGTTTCATTAAAATAATTTCCCAAATTCCAAACTTCAAAATATCTGTCATCATTTGCCCAATATTTTGTTGAGTTTCCACGCATCGCATAAGTTTCAGCATTGTAGCCGTTTTCACCAGAAATTCCGTTTACCAGCGCATTTCCTCTTATTGCAGGATTATTGCCTGAATTTGAGTTGTTTACGCTGTCAATATTTCCGCTCGTAACTTTCAACGCTCCGCTTTGAGCCGGAACAGTCATTTCAAATGAATACAAATTATTATTGCCTGCCACTGGTGAAACTTCTTTAGAACCGCTTCCAACTGACCATGTTGCGCTTTCTCCAAAATTCCAGCCATAAACCGTTAAAGACTCGCCTTCTGCAACAGGATAATGACCAAGTTTAGAGCGGTTTATGTTGCCATAATCTGAATGGCCAGCCGCAATTTCAGAATTTGTTCTTTCAACTTTAGTTATATACGGCACAACATTTACTAGATAATATCCTGTAAATGCTCCGCTTGAAGTAGCGTCAGTGCCTGCGTCTGAAGAAAGATTTTTTCCTCCGCTTGCAGCTTTATTTTGGGTTGTTGTTACAACAATTTGATTCTTGCCATTTACAAGTTTTGAAGTATCAAGCAAAAGAGTCCATTTTGCACTGTGTCCATTCTGGGTCAAACTATTGCTAGAAATTGAAAGAACATAACCGTTATCCGCAAGAGTTGCAATTGTTGAATCTGAATCGCTAACAGTTCCATCAGACCATTCTGCAGAACTTGCAGTATAAACGGCCTTTGTTTTTATAGAACCAACTAAAACCGTTACGCTCTGCATAATTTGGTCATCTGAAATATCACCTTCAATTTTTATCGTGCCTGAAACATCTGGAGTATTTTTAATATCAATATGACCGATTCTAGTGCTTCCATAATAAACAATTGAGTTGTTTTTACTTGTATTATACTCAGCAGGCTTAGCAGACTCAATTTCTCCATTCCAATAGAACGGTGTGATTGTTCCTGTCGGAGCCACATCGTCGGTTATATCAAAATAAACAGGAATATTTGCAACTGTCCATTGATAGCCGAAATTTGAGTAATGCGTGCTGCTTGAATCTGCTAGCTTAGAAGCTGTTCCTTCGGCTATTTTGTTGCCGTCTGTCTTATATCCAGAATCTTTATCACCTGTAAATCCGTAGACTTCTGAAGAATCCCAGAAAGAAAGAGCGATTGTGCCGGTATTATCTTCTTTATTGAAGCGAGCCGTCATATCAGAAGCTGAAAGAGTCAGGTACTTCAAGACATTATTACGGCCCTCAGTTATGCCAGCAGTTATGCTAGCAACTTTGTCGTTTGAATTAGCAAGCTCGCCGTGTAGATTTTCTGTAGAATTCCAAGTCGGCTCTGATTTTGAACCTATGACAGCATCATAATAAACACTTCCCTGTCCTTCGTGTCCACCGACAAATTCTGGAGCAACAACAAGGTCTCCTGTAACTTTAAAGTAAGCCTTTTCGTTTGTCTTGCCGTTCGTATTAGCAGGAATCTTAGAATTAAAGTCGTAAATATCTGTTGCTAGAGTTACAACTTCCTGTGATTTTCCATTGTCATCCAATGCGCTGAATTCTTCAATCTCGTTTGAAGAGTAAGAACCGTCACCGTTCAAGTCAGTTGCAAGATGAACTTTTGCAAGACGTGGGGCGTGGTTTGAAATCATCGTTCGTGTTGTTACGTCGTTGCTTACGTTTCCAGCAGCATCAATTGCAATCGCATGAAGAACAATAGTTCCGTCTGCAATTGAGTCGCTTAATAAACTTGCAGTACAAGTCCACTTTGCTCCCGATTTTGCAACAGTCTCAACAAGTCCGTCTCCGTCATCATTTCCTACAGAATAAGTTCCGTCTTCTGACCAAGCAGAGTTTTCAGATGTTGTTGTCTTGTAGTTTACAGAAAGCGAGTAAGGGAATATTGCGCTTTTTACGTCTTGAGCTAAAGTTCCATCAAATGTAACAGTTGAGCCAGAAACAGTCTTGATATTGTAATAGCTTCCGTCAATTTTTATGATTCCACCTGCGCGGATAAATGAAATGTCCGCAGAAGAACCAGAAATTTCGAATGTGTCAGATTTTGCTTTTCCGCTTCCAGCAACACTAACTCCAGGAATTCCGTCGGTCAAAACAAAATCTTTTCCTGTGGTTTCCACCATGTTCCATTTGTCGGCAGAACCGCCCGCAAACGGAACGTAATATTTTCCTCCGCGCTCAAAGAAGAAATTAAGACTTGCCATGCCTGAAATATCATCTTGAACAACCGAAGAAATTTCCGCCTCGCGGTTCGTATTGTAGAGTTTTCTCATATCAAGATTTTCGCCACGGAACTGAACTGCGTTTACAGTCGGTGCCGTATTGTCAACAGTGAATGAGTAAGTCGCAGATGTAGAAAGAGCAGCCTTTGAGTTGTCGACAGTGCGGACTGTATAAGTTACAGTGCCTTCAGTGCTTAAGTCGAGAGGAATTTTTATATTGTAATTAGAATACTTTATTCCCTCATAAGTTATCGAATCACCTTTCTTTTCATTTGTCCAGCCAGTTACAGTCGCAGTTGAGCCGCTGCTTGCTTTTGCTGTAACTGTAGTTTTTTCGATATTGATTCCAGAATCTTTATCTTCAAGAGAAATATTTAAATACCATTTTTCGCTTACAGATTTTGAAACGTACATATCAGAAGAATATGAGCGGTTTCCTTCGTCATTTGAAACATAAAGAGTTGACAAACCGATTTTCGGAGCGTCGTCATCAACGCGGAATTTTACAACGCCGTTTGAACCGGCATCGCTTGTCGCACTTCCGTCAGACCAAAGACCGGCAATGTTTTCATTGTCAACCGCGCAGGCGCGGACTTGCCAAGAATCTGATTCAGTCTTAGTTTGAGGCAACGTAAATGAACCGTTCCAGCTTGTAGTTCCGCTCAATTTTACGCCCCACCAGTCAGGATCAGAAGAAGAAATTGCTCCACCTTCGTTGAAGTTCAAGTCAGAAGCAGAATAAATTGTTTCTTTATTATTCGCAGCAAAAAGATCCTTGTCGGAAGCGTCAAATTTGCCGTCACCGTTCAAGTCAAACTGAATGTAAACCGCAGTAACATTGTTGTTGTCTGTTGCAGTTCCTGCAAAATCTGCGCTTGTGCCAAGAATAGTTCCTGTTTTTGGCGTTGTCACAAATGCGGTAGGCCAGTTTGCGTTCGGATTATAAGAAATTTCATACTGACAAACAGAAACGTTTCCAAGATTATCCATCAACTTGAACCAGAATGGAATAGAATAAATATATCCGTTTTTTGAAATAGCATAGGCGGAGTTATCTTTCTCATAAGCTTCTGTATATTGAGTAAGCTGTCCGCCATTGTCGCCGATTGAAGAGAATACAAAACTCCACAATCCGGCTGTAGAGCCTTCTTTCAAGTCGCCTGCAAAAGTCGTATCAGAATAATTTGTAACAGATAAAATTCCATCCACGTTTGTAGTAGCAAATTCTGCAGTTGATTTTTGAGCAGCGGTTGGAACGGCAAACTCAACGCTTATAATTCCAGAGCCACTTCCGTCCTGAGCAATTCCCGAAATTGTAACATCGGAAGTGCTTATAGTGCCGAGCACAGGTGTTGTAACATTGAATGTGGCAGGCCCTTCATTGTCGAGCGTGAATACAGAACTTGCGTTTCCGCTCTGGCCGCTCTTGTCTTTTACAACGACAGAAACATTGACATATCCTAGTTTACCGCCTAACAGTGCAGCCAAGTCGAAAACATTTGATGTCGCAACAGCAATTTTATTTTCATCTGCATTTGTAAATGTCAAAGTTTCGCTTGCAGAACTTTCTATCGTCAAGATTCCGCTTTCGATTCCAATATCATCGCTCGCTTCAATCTTGAACTTCGCATATCTTTTTTCTGTTCCGCCGACAATAGTTCCAGCGGTGAATGTCTCAAACTCAGAATAAGTTCCATTTTCGGAATTTGAATAGGCGATTTTTACAGAAGATACTTTTGGAGCCGTTCCGTCTGATGTGTAAGCAAAAGCGCTGTCGCTAGGAAGCGCAGTTCCGCTTCTAACCTGAATTTTCGGTTCGGTAAACTGCTTGTTTGTGTTTTTTCCTGTATAGAAAATTCCACCGGCAGCATCTTTTATATAGAAGTAAAGTTCTTTTTTTCCATCTGTCGTTATTGAAGGCTGATATGTAAAGTCGTTTTCACCTTTTTTCCAGACAAGTTTTGCATTTTCTGCCATTGATATTGTAGGATTTTCATCAGAATCTACAGTTATCTGAGTCTCGAAAATCATAAATTCGGCAATACTTCCGTCATCATCAGAAAGAGTTCCTTCAATTGCCGCGTTTTCGCCACCTACTAGCCAATATGAGCCGTCAGATTTTGCTGTAAGATTTGTAATTTTCACAGTAGGAACGTCTCCGTTCAAATCAACAGGAATTTCAACAAATCCATCAGAGTTTGTAATCTTGCCGTCTTCGAAGTTTGCATTTTCCGCCATATCTGTTGCGGCAACAAGAACGTAAAGACTTGCTTTTCCTGTGTAATTTCCACTTGAATCAACGGCATTTTCCGCAGCAGAAAGTGCATTAAAGTCAAATTCTTTTGACCAAGTGTAAATTGCGGAAGCGTCTGTAATTGTCTCGCCAAGTTTTGTGTAATCGCTTAAATTATCAGATTTTTTTGTTGAATAGTAGAATTCAAGAGATTTTAGAGTTTTCGCCTCGGTGATTTTTCCTGTAATTGTCGAAGTTCCATTTACAGTAGAAAGCGCAACATTGTTTAAAACAGAAGGAATTGTAAATCCAACCGAAGGAGCATTCGTGTCAACTTCAAATGTGAATATTTTCTGCAAACTTCCTTTTCCATTGCCAGCCGTATCTGTCGGAGTCAAAGCTACAGAGCCGTCTTTTATGCTTGAAGCAGGAATAATGAGTTTCCAAGATTTTATGTCTGTTTTTTCAGTGATTTCTGAGTAAGAAACAAAATTCAAAGAGGAAATTTCAGACTCGCTTGCAGAAGCCGGAAGCTCTCTTGAAGAGTACTCAAAAGACGCATTAGTTATTTTTGTGCCGGCAATATTTATTGAGTCAAATTCACCAACGCCAGAAGCCGTATCGCTTACAGTTCCATAAACCGTAATATCCTTCTTTTTGTTAGAAAGAACACTTCCGCTCGCATCTGCAAAAGTTACACCGTCAAAAGTATAATAAGAACTTGCAAACTCAGGCGCAGTAGAGTCAATTCTAATCGAATATGTTTGTGTCGCGCTCTTGTTTCCAGCCTTATCAACTGCGACAACTTCAAGAGTATGAGCCGTGCTGCTTTCCGTAAATCCGCTGATTGAAGTTTTTACTGTCGCCTTGCCATTTGAATTGCTTGCAGTCGCGCTCGCAGAATTTTTTGTAATGTCGCCAGAAACAACGCCCGCGTCAGCAGAACTTGACGGATCAAGCCAGAAATAAACAGTGTCAACGCCGCTTCCACTCTCGATAAATGCGGCTGTAACAGACAGTGTTTCGTCTTTGAACCAAGAATTAAGAACTTTTTCTATTGTAGATGTTCCTGCAACGCTTGAATTTTCATTATCGAAAACTGGCAATACAGAGTCTTTATAATATTTAAACGTTGCCGAAGAAGTCTGTCCCCAGCGGTCTTTTGCTTTGTATACTGTGGTGTAACCGTCGCTCGTATTATCCGAAATCGAAGAGATACCTATCGTATCGTTTATTGAAGCTATTCCGTCAGAAAGAAAAACTTCTTTTTCATAATTTCCGCTTGCAGAATTTTCGCCGTCTTTGCTGTAAACTGCGCTCAAAGTAATTTTTCCGCTGCCATCGCTTACAGTTCCCACAACACTTACTGGAGTTGAAGTTCCGTTATAATATCCGCCGTTAGAAGTCTCAATCTTTATAGAAGGCGCGCCCGAATCAACTGCAAGTGCAAAACTTTTATTTATAGAAGAAACCGTAGTTTCACCTTTTGTATCTTCAATAAAGATTTCGATTGTATAGCCACCCTCAGTTGAAGGCAGTGCATGATTTAGGCTATAAGAGGTTGAAGTTCCGCCTGTTAAAAGCTCCTTCGTTGTTGCAGTTCCATTTTCAGGAGTAAGCGTAATTTTTACAGTCTTTATTCCGTCGTCATCGGTAATTGTGCCTTTTAAAACGTTGTTTGAGCTTACGCCGAAGATATTTTTCTCGCCGTCATTGATTGCGCCAAGAGTTATTATAGAAGTATCAGCATTTGTAAGAGTTAAGACAGGAGTGTCAGTGCTTTGGTCAACATTTATTGTTCTTTCAGCCACAGAAGGATTTCCAGCGGCATCCTCGGCAAAAACTTTAATCGTATAAGAAGCATTGTCCGCAAGTTTTGTTGTATCAAGAACAAAATTCCAGCTCTTATAAGTTCCACTCAAAGAATAATCACCAGAAGCAATGAGATTTTCAACAGTCTTCTTTACGCCTGTTGAATCAGAAACTTCTATTGAAAAAGATTTTTCAGCAAGTGCCAAGGTGTCGGAAGCAATACCCGTAACAGTGATTTTTCCGTTCACATATTCTTCGTTTTCTTTTGTTACAGTCGGGCTAATGCCGCTTATAACAACATTTGGAGCTGTTGTGTCAGATTGTATCGTAATACTTGAAGACTTCTCGTTTCCAGCCTTGTCTTTTGCCTTTACGGTGAAAATATTTGAACCGTCCTTAACAACAGACTTGTCGATTGTAAAACTGTATTGTCCGTTGGTATTTGATACTGAAACTTTGTCTGAAAGACTTTCGTTATTATTTAGAATAGAAACAGAAGCAATTCCGCCGTTATCAGAAATAACTGAAGAAATTACAAAATCGCCTTTGTTGTTTCGACTTGCAATATTAAAGCCATTAATCTTAGCGCCATCCAAAGTTGCGCTTAAATCGCCAACAACAGGCAGCTCATTATCTGGATAAATTGAAATATAGTCTTTTTCCAAATTGCCAGTTTTGTTTCCAGCGTTATCTACAGCAACAACATGAAAAATATACTCAGTTGAGCCGTCTTTTGTCGCAAGCCCAGAAAGCATATCGCTTGAAACAACCGCCGTCCAGTTTCCTCCTGAAGAAATTGAAGCTGCATTCCAGCCGTTAGCTGTAGAAGGCGTTTCATTTTCCGCAAGCACTCCAAGTTTAAAGAGAACAGATTCAACACCGCTTACGCTGTCAGTCGCAGTTCCTTTTATCGTGTATTCGTTCGATGGAATCACATGGAAATCAACTTTTGATGTAACACCACCGCTAGGAGCATTTGAACCGTACTGAGTAATTGTTAAGGTTGGAGGAACATCATCAACCGTAAATTTTGTAGTCGCAGTTGACGATTCTTTGTAAGCATTTGAAGCTGTAAAGAGAATTTTGTAATTGCCGTTTGGAAGTTCATTAACAAGAGAAGTCCAAGTTTTGCCTGAAGAAATAGAGTCATTATTAACCGTAATAACCGCAGGTTGAAGGTCAAGCTCCGCATTTGAGTCAACATCAATAAATTTGGCTGAAACAGTTGCTTCGCTAGAACTTACAGAACCTGAAATTTCAGGATTTTTCGGCTGATATTCTTTTACCGAATTCAGTGTGATTACCGGCGCTCCTGCGGAAACCGCGATGAAGAATTCGCCGGTTGTGCCTTTTCCATATTCGTTTTTAGAAAGTTCAGTCTCCACGTAGTCATAAGCATCAATACAAATCTTATAGACTCCTTCTTCGGAAGGAAGAGCATAAGAGAGATTGTATGTAGATTTATTTACAGGAAATTCGTCAGCTAAAAGCTGTTTTCCGTCTTTGTCATAGACTGTAACATTTACAGACACAATAGAGTCATCATCGCTTACAGTCGCGGTGAGTTTGTTATTCGTAATCGTTCCGAACAAGTTTCCGTTGTTCGCATTGATGCTTTTTGAATCTGTTTTAAATTCATCTGAATTGCTTGCATTGTTCAGAGAGATTTTTGGTCGGTCTGTCTCCTGCAAAACCACAAGATTGCGGTATGAAGAATCAGTCAAAGAAGAATATGTTGTCTGGTTTCCGACCTTGTCTGTCGCCGTAACTTTTATTTCGAGAGACTTTTTGTCTGTGATTTTTGAATTTGTCGTGTCAACTGTCTGGCTGAATGAGTAGACTTTTCCTAAATTTAGAGTATCGGTCGGGTTGCCATAATTATCTGTCCAATAAGGAACCGCGCTTCCATCGACAAAAATCTGCATTACTACGCTTTCGAGGTTTGTCTCCTCTACAGCTCCCTTGACCGTGATTGTTCCGTTAACGTATGTATTTGATGAAGAATCGTATTCGCTTCC
>NZ_DAVZIU010000027.1:0-26743 GCF_052273165.1 Treponema berlinense | reverse complement strand
CGCAAGTTTTTCCACAAAGGAAAGAAACCTTGTTGAATGGAAAATTGTGGAGGAGATAAGATAAAAACAGCCGAAATAGCGTCTGTTTTATCTTTAAAAGTTTGTGTTGCAAACTTTCTTATCATCGGTTGTTTCTCACTTTGTTGCGAAACAACAAAAAATAGCAAGCAGTATAATCTCGCTTTTTATTTAAAAAACACCTGTCTTGCTTCTTCAAGGCTTTCAAGATTTCCAATATCATGTCTTTTGCCTGTCATCTGCCAGGCATATACTGTCTTTTTGCTGCAAAACCATGAAATAAAATCTCCAGGCGCATCTGTTCCGCATGGAATTTTTCCATTTTCGTCTTTTGTACAAGCCTCTTTTATAAATGGCAAATCGTCTTTTGTGTAAACATAGAAAGGAGGAACTGCCCAATGGCTCTCTGGAATTGAAGGTTTTTCCTGCATTTTTAGAACTTTGTCATTTTCATCAATCACAGCGACACCAGTTCTGCTCAATTTTTCAACACTTTTTTCGTAATGACGCATTATGCACGGAGATTTTTTTTGTTCTGCATATTCAACAAAATTTTTTAGCGAAAAATCAAGTATATTATCACCTGCAAGAACTAAAATCTCTTCATTTACATTGCATTTTTCAATCGCAAACAGAATATCTTTTACTGCTCCTATGCGATTTTCATTTTCGGTCGAACCGTCATCAATTACAGTAACCTTATGATTAAAACTTCGGCTGTTTTTCCATTTTTCAAACTGTCTGACAAATTTGTGGTTTGAAACAATAATATGCTCATTGATATTTTCAAATTGGTCAATATCATCAATAAGACGGTCGAGAATTGTTTTTTCACCAACTTTTAGCAAAGGCTTAGGGAAATTTCTAGTCAAAGGATAAAGCCTGGTTGCATACCCGGCTGCAAGTATAATCGATTTCATTTAATTGATTCCATCCGCTGTTTTGCAAAAAATGATATTAAAAGTTGATTTTAATTCTGGAAAACTTTTTAAATATTCCGTACGAATTTTTTTTGCAATTTCATTTTTTTTCTCCGGATTTATAACCGCCATTGCGCAGCCATTAAAACCGGCTCCACTAAAGCGACCGCCGTAAATTCCGTCTGTATTTTCCATTATATTCTGTAAAACTTTTAATTCTTTACTTCCAGTCTCATATTTTTCGATAGAAGAACGTCCGCTTTCAAAAATCAATTTGCCAAATTCTTCCAGATTACCATTTTGAAAAGCCTTTACTCCTTTTTTTACACGTTCATTTTCAGAATAAAAATGTTCTGCTCTTTTTGCCCAGTTCGATGGAAGTTTATCTTTATATTGTAAAAAAATTCCGGCAGGAACATCGCGAAGATAAGTATCATTGAATTTTCCGTATTCAAGATGAGCAAATCCTTTTAATGCATAACTTGCAGCCTTGCATTCATCAACGCGCATATTATAAGCCGATCCGGCAAGTTTTCGATCAAGACCAGAAAAAATTATTGCGATTTCAAAATCCGGCATATTTTTAGGGATTTTGATAAGCTTAGCAGAATCTGTTTTTGTGTCGAGATACAAAAGATTGTTTTTTTTTGAAAAAACTTCGCAGCTTTGGTCAAGCTTTCCAACGTTTACACCAATAAAGTTTCGTTCTGTATCAATTGCAAGATTTACGAGTTCAACCGAAGTAAGGTTTATATCATTTACAAAAGCCAGTGATTTTAAATAAGTCAAAATTACACAGGCAGAAGAAGAAAGCCCTCCTCCTAAAACTTCTCCTGAAACAATTCCTTTTAGTCCTTTTGTCAGGGTGTATGATTTTTTTAACGCATAAGCAGCGCCAAAAAGATAATCGGCCCATATATACTGCCGTTCGTATTCTTCGTTTAAATTACCAATTGCAATGCCTTCAAAATTATCTGAATATACTTCAATTTCACAGTCTTCTGTTGCAAAAAATGAAAACTTGGTTCCTTTGTCGATTGCAAATCCTGTTACAAGCCCAAGCTGATGATCGACATGAGCGCCTAGAGGACAAACCCTATACGGACAGAAAAAATGAAATACATTTCCACTATTTTTTTCTTTTTCGATAAAAGTTTTTATTTCTTCTTTGGACATAATTGAATTATAACACTATAATCTAGAATATGAAATATGTTTATGTCTTAACGTCAACTACAAAAGATTTGTATTACGAACAGGCCTTGATTTCAGCCTATTCATTGCGAAAAAAAATGCCGAATTCTCAAATTATATTTATTGTAGACGACAACACAGAAAAGTCTTTTACAGAAGAAAATAAAAGACTTGCCTTAAAAAAATATGCTTCGCAAGTTATTTCAGTAAATTTTGATGAAAATATCCCAAACATAGACAGATCGCGTCTTTTGAAAACCTCAATCCCTGATTATATCGATGAAAGTTTTCTGTATATCGACTGCGACACAGTAATTTGTGATGATTTAAGCGAAATTGAAAATGAAAAAGCCATAACAGGCGGAGTTTTGGACGGTCATTGTCTGTTAAACGAGCATATCCATAAAAAATATTTTCTTGAACGTGACAAAAAATTAGGATTTTCTGGTACAAAAGAAGCTGGATATAACATAAACGGGGGGCTTCTTCTGGCAAAAGCTGATACACCAGAACAAAAGGAACAGACAAAAGCCCTGTTCAAAAAATGGAATGAACTTTGGAAATATTCTGCTTATAAAAAGCACGACAAACATGACCAGTCAGCGCTAAACGAAGCAAATTTTCAAACTGGATTAAAAATGCAGCTTTTAGACGGAAAATGGAACTGTCAGCTAAGCCATGGCGGACTTGTCTTTCTAAAAGACGCAAAAATAATTCATTATTACTCAAGCGAATTTTCTGGAAAAAGTTACATTCCTTATTACAAACTTGCAGATAAAAATGTCCTTCAAAAAATAAAGGAATTCGGTGACATTCCAGAAGAAATAAAAGAGATGATTGATAATCCAAAATTTCAATTCAACGAAGTTCAGCTTATAAACGACCAGCGCATTGTAAGCATAATGCAGTCGCCATTACTTTTTACGCTTGCAGATTTGAAGGCTCACTGCCCTCATTTTTTCAACATGCTAGAAGGAATTTGTGCAGGACTTAGAAAATTTGCAAAATCGTTAAAAAAAATTCATTAATTAGCATCTAAGAATTTTTCTACTGCTTAGAATTATTGTAAATCAAAAGCATTTGTAGTAAACTAGCAAAACTATGTTTTCAGCACTTTACAATATTATTATTCTTCCGCTTAATACTCTTCTTGAGTTTTTTTATCAGTTTATTTTTGAAGCGACATCCAATCCTGGAATTGCGGTTATCGGTCTGAGTTTTGTTGTGACGCTCTGTACTCTTCCACTTTATATGGTTGCCGAAGGATGGCAGGAAAAAGAGCGTGAGACGCAAATTATGCTCAAACCTGGAATTGAAAGAATTAAAAAATTCTTCAAAGGTGATGAGCAGTATATGATTTTGAACACTTTTTACCGCCAAAATCATTACAGCCCGATTATGGCTCTGCGTTCTAGTTTTAGTCTTTTGATTCAGGTGCCTTTTTTTCTTGCTGCTTATCATTTTCTTTCCGACCTTGGAACCTTAAAAGGCGTTTCCTTTCTTTTTATCAAAGATTTTGGTTCTCCAGATGAAACTTTTCATATCGGAAACTTTGCCGTAAACATTCTTCCAATCGCAATGACTTTAATTAACTGCGTGTCTGGATACATCTATTCAAAAGGTCATTCTGCAAAAGAAAAAATCCAGATTTATGCTTTTGCGGCGATTTTTCTTGTCGTGCTTTACAATTCTCCGGCGGGACTTGTCGTTTACTGGACGATGAACAACATTCTCTCGCTTGTAAAAAACATTTTCTACAAGTTAAAAAATCCAAAAAAAGTTCTCTATATAATTTTGTGTCTTTTTGCTGCTTTCTGTATAGTTTCGCCTTTTACGGTTTTAGCTTCTTCAAAAAATGGCTTTAAAAAAGTAATTTTTGTTTTGGGGATTGTTCTTCCTTTAATTCCATTTGCGGTAATCAGAATGGCAAGATTGACAGACCGATCTTTTAAAATTCTGGAAACAAATAAAAAACTTCGCTCTTCTCTTTTTATTTTTTCGGCAATTGCGCTTGCTTTTCTTTCGGGACTTGCAATTCCGTCCACTATTATGGAAAGTGAACCGAATAATTACTGTTTTGTTGACAGCTATTCTTCTCCTTTTATTTTTCTTTCTACAACTTTTTTTCAGGCTGTAGGATTTTTTATTTTGTGGCCAAGCTGTTTTTATGCACTTTTTTCAGTGAGAATTAAAAAAATTCTTACAGTTCTTTTTACGGCAGGGGCTTTTATTGCCGTTACCAACACTTTTATTTTCGGCGGACATTATGGTCCTGTAGAAGCCTGGCTTGAGTTTATGCAGCCACAGGTGTTTACTCCTAAAGTAAACGAAATTATTCTGAATCTGACTGTGCTTCTTGCAATTTTTGCAGGATTCGTATTACTGCTTTCAAAATTTCCGAAAATTGCACATTCCCTTTCTGTAATTTTAATAATTTCTCTCGGTGCTGTTTCTCTAAAAAACATCGCCTCAATTCAAAAAGCCTACAAAAATCTTGCAGTTCCTGCATACAACAATGAACTTGAACCGATTTTTTATCTTTCGAAAACTCATAAAAACGTTCTTGTCATAATGCAGGACAGGCTTTTTAATCCGTATATCCCATATATTTTTGATGAACTTCCAGATTTAAAGCAAAAATTTGATGGATTTGTAAACTATCCGAATACGGTTTCGATGGGAAAACTTACAATGATTGGAACTCCAGGGCTTTTCGGCGGTTACGACTACACTCCACATAGAATGAACGAACGTGCGCTTGAAGAACCTCAAAAAACTCTTCAAGACAAACACAACGAAGCCATGCTGACTCTTCCTCTTATTTTTACAGCGAACGGCTACAGGGCACAGGTTGCAAACCTTCCTTATGAAAACTATCTTGAACAGCCAGAAAGCAATATGTATTTAAAAAATCTTGATCTGGAACGAAATGGAATTCAGCTTGAATCGGCTTCTGATCCGAACATAAATCCTTATACCGTAAAATATGCTGGTCACGAAGAAATTCAGCATAATCACGTTCTAGGAACTTACACAAACTATTGGTATGCACGGCACGGAATGGAAAAAGAACCGTACATCAGCACAATGATTTTCAGAAACTTCATTTGGTTTAGCTTCTTTAAGATGGTTCCTCCAGTTATACGGGGGGGGGTATACCATAGAAAATACTGGCTTTCTTACAACAAATGGGACAATTCTGCCAGATTTGTAGACAACTATGCAGTAATCGATTATCTGCCGGAACTTACTAAAGTTGACGAAGGAAAAGGTTCTTTGATTCTTCTTGACAACGAAGCAACACATGAACCGACTGCTCTACAGGCGCCAGAATACGATTTTAGAAAAACTAATGATATTACAAATAAAGGAAACAGCCCGCTAAAAAATGAGGATGCTTTCAGCACAAGTTGCGGAATCTTCAACCGGCTTTCTGAATTTTTTGATTATATGAAAGAAAACGGAGTTTACGACAACACAAGAATCATAATTGTTTCTGACCATGGTTCTTTCAGTAAAGGAGCAAAAACAAACCTGCCAAAACCTAAGGGGCTTAAGATGAGTCCGCAAAATTTTGTCGCATCTCTTTTGGTAAAAGATTTTAACTCCCACGGAGAAATAAGAGACGACTACACTTTTATGACAAATGCAGATACACCTTATCTTGCAACAAAAGATGTCATTGAAAATGCAGTTCATCCTTTTACGAATAAACCGCTTAAAGTTGAAAACAAAAACGATTACACCATTTTAAATAATGCGCCTGCTCAAAGTACTAGAATCAGAAAAGAAAAGGCTTTCAGCGTAAAAGACAGCGAATGGTTTACTGTAAAAGATGACGTTTTTAAGGAAGAAAACTGGGGACAGTTCAAAAAATAAGTAGTGTATATTTTTAACGAAAATGTATGCTATAATTACATATTAAAATAAACAAAAACGAATAAAACGATAGATTTACAGGAGTATTTTTTTATATGACAGAAATTGAATTTGACTATCTTATGGCAACCCGTCGAAAGGAAGACACTGCTTCTTTTAATAAGGATACGGTTCTTGCCTGCGAAAAGGCTGGCTGGGTTAAAAACGGCAAGGTTACAGATGACGGAATGGAAGCTCTTGCTCCTTATAAAGTTGACAATGCAATTATTATGGCGGCAGGACGCTCTAGAAGATGTATGCCTCTTTCAAATTATCTTCCGAAAGGACTTTTTGAAATCAAGGGCGACACAATGGTTGAACGCCAGATTAAGCAGCTTCACGACGCTGGAATCAAGCAGATTGTCCTTGTTGTAGGATACCTAAAAGAACGCTATTACGAAATGGCAAAAAAATATCCTGACCTCATCGTAATCGATAATACAGAATGGGAAGAAAAAAACAACATGTCTTCTCTCTATGCGGCAAAGGACTATCTTAAGGCTTCTTATGTCTGCTGTTCTGACAACTGGTTTGCTCACAACGTTTACCGCGATTATGTTTACGACTCATACTATGGTTGTCTTTATTCGGATGAATTCTGTAACGAATACTGCGTAAAAGGCCTTGATGACCGCGGTTACATGACTGAAGTAAAAAAAGGTGGCGAAAAATCATGGTACACAATCGGCGAAGCATTCTTTTCTAAATCGTTCTCTAAAAAATTTGTCGATTTAATGGTAAAAGAATACTACGATCCAGAAATGAAGTACATGCTCTGGGACGACTTCCAGATTAAACATATCACAGAACTTTTGATGAAAATAAAGCGCTATGACGATGCAGAATGTAAGGAATTCGACACGACAGAAGATATTCTCCAGTTCTACCCTAATTTTAAGGACTTTATCGATCAGTTTTTTCAGGAAGATGAACTCATAAATTCAACACAGAGAATCAGCTATCTTTCAAACTATTCTGACATAAAACAGTATTCGGTTGTGGCGACAGAACAACTTACAGGTCGCATGCATGTAAACGAAAACCTTTTCGGACCAAGCCCGAAATGCCTTGAGGTTTTGCACAACGCAACAATGGAAGATTTGTACCTTTACGATCTTACTCGCGAAGATAACCTTGCAGTGGAAATTTCA
The DNA here is from genome assembly GCF_052273165.1 of Treponema berlinense. Taxonomy (GTDB): domain Bacteria; phylum Spirochaetota; class Spirochaetia; order Treponematales; family Treponemataceae; genus Treponema_D; species Treponema_D berlinense_A. The sequence goes on along the minus strand of NZ_DAVZIU010000027.1, from coordinate 19,542 downwards.
AAAATCACTGAACTTTCTACTGATTCTGTGTTTATTCACTCAGGCTCTTCGGATGTAATCAAGACAATCATGACGATTGTTCTCAACAAGGACGATACAGTTTTGATTTCGGCTCCAGCCTGGAATTATTATAAATCAGTCTGCGAGCTTTGCCATGCAAAGGCTGCATATTACAACGTTGTTCCTGGAACAGATTCGTACGAATTCGACACCGAAAATCTTCTCGAAACTGCAAAAAAGACAAAACCGAGGATTATCGTGATTACAACTCCTCACAACCCGACAGGAGCTGTAATAAGCCGTACAGACCTTGAAAAAATAATCAAGGAAAATCCTTCTTCCCTCGTAATCGTTGACGAAGCATATCTTGGACTTTCGACTGTAACTTACGACGCAAAATATTTTCTCAACGCATACAACAACGTAGTATTCTGCCGTACATTCTCAAAACTTTACGGACTTGCAGGAATTCGCATGGGATATGGACTTTGCACACCGATGGCAAAACAAGTTTTCAAACTCGATTTGAATCCTTTCCGCACTTCAAACATCGGACGGAAAGTCTGCATTGCGGCTCTTCAAGACAAAAAATACTATTCAGACCTCACAAAAACTATTATCAGCCTAAAAGACGAGTTTATTTCGGAAATCAACAAGATAAAGGGAATCAAGGCTTTCAAATCTGCCGCAAACTTCATCTTTATCCATTTTGACGACTCAATTGATGTTCAGGCGCTCAAAGACAACCTCGCTTCAAACGGTTACCTTGTAAGGCTTTGGACTGAGGGCGGACACCTTTCAATGCGCATTACAGTCGCACCAAAACCGGACATGGACAAGGTTTTGGAATTGATTAAGGACTTCTGCGAAAAATAAAATTAAGGGAGATGAAATGAATTTGTCCGAAAAAATGTGTAAAAATAAAACTTTTTAGCGCGTAACTTTCGGACAATTCAGTTCTATAAAATAGCAAACTATGACATTTTTACCGCTTTATATCGATCCAGGCACAGGCTCAATGCTCTTTTCAATTTTGATTGGAGCGTGTGCAACACTGTTTTTTTTGGCAAAGGCATTCTGGCTTAAACTTAAACTTTTCTTTACTGGCGGAAAAGGACAGAAACTCGATAAGGCTTACAAAAAATATGTAATCTATTCGGAAGACAAACGTTACTGGAATATTTTTAAGCCAATTCTTGATGAATTTGAAAAACGAAAGATTGAAATTACATATTACGTAGCAAACGATAAAGATCCTGTTTTCGAAGAAAAATTCGAATTTGTAAAACCTGAAGTAATCGGCGAAGGCAACAAGGCTTTTGCAAAACTCAATATGCTTTCTGCAGGCTTTGTTCTTATGACAACGCCTGGTCTTCAAGTTTACCAACTCAAACGCAGTAAAAACGTAAAGCATTATTCTCACATTTTCCACTCTCCTGGCGACCCTACAATGTACCGTCTTTTTGGAATTGACTATTTTGATTCAGTTTTGTGTACTGGCGACTATCAATTTGAAGACATACGCGAAATGGAAAGACAGAGAAAACTTCCTGCAAAGCAGCTTGTTACAGTCGGCTGTACTTATCTTGATGTTTTTAAAAAACGAATGGAAGAAATTCCTGCCGAAGAAAATCATCAGTTTACGGTTTTGGTTTCACCTTCGTGGGGAAAATCAGCACTTCTCTCTCTTTACGGAAAAAAACTTCTTGATCCGCTCGTTGCGACCGGCTGGAAAATTATTATTCGTCCGCATCCTCAGTCAAGAATTTCTGAAGCGCAGATGCTTTCTGAACTGGAAGAAGCATACAAAGGTGTTCCGAACGTTGAATGGGATTCTAACCGGGACAATTTCTATTCGCTAAAAAAAGCGGACATCATGATTACGGACTTTTCCGGAATTATCTGGGACTACACATTTCTCTGCGATAAACCTGTTATGTACGCAAATGCGGAAATGGAACTCGGTCCTTACGACGCTTACGATATTGACCACGAAATCTGGCAGTTTTCCACAGTTAAAAAAATCGGCATAAAAATCGAAGAAAAAGATTTTGCCAATATCAAAAATGTAATTCAAAATGCAAGCGATTCTCCGGAACTTGCCGTAGCACGAAAAAAGGCACGCGACGAAGCATGGATGCACATTGGAGAAGCTGGAAAACGCACTGCGGATTTTATGATTCAAACAATGGAAAAAATTGAAAAATAGAGAGAGATTTATTGAACTTGCTGGTGTAAAAAAATGACTGGCAATTCATTCAGCAATCAAGTGTAAGATAAAAACAGCCTAAAATGGTGTCTGTTTTTATCTTTAAAATTTTGCGTTGCAAACTTTCTTATCATCTGTTGTTTTTCACTTCGTTATGAAACAACTTATGGGAGCACTGTCATGGTCTTGGACCTGTTTTTTAACCTTCTTATCTACCCTCTTAAGCAAGTCATTGAATTTTCATTTTCGCTTTTTTTTCACGTATTTAAAAATCCTGGAGCGGCGATTCTCGGTGTAAGCCTTGCCGTTACGATTTTGTGTCTTCCGCTTTATATTGTTGCGGAAAAATGGACGGATTTTGAACGCGATATTCAAAAAGATCTGGAACCTGGCATAAAAAGAATAAAAAAATTCTTTAAAGGCGATGAACAGTACATGATTCTTACGACATTTTACCGTCAGAACCATTATCATCCGATTATGGCGTTGCGCTCAAGTTTTAGTCTTTTGATTCAAATTCCTTTTTTTCTGGCCGCATACTCATATTTAAGCCATCTGTCGCTTCTGCAGGGCCATTCGTTTTTTATTTTGAAGGATTTGGGAAAAAATGACGCTCTTTTTTCTATCGGCTCTTTTACCATAAACGTGCTTCCTGTTTTAATGACCCTGATTAATTGTGCTTCCGGCTTTGTCTACACAAAAGGTCATTCTTTAAGGGAAAAACTTCAGGTCTACATTATGGCAGCTCTTTTCTTAGTTGTACTTTATGATTCTCCGAGCGGACTTGTTCTTTACTGGACTCTGAACCAGGTTTTCTCTCTTACAAAAAATATTTTTATGAAGCTTAAAAATCCGCTCAAAGTTTTTTTCTGCTGTGTTGCCGCCGCAATTCTCTTTTGCGATTTTTATCTTATTTTTATGCATCCGGGAAGTTTTAAACGAAGAATTTTAATGGCTGTTGTAATTTCGTTCGTTCTTCTTGCCCCGATTTTTGTAAAAGCAGTTTCTCGTCTTATTGACAGAGTGCTCTACCCTCTTCTAAATGATTCAAAATCCCGCGGAATTCTATTTTTTAGTTCTGCAATCGGACTTTTCTTACTGACAGGACTTTTTATTCCTTCAAGCATTATAAGTTCTTCTGTAATTGAATTTTTTAATATAGACAACTTAGGCTCGCCAGTCTGTTTTGTACGCAACACACTAGTTCAGTCGTGCGGCCTTTTTTTAGTATGGCCGACATTTTTATATTTTCTGTTTAACAAAAGAATCCAGACTGCTTTTGCAGGACTTTCTTTCGTCTTGTTTGCAGGCGCTCTAATTAACACTTTTATTTTTGTCGGACACTACGGAACTTTAACAAGAATGCTCACGTTCTCAGAAAACATTGCAGGAAGAGTTTCTTATTCTGCAATTATAGCAAACCTTGTGGCAATTGCAGTTCTTATTGTTGCCTCGGTCTTTGCAATAAAATATAAATTTTCCGGCATTTTGCAAGGAATTTCTGGAATTTGCTGCATTTCACTTTTTGCGGCTGGAATTTTTTATACAAAATCAATAAAAACCGATTACGAAAAAATTGCTTCAACTTACAATCCAGAAAATGCCGAAGAAGTTAAACCTGTTCTTCATCTTTCAAAAGATAAGCAAAATGTCGTTCTTTTTATGCTCGACAGGAGCGAAAGTGCCTATCTTTCTTCAATTTTTGAAGAAGACCCGTCTTTAAAAGACATTTTTACAGGCTTTACCTATTATCCAAACACTATTTCTTACGGCGGACATACGATTATCGGTGCACCTCCTCTTTTTGGTGGCTATGAATACACTCCAGAGGAATTTAATAAACGAAGCAACGTTTCAAAACTCACAAAAAACAACGAAGCTTTAAAAGTTCTTCCGAAGATTTTTGGTGAACAGCTCGGCTACAACGTTACAATTACAGACACTTCCTGGGCAAATTACCAGTGGATTCCAGACATGAGCATTTTCCAGGGAATGAAAAACGTTACACCGCTTTCGCTCGAACACACTTACACAGGAATTTGGATGGATTTGAACAAAGACAAGATAAAGCAAAATCTTGTAAGTTCTTCAATCAGGCGCAACATGCTTTGGGTTTGCTTTTTTAGAATAAGCCCTGCTATTTTCCGCGATGCAATTTACGACGATTCAAAATGGTGGAGCACGGACGAAGAAAGCGGAGATATTCAGGAATTTATCGATTATTATTCGGCTCTCTACTTTTTGCCACAGTTAACGGATTTTGAAAGCGATAAACCGGCATTTTTGAACATTACTAACGACAGCACGCATTCAGGTTTTGAGCTTAATCCGCCTGACTATGTTCCTGCAACTAAAATTACAGGAAAAGGTGTCGGTAAATACGCAAAACTTTCAGGCTACAGCGCAAATGTCGCTTCATTCAAACTGATTGGAAAATGGATAGAACTTCTCAAACAAAACGGTGTCTATGACAATACAAAAATCATAATCGCCGCCGACCATGGAATTGGTCAGAGAAAAATCGTACAAGACCTTTACAATGGAACTTTGGAAGACGGATTCATAATGGATCATTTAAACCCAATGCTTTTGCTAAAAGATTTTGGAGCCGAAGGCGAAATAAAGACGGACACTTCGTTTATGACAAATGCAGATGTTCCGCTCTTACTGCTGCGCGGTCTTGTCGAAAATCCTGTAAATCCGTTTACAGGAAAACAGATGAACGATTCAATCAAAAAAGAAAAAGGTGCTGTTGTAACAACAAACTCTACATGGTCGCCAGATCAGCACAGTTCAAACACCTTTTCTATAAAAGATGATGAATGGTATACTGTTAAAGACAATATTTTCGACATAGCAAACTGGAAAAAAGGCAAATAAGCGTTTATGTTCAAAAAAAATTCTGCACGGCTTTACATTTATCTTTTGGTTCTCTCGCTTCTTATGATTGGTTTTGTCTTTATGTCTGGCAAAAATCAGATTACAAAGGAGCGTGTATTTGATTGCGGGCTGCCTGTCATGTTTATCGAAACAGACGGCGAAAAACGAATAAAATCAAAAGAACAATATGTTGATGCAGATTTTTTTATTTACGAGAATTACAACTCTTATGAAAATTCAAAAGGCTCAAAATACATGGGAAAAATCCGCGGAAGAGGAAACACAACTTGGACTTTTCGTAAAAAGCCGTATCTTGCAAAACTACAAGAAGAAAGCAGCATACTAGAAATGCCAGCCGCGCAGAAATGGACAATTCGTCCTTTTATGACTGACAAATCGAAAGTTCGCGACGCCTATGCAACTTTCATTGCTGCAAAAATCTTAAACAGCGGAGTCTGGACTCCGTCTTTCAAATTCGTAAATCTCTACCTGAACAATAATTTTTCAGGACTTTACTGCATCTACGAAAAAGTTGAACAGGGAGAAAACCGGATAAAACTTCCAGAAGGCAGTTTTATTTTTGTAGTAAACTCAAGAATGAACAAAGAATGGAATTTCCGCTCAAACCAGGGAGTTCCGTTCAGTCTAGTAGACAATTACGTTCCAGAAAACAAATTCTTATATGAAAAAGGAATTCTCCAGTCAATCGAAGACCAGATTTATCTTTCTGACAATTCAAAAGTATTTGATTTTATCGACAAAGATTCGTTTGTTGACTGGTATCTTATAAGCGAATTTTCCAAAAACCGCGACTCAAATTTTATGGCGAGCTGTTTTATGTATTTTGACTCTCAAAAACAAAAGCTCTTTATGGGACCAGTTTGGGATTTTGACATTGCGTTCGGCGGAAGCCACATGGACAAAAACTATCTTCCAGAAGATTCCTGGATAAATAAATTTCACTGGTACAAGGAATTATGGCGAAATGACGAATTTAAAAGCGCCGTAAAATACCGCTGGAACGAAAAAAAAGAAGAACTTAAAAACTCATTCAGTTATATGAATACTCTTGCAGAAAAACTTTCTCCTTCGGCAGAAATCGACGATTTGGTTTGGCGTACGCTCGGAAGAAAGCAGTGGCCTCACACACCAGGTTATAAAAAGCGAAAAACTTACGATTCCGAAGTGAATTACGTCCTCGACTGGTGCGGAAAGCGTTACGAATGGATGGATTCTTTTATAAACTCTCTTTAAAATTCATTGGGAAAAAAATACAATCGCACGCAGACAGATGGAGGAAAAATGATTTTAATTAACGGAAATTTTCTCTGCCGGAATTTGACAGGAATTGAACGGTTTGCCTGGGAAGTCTGCTCAAAAATGGATCAGATTCTAGACAAAAATGACGACATAAGGCTCTTAGTTCCAGCAAATGCAAAAAAAATTCCAGACTTAAAAAAAATCAAAATAGAAAAATCCACAAAACAAATAAAGAGTTTTCCTATTTGGGACATGTGGACTTTTGCCCTTGCCTGTAAAAACTTCAAGGCAACCGCACTAAATTTTTCAAACACAGCCCCACTCGGAAAATTATGCGGACTTTCTTTTTTGCACGATATTTACGCAAGAGCTTATCCGAAAGATTTCGTTTCGTTAAAAGACCGGCTCATAAAAATTTACAGTCTTTTTTCGTACCACAACATTACAAAAAATGCAAAAATCGTGCTTACAGTTTCGGAATTTGCAAAAAACGAAATTCAAAAAGCCTACAAAGTCCAGGACAAGAGAATAAAGGTTATTCCGAACGGCTGGGATCACTTTAGGGGTTTATCGGCAGACAACAAAATTTTTGAAAAATTCGGGCAGTTAAAATCAAAAGAATTTTATTTTACGCTTGGTTCTCTTTCCAAAAGAAAAAATCTCAAATGGATTGCAGAATATGCAAAAAAACACGAGGACGAGACTTTCGCAGTAAGCGGAAAAGCAATTTCCGGGCTTGTTCCTCCTGAACTTGAAGCTCTAAAAAATCTTAAAAACGTCGTTTTGCTCGGCTACGTAACCGATGGAGAAGTAAAAGCCCTTATGGAAAAATGCAAGGCTTTCGTTTTTCCATCTTATTATGAAGGTTTTGGAATTCCGCCGTTAGAAGCTCTTTCGTGCGGAACAAAAGTTGTTGTTTCAAACAGGGCAAGCCTTCCAGAAATCTACAAGAATTCTGCCGTTTATATTGATGCAGACAGTACAGACTGCAATCTGACAAAACTTCTAGAAAAAAAAGTGGATTCTCCTCGAAAAATTCTTGAAAACTATACCTACGAAAATGCCGCTAAAAAACTGCTCGAAGCAATAAAAAGCCTGTAAATCTTCATCGCTTACCAAAATGAAAAAGAAAGTGGTGTGCTCAATACAAAACGTATTAAGTACACCACTTTCTTATAAAATTTTATGAAAATTATTTAAAAATAAAGTTCCAAAGGTTGTATTCTGCAAAAACAGATACTGCAACGAGAGAAACCGTAGACATAATTTTAATAAAAATATCCATACAAGGACCAACAGTGTCTTTGAGAGGATCGCCTACAGTATCGCCAACAACTGCCGCATCGTGAACAGTGTCATAGCCTTCTCCGCCTTTTTTTATTCCTTCAAGGCCACCCTGTTCAATAAATTTCTTGCCATTGTCCCAAGCGCCGCCTGCATTTCCTGTAAAAATCGCAATCATAATTGAAGCAATTGTTGAGCCGATAAGAATACCACCGACAAAATACGCGCCAAAAAGAAGGCCGGCAACAACAGGAATTACAACAGCCATCAAAGCAGGAACTTTCATCTGGCCGATTGAACCTTCCGTAGAAATTTTAATACAACGATTGTGATCAGGATCTTCTTTTCCTTCAAGAATAGCTGGATGTTCTTTAAACTGACGGCGAACTTCTTCTACCATTTTTCTGGCAGCAACGGCAACTGCATCAATAAGCATGCCAGAAAAGAAGAAAGGCAGAGCGCCACCGACAATTGCGCCGGCAAGAGTCATAGGCTCCATAATATTCAATGTAGGAAGACCGTTTGCGCCAACAGATTCGCCTGGAAGAGAATACATATAAGAAAGCATGAGGGCAAGGGCTGCAAGTCCGCCAGAACCGATTGCAAATCCCTTGCCGATTGCAGCAGTCGTATTGCCAACAGCATCGAGGGTATCTGTAATTTCGCGAACACCTTCTGGGAGCGCACTCATTTCCGCAATACCGCCAGCATTGTCAGAAATAGGACCATAAGTATCTACAGAAACTGTAAGCGAAACAAAAGAAAGCATACCCATTGCAGACATAGCAACGCCATAAAGCCCTGAAGTATAATAAGCCACAATAATGCCGATTCCAAGAACAACACAAGGAGCCATACAAGAACGCATACCAAGCGCTAAACCAGAAGTAATAGTCAGGGCTGGACCTTCTTTAGAAGAAGCGGCAAGAATTTTTGTAGGTTTGTAATCTGAAGATGTATAAAATTCTGCAAGAGTGCCAATCAAAATTCCTGCAATAATACCAACAGTAGCTCCAATCCATGGAGAAAGCGCGCCGAATTTAAATCCGAGTTTTTCAAAATCAACTTTGCCAGTTCCAAAAAGTTTGTATGAAAGAACTGCGCCAGCAACCATTGTAAGAGCCGCACCGACATAAGTAGCGCCGTTGAGCTGATTGTGAACTTTTTTTGATTTTGAAAGGTTGCGTACAAGAAGCGAAGCAACACCGACAACACAGGCAATAAGTCCGACAGCTGCAAAGGTGAGCGGGAATGTATACAATGCAGAAAGGGAATCGCCACTTACACCTGTCTTGATGATAAGGTTGTATCCAAGAGCAATTGCGGCAACAATTGAAGCGACATAAGATTCAAGAAGGTCAGAACCAAGCCCGGCAACATCGCCAACGTTATCGCCAACGTTATCAGCGATTGTGGCAGGATTGCGAGGATCATCTTCTGGAATGTGAGCTTCTGTTTTTCCAACAAGGTCAGCCCCCATATCAGCAGCTTTTGTGTAAATTCCTCCACCAACACGGTTAAACATGGCAACCATCGAACAACCAAGAGCATAACCGGTTAAAACGTTAGGAAATCTTACAAGGGAGATTTTTGTAAGCCAGGCAGGAACAGCTTCTGTTGAAGAAATCCAACCGAATGCATAGCCAAAAACAATTACAACAATTGAAAGCCCCAAAAGAGCAAAGCCTCCAACACAAAGTCCCATAACAGAACCGCCACGGAATGCAACTTTTAAGGTCTGTCCGATATTTTTAGTTTTATTTGCTTCGTTTGTAACGCGAACATTTGCGTAAGTAGCAATCTTCATGCCGACCATACCTGCAAGCGCAGACATTACAGAACCGATAAGAAGTGCAACTGCAACATACCAATCAAGCGCAAAAAATACGATTACAGCAACGATTAAAACAACAATTGCAAGAATGCGATATTCGATGTTGATAAAAGTATTAGCACCACCACGAATATAAGATGCAATTTTCTGCATCAATTCATTTCCTTCTTCAAGATTTTTTACCTTAAAGAAGTTGAAAACTGCATAAGCCAATGCAAAAAGTGCGGCAAAAAGCAGAAAGACGGAAAGTGTCATTTTTTTACTCCAATTTTTTTTGAATTCCTTATAAATAAGGTAATAAAAATGATAACAAACAATTTAAAAATTGTATCAACAGTATTTTTGTACAATTCCGTCATCGGTTTATTAAAATTTTATTTGCATAGTTCAATACACTTTTTTTATTTAAAGCCCACTGAGGAGCAATGGCAATTTTCTTTGGAGGATCTCCTGTAAAGCGGTGAATCACGGTTTTTTCCGGCATTTTTTCAAAAGCAAGCTTTAGAATTTCAAAATATTCTTCCATTCTTATGCATTCAAATTTTCCTTCAGCAAACATTTTTTCAAGAACAGTGTTTTTTACGACATAAAGATTTGTAATTTTAATTCCAAAAAAGTTTTCTTCTGTAAAATTATCCAACACGAAATCTACGCTTTTAAGCATATCAGATCTTTTTTCTCCAGGGAGCCCGAATATCAAGTGGGTTACTATATGAGCATCTGGAATTTCCTTTTTCAGCAGGGAGACCGCATTTTTATAATCATCATTTGTGTAGCAACGGTTTATAATTTTTCCAGTCTGCTCGCAAGAAGTCTGAAGACCAAGTTCAATTTGAACAAAAAATTTTTGTGAAATTTGCTTAAGCAACTCGACTATTTGGAAAGAAAGACAATCTGGCCGGGTTGCAATCGCAAGTCCGCAGACGTTTTTGAATGAGAGGGCTTCCAGATAAAGCTCCTTTAATTTTTCAAAATTTCCATAAGTTGAAGTAAATGACTGAAAATACGGTAAAAAAAGAGCTTTATTTTTTCCGCTTCGTCCATGGGCTTTTTTTTCGACAAGGCAAACACCTTCTTCAAACTGTTTTTTTAGATAAACTGAATTTTCGATAAAATCACCGCTTCCACTTTGGCTGCAAAAAATACAGCCGCCAGTTCCCTTTGTTCCGTCGCGGTTTGGACAGGTGCAATGAGCATCAAGGGCAATTTTATAAACTTTACAGCCGAATTTATTTTTATAAAAATCAGAAAGAAAAAACATGGCTTATTTTAATACAAAATTTGAAAGTATGCAGAAAAAAAACACCTAACGCCTAAAAAACGGTCATAGCCCCGATCGCACGAAAAGACCGGACGAGCGAAAGCGAAGGAGGACTTGCAGAAAGAGCGGGTTAAAAGAAAAACAAAAGGCAGATTTTTTTTCTTTTTCTTAACAAAAAAGTGCGCTCCAAAATAAAAAACTAAAAGAATTGACGACTTTTTTTTTATTTTATGCTAGGATTTTGTCTTACAGTTTACGGAGGTTTTATGTTCCGAGTTGCGATTGTTCATGACTGGCTTGTAAATTATGGTGGTGCTGAACGCGTCGTTGAGGCTTTTTTGAAGATTTATCCTGACGCTGATATTTTTACGCTTGTTTACGACGATAAAAAAATGGGGAAAATTTTTCCTAAAGGAAAAGTTCACACTTCTTTTGTGCAGAAAATTCCTTTGGCATCTAAACTTTATACAAAAATGCTGCCGCTTATGCCGAAAGCGTTTGAAAATTTTGATTTTTCTTCGTACGATCTTGTTCTCTGTTCTTCTTCAAGCTGCGCAAAAGGCGTAATAACTCCTCCTTCTGTTCCGCACCTTGCCTATATTCACACTCCGATGCGATATGCCTGGGATCAGTTTTTTGAATATCAAAAACGTTCTAAAAAAATTGTTGCGTTTTTCATGAATAAATTTATGCCTTCTATAAGACTTTGGGATTTTGTTTCTTCGCAAAGAATTGATTCTCTGATTGCAAATTCAAAATATATTCAGCGCAGAATAAAAAAATATTGGAATCTCGACAGCAAGGTAATTTATCCTCCTGTAGATACTGAAAGACTTTGTCCAAATGCTCTTGAGCCTGAAGATTTTTATGTAGTTTTTAGCCGTTTTGTTCCGTACAAGAGAATTGATCTTGCAATTTCTGCCTGCGGAGAACTCGGACGCAAACTCGTTGTAATCGGCGGCGGAAGTCAGGAAAAGGAACTCAAGGCTCTTGCCGCAAAATACAAGGGTGCGGACATAAAATTTACCGGTCGAATCAGCGACAGCGAAGTTCAGGATTATCTTATGCGGTGCCGGGCGATGATTTTTAGCGCCGAAGAGGATTTTGGAATTATTCCTGTTGAAGTTCAAGCTTGTGGCAGACCGGTAATTGCCTTTGCAAAGGGGGGCTCGCTCGAAACTGTAATAGACAAAAAAACTGGAGTTTTTTTCAAGGAACAAAAAACAGAAAGCGTTATGCAGGCGATTAAGGAATTTGAAACCCTTGAAAAACAAAAATGTTTTAATCCGACAGAGATTTCTTCTCATGCAAAAAGTTTTTCGACAGAACGTTTCTGTGCCCAAATTAAAGACGAAATTGAACAGACTTTAAAAAAGTTTTAGTTCTTGTTAAGGAAAATAAAAAATGTTAAGAATTGCAATTGACTGCCGCATGATTGGTTCAGGAGGAATCGGAACTTTTATTTCTGAGCTTATTCCGTATTTTCTAGAAAACAACGAATGTCTTTTAATCGGCACTCACGAACAGTGTATGCCTTTTGTGCGCATGCAAAATGTTGAATTTTGTTTTTGCGACATTCCGTGTTTTTCGCTCAAAGAAATTTATTCTTTTCCAAAAGAAATCATCAAAAAAATAAACTCATACCAGTGTTATTTTTCGCCGTACTGCAATGTTCCGTCAGGAATAGCCGTGCCAGTTTTTACGACAATTCACGACATTGTATTTCTTGATGTTCCAGAACTTACGAGTTTTATCGGAAGACTTGCCCGAAAATTCTTCTATCAGCGCGCTGTCAATCTATCAAAAACTGTCTTTACGGTTTCGGAATTTTCTAAATCAAGGATTCTGGAAAAACTCAACTGCAAAAAGCCTGTTGATGTTGTCTACAATTCTTTTCCATCGTATTTGGCAAATAAAAACGAAACTCCGCCTCAAAAAACAAATTCGATTCTTTTTGTCGGCAACATAAAAAAGCACAAGGGGCTAAAAACGCTTTTGGACGCTTTTGAAAAAGCCTGCGGCAAAGGGTTAAAATCAAAACTCGTGATCGTTGGAAACAAGGACAATTTCCGCACTGGCGATGAAGAAACGGTTCAGAGGCTCGAAACTTTTTCTGAAGACAAGGTTCAGTTTACAGGAAAAATTTCAAACGAAAATTTAAGAGAACTTTATGAATCATCTCTGGCTTTGGTTCAGCCGTCTTTATACGAAGGATTTGGGATTCCCCCTCTAGAAGCCATGGTTTGCGGAACGCCTGCAATTATTTCGGACATTCCTGTTTTTAAGGAAATTTACAGTGGTTTTCCTGTTGTGTTCTTTAAAAGTGGCGATAGCCAGGAACTTTGCGAAAAACTGCTCGAAATTGAAAAAAATCCTGCAAAAATTGAGCTCGGCGAACTGAAAGAAAAATATTCATACAAACGTTCGGCAACCTTGATTACACAAAAGATAACTTCTGTTATTAAAACAAATTAACCCAGTTTTAATACATTTGTAACTTAATAGACTAGACGAAGTTATTTTTATATAATAAAACTTGCTATGACCGAAAAAGAATACCTTACCTATTTTAATCAAAAATATTGGAAAACAAGTTCATTTACATCAGGATTTGCTCTCGCCATAATTGACTGCCTTATGATTATGCTTTCCATAGGAGCATCATTCTTTATAATAAACCTCATCAACCATTCGTGGATAAACTTTCGGTCATTCATAACATACTGGATTTACCTTCTTCCGATGATTTCTGTTTTTTATGCAGCAGGGCTTTATCCAGGAATTTCGCTTCCGCCGGCAGATGAAGTTAAAAAATTTGCAATCTGCTCGTTTTTTGTTTTTACAGGAATTGCTCTTTCTATTACAGTTGAAGAAGCCGATGATAAATGGCCGATTGTCGTTGCATTTATCCTTGCAACGCCTTTTGCCCTTGTTTTTCTTCCATGTGGACGCGAACTTGCAAGACATCTTTTAAAAAACACAAAATGGTTTGGTGTTCCTGCCGTAATAATGCTCTGTGGCCAAAAAGACTATTTTATCGTAGACCGTCTTTTGAACAGAAAAGACCTTGGTTATAAACCAGCGATAATTTTAGACAGCAAGGCTTCTGAAAATTCGCTTTACAAAGACATTCCAGTCTACAAACCTTCAAGGGAACTTGACTGCGTAATAAGACAAACTGGAATAAAAGTCGCAATCATCATTGACTGGGAAGAAAATTTCGACCTGATAAATTCATACTTCCGTTATACGATTACAATTCCTGACGCACAGGCACTCAACACCCTTTCGGCAAACGTCCGTGATTTTGGAGGAATTCTTGGTTTTTCTTCGACTCACAATCTTACAAAAAAACTGAGTATCTTTATAAAACGCATTGTCGACATTTTTTTGCTGCTTCTCGCTTCTCCACTGATTATTCCGGTTATTCTGATTACTGCAATCTGCGTAAAAGTTTCAAGTCCTGGTCCTGTTTTTTATGGACACAAAAGAGTCGGCAAAAACGGAAAAGAATTCAAATGCTGGAAATTCCGTTCAATGGTCGTAAACGCAGACAAAATGCTCGATGAAATATTAAAAGATCCGGTTATGGCGGCAGAATGGGAAAAAGACCGGAAATTCACAAATGATCCGCGCGTAACTAAAATCGGAAAATTCTTAAGAAAAACCAGTCTTGATGAATTTCCTCAGTTTTTTAATGTACTTACAGGAGAAATGAGTTTTATTGGACCGCGTCCAGTCACAACACCCGAACTTGCTAAATACGGCGACAAGGCAGAGCTTATTTTAAGCGTTCAACCGGGATTAAGCGGAATGTGGCAGATTTCTGGTCGTTCAGATACAGGCTACGAAGAGAGAATCACCTTGGATTCTTATTATATTCAGAACTGGTCTGTATGGCTTGATATTTGGATTATAATAAAGACCATTTACATCGTTATAAAAGGAAAAGGTGCTTACTAAATGAAACGTTCGGCTTCGCTCATTTTTACTTCTCTTCTAGCATTAAGTTCTTTGGCAGCAGAAAAATACAGAATCAATCAGGTAAATTACGATATTACAGGAATTACAAAGCCATACGCCCTTGAAAAAAACATTGAAATTGACAAAAAAAGAATTTTTGAGAATTACGATGACCTGCATTCATATATCGAAAATATAAAACAGCTTTTTGCAAACGAACGAAACATTGAATCCACTGTTATTTATGCAAAATACGACGCTGTTCCAGACGAAGATGAAGTTGTAAACGTTGCACTCAATATTTTAACCCAGGATTCAAAGCATTTTTTAATGGTTCCTTATCCTAAATACAATTCAAATGATGGTCTTGTATTAAAATTAAAAGCAAAAGACACCAATTTTCTCGGCACTCTCGAAACTTTGGATTTAGACTTTAATTTTTCCTACGAACCAAAAGACAGCGACACAGACACAAGCGATTATAACTCTATCTTTGGCATAAACTTAAAATACGATTATCCGTTTAAGATATGGGTTCTCGATTCAAAATGGAAAAACAGTTTTAGCTTTGATTACACGCTCGGAAAATCAAAACCAGAATTTTCTTACAGCACAGGATTCGTTTTTGAACTTCCTTTCGAAAATTTTTCTTTACAGCTTGACTTAACCCAGGGAATTGAACGCAATTTTGACTATACTGAATACGATGATGAACTGTTTTTGACAGAAGGAGCAACTCTTTCACTTCCATATAAAATTGCAAAAATTGACAACTTTGGAGATGTAAATTGGGGACCATACGTTTCTTATGACTGCTATTGGGACAAAAATGGCATAAACAAGGAAAACGAAGATCTTTCAAGCCCTACTCTGAAAGTCGGACACTCGGCTTCGACAGGTCGCGTAAACTGGCATGAAAATTTCCGCGATGGAGTTGACCTTTCTTTTGACCAGTATGTCGGCTACAACTTCCAAAAAGAAGAATATATTGCAACGCTCTCAGGAACAGTTTCGCTTTACAAATCTTTTAACAATCGGATCGGAATCAATTCAAGATTCTACGGTTTTTATAACTACAATCAAAATACACAGATTGGCTCTTACCTCCGTGGAATCCGCGACGACCAGCGCTATAAAACCGATGTTTGGGAAGCAAAAGGCTTTTCTGGAGAACCGCAAAAAGCGCTCAGCACTCA
Organism: Treponema berlinense; assembly: GCF_052273165.1. Taxonomy (GTDB): domain Bacteria; phylum Spirochaetota; class Spirochaetia; order Treponematales; family Treponemataceae; genus Treponema_D; species Treponema_D berlinense_A. Next base: position 3,655 of record NZ_DAVZIU010000027.1, on the reverse strand, counting down.
GGCAGCAATTGTCGGAAACATAGACATTCCAATCCGCATTCTAACAACAGACTGGAATGAATTCAATAAATTCTGTTTTGGTGAAAATTCGTGGCTTACAAATCACTTAACCTGGATGCGTTATTTTGATTTTGAAATGCACATTTCGCCGTTTTTCGACTTTGCATTTGCAGACAATCTTATTACAGGAAAGACATTTGCAATAAAAGACGGATGGTATGGCGCAGGTCTTGAAGTTCTCGTATATCCGGCAAAATGGCGAAGCCTTGTTGTACGTGCAAGCGCAGGAATTGACGTTGGAAGAAAAATCATAAAGAAAGCTGTGTCAAAACTTATTGACGACTCATGGCGAAAAAATGTTTCTGCACTCGAAATTTCAATTGGAATCGGACTCTTCTACTAAAAACCGATGTTTAACTGACTGGCAGAAAGAGAGCGGTAATATGAATCTGGAACCGAATCTGCCATTACAGAATACAGGGCTTGTGCGAAAATAATATTTCCATTTGCACCAGCTCTTTTTGCAAGTTGATAAAAAACATTCCAGACATCGTTTTTCTGAGCCCAAAAAAGTATTTCCTCGTATTTTTTACATTCCTCAAAAAAATTCCTAAGAGATGTGTATTTAAACTGAGAATTTCTCTGTTCTATCGCAGTTAAAATATGGGTAAAAGACTCGACTGCCGACAATGCAGAACATTCAAGCGCCTTTTTTGATTCTTTTCGTGTTTCGTACAAATCTCCCAATTCAGACAAGGCCATAAGTGAATATTTTGAATCCGCTCTATAAAGAAGAAAAATTCGGTCAACATTTTCTTTTTTATCAACAGAAATTGCTTTTGCAATTGATTTTTTCATCAATTCATTCTTAAAAAATTCATCGCTGTTCAAAATTAAAAGAAGAGTTTTTTCAAATTTTTCAAAATCGCTATTTATTTTTGCAATAAAACCAATCGAATACAAAATTTCATACTGAACGTCAGAAACATCAAGATAATCTTTTTCGCTGTAGGCGCGCTCATAAAAAGAAAGCGCCTGTTCATATTCCCCTTCAACCTGATAGATTTTTCCAGTCAAATAATCTGCTTCAGGATAAACATTTCGTTCTTTTAGCCAATCAAGCATATTATGAATGCTGTCTTTATAGTAAGAGCTTCCGTAAAGTTTTAGGTATTTTTCAATTATGTCGACAGCTTCTTTCTGTTCACGCTCTTTTAAAACCTTAAGGACGGCAGGAAATTCATCTCCTGCCCTTCTTACCTGAGCCGGAGAAATAGCCTTGTCCAAAACATTAAACTCGTTTTCCGCCTCATTTTTTCGACTAACAAAAGCCTCCCTTGCAAATTTAAAGGCATCTCCGTAATGTCCAGAATCAAAGCACACCTGAGCCTGCTCTAAAATTCTCCAGGATTTTTCAGAATAACTTACGCAAAAAACTGATGTACAAAAACTGAGGAGAATACAGAAAGATAACAAATATTTTTTTGTCATAAAACATCCTTTTTTTTGTGCAAAGTTCACAAACGGCAGCTAAAATTCATTTAAAAGTTTTTCAAAAACTTCATCGGCTTTTTCAATATCTACAGTTTCAACAATCATGCCTTTTTTAAAAAGAATTGCTTTTCCACCGGCACCAGCAATTCCAAGATCTGCGTGCTTTCCCTCGCCAGGTCCGTTTACAACACAGCCCATAACTGCGACAGTAATGTCTTTTTTCATAGAAAGAAGCTTATTTTGCCAGCGCTGCATAAAACCATGTACATCAAAACCAAGACGGCCACAACGAGGACAACTTACAAGTTTTATTCCGCCCTGTCTTTTTCCACATTCACGCAAAATCTCAAGTCCAGTAATTACTTCATTTTCTGGAGATGACGATAAACTTACGCGGATTGTATTTCCAATTCCCTCTTTCAAAAGATGGCTGAATGCAAGTGTCGACTTTACAACACCAGTAATAAGAGGACCTGCTTCTGTAACTCCAACATGCAAAGGAATCTCAAAACGACGAGCAAAATCTTCGTTTGCATCGATTGTTTCCTGAACAGAACTTGCCTTCATACTCACAATAAATTGACTGAAATTCAATTCATCAAAAACGGCGGATTCTCTTGCGGCAGTTTCGCTCAAAGCAAGCGCACGGCTCATTTTTCCAAGGTTAACCTGTTCCGCTAAATCATGAGGCAAAGAACCTGTATTTACACCAATTCTAATTGCAGTTCCTGTATCACGACAGGCTTTTACAACATCTTCCACACGATCTCTAGCACCGATATTTCCAGGATTTATTCGGATTGCACCGACAGGTCCTTCAAGACACTTTAATGCAAGTCTGTAATCAAAATGAATATCTGCAACAAGAGGCATAGTCGAAACACGGCAAATCTGAATAAAACTTTCCGCGCTTTCCATGTCTGGAACAGCAAAACGAATAATATCACAACCTAAAAGCTTCAAACTGTTTATCTGCTGTACAATTTTTTCAATTTTCTGAGGATTATCTTTTACATCTGTAATCCCCTCTTTCCACATTGTTTGAATTGTAACAGGAGAATCTCCTCCGATTGTAATACGCTCTGTATTTTCATTGCCGCCTATATAAACTTCTCTAGTTTTCTTAAATTCGGCTATCTTAAAATCTTGTTTCATAGTTAAAATTATAATGTTAAGCTACAAAAATTGCAATTTAAGAAAAAATTATGAAAAATTTATAAACAAGAGAATTTAAATTTTAGTTTTACTGACCTTGATTTTATGGCATTTCAAATTTATAATGTAATTCAAACGAGTTACAAGGATGAGTTATGAGTAAAAATCAGGTACAGGTTAGAATTGACGAAAAATTGAAGACAGAGGCAACTGAAATTCTCAACAACCTGGGGCTGGATTTATCTTCAGCAGTCAGGCTTTTTCTTAATCGTGTTGTTATTGAACAGGGCTTGCCTTTTAAGATGTCATTGCCCTTGGTTTCGGAAACTTCTGTTTCTAATGAAATTGACTCAATAAGCAAAAATATGTTTGATCCGGTTTCATATCTTGATGACTATATTTTAACTCATAAAATAGGAGTGAATTAAATGAATTATATTCTCTGTCACAAAGATATAAATGTCCTTAATCTTGAAATTCTGAATGATGAAGTTTATGCAATAAATGAAATTTATAATGATGAACGTGTTCCCCTATTTCTAAAATCACAGAAAACTGTTAATAAAGTTACGGCTTTCAGGGAATGGTGGAAAGGACGCTGCATCCCCTCTTCCAGACAGAACCTTGATAAGTTTCTCTCTGAGATAGCAGGGCTTTCATTAAATTCACTCATAATTAAATCTATGGGATTAAGCCTCTCAGACCAGTATTGGATAAAGCCTGAAAACAGCCATTTGAAATGGAAAGACGTAAATTTTTAAAATAATTTCCGAAGACACAACACATAACAAAGACTTGGATAAAATTTCTTTTGCACTTACACAAATGACTTCAAAAGATAATAGGTATAAGAGAGTTTTAGACAATTATTTAAAAATCTTAAAACCAAAAGATGAAATTGAAATGGTTCAAAAAGTTATGGGTGATGTAAATCTAACTTATAAAAAGAATAGGACAAAAACAGGAGTTTCTATTTCTGATTAAAAATTTTAATCAGCTCTACCAG
>NZ_DAVZIU010000026.1:0-27357 GCF_052273165.1 Treponema berlinense | reverse complement strand
GTTCCGCTGGCATTCGTTTTATACTCGAAAAACTTTTCCACACGAACAAAAACTTCCGCTTTTGTCTGCTATCTTGTCTTTCTTTTTCCTTCACTGATTTTCTTTTCAAAGAACTTATTTCAACCGTCTCAACTGACGGTGAAAAAGATATTAACACGAACTTAGCAAACTTGTCAAGCACTTTGTTAATTTTTTTTATTTTTTTTGAAACTTTTTATCTACCCTTTTGGGAAGTCGCTGTCTCGTCGCGACGTGAGAAAGAATATATCACCCATACGCATTTTGTGTCAAGCCCGATTTTCTCTTTTTTTTAAAATTTTTGATTTTTTTATGATTTTTTTTATTTTTACGACGCGTTACTATGCGCTTCCGCGCACGCCCTGCCTGTGGCAGGGATCCTGCGTGTCTGTGCCACGCTGCGAGTTTGCTCCGCAAACTCGGGAAATTTTACTGTGCGCTTCCGCGCACGCCCTGCCTGTGGCAGGGATCGGAAGGGACGCGGAGCGTGTGTTTTTGCCTGCAAAAATACCGGAGGCGAAAGCCGTAGCCCTGGAGAGCCCGGTTTTTGTGCAGCTTTGCGGAACAAAAAGCCACCCGGATTATTTATTTTGCTTCGTTCTGTTTTTTTTATGCTATAATAGAACAATTCGAGGTACACACTATGAACGAAAATATCGCTAAAAAAAACGAGGCTTTGGCTCAAACCGTTATTAAAGGGCTTGAATCACGCAATATGGCAGGTTTTTATGCCGCTTCAAAAGAGGATGCTCTCAAAACCGCGCTCTCGCTGATTCCTGAAAACAGCACAATCGCTATGGGAGGTTGTACATCCGCAACTGAAATCGGTCTAATTGACGCTCTCAAAAAAGGAAACTACAACTACATCGACAGGGCACAAATGGAAGCACGTGCAGGTCTTATGGCGGCTTATGATGCAGACATTTTTTTGGCAAGTGCAAACGCAATGACAAGCGACGGCGAAATAGTGAACATCGACGGAAACGCAAACAGGGTTTCGTGCATAGCTCAAGGTCCAAAAAAAGTTGTTTTTATAGTCGGAATGAACAAAATCTGTGCCGATTTGGACAGCGCAATAAAAAGGGCGCGCAACATAGCAGCTCCGGCAAACGCGCAAAGGTTCAATATCGACACTCCATGCAAAAAAACAGGCAAATGCTTCGACTGCAAAAGTCCAGACACAATCTGCTGCCAGTTTTTGATTACAAGATTTTCAAAGCATTCTGGCAGAATCAATGTAATTTTAGTAAACGACAATCTTGGATTTTAAAAGGAGGGAGAAGTCTCTCCCTTCGCGCCCACTTCGTTGGTCGCTACCCTCTCTACGGGGGAGTTTCCCCCGTAACGCCCCCCCCTATTTTTCTAATTCTTCAAACAGTTTTTTTATTTTTGCTTCGCTTTTTTCACCCAAAACACCGTCTTCGATTCCAGCGGACACATCGATAAGTTCCGGATTGTATTTTTTGCAGACCTCGTACACATTTTCAGGAGTGATTCCGCCAGCAATCCAAAGATGCGAATTTTCACTTGCAAAAAAGTTCTGCTTTTTAGAATCCTGCAAAAACCTCGCTTCGCCAAAAGATGCAAGTTTTTCCGATTTTTTTTCAAGGCTGCCTGTTTTTTCAGTCAGAGCAAAATAATGAGGAACATTTCTTAGATAATCTGGCGTATTTTCGTAATCAATTCCGTGGATTTGGATAAAATCCAGCACACCGCTTTTTACAAGTTCTATCGCAAAATAAGATTCATCGCTTTTTGGATTTGTTATAACTCCAACTTTAATAGCCTTTACAGCTGGAAGAATGTTTTGAATTTCCGCAAATTTTTCGCCATAGACATTCCGTCCAAATTCCTTTGCAAAAATAAAACCGACAAAATCCGCTCCAAGAGAATCTGCAAAAAGAGCATCTCTTTTGCGCGTAAGTCCGCAGATTTTTACAAAAGGACGTTTTTTTTCGCCCGAATTGTTTTTTAAGGCGAGTTTTTCGGCAAGCTCAATCATTTTTTTGCCGTAAAGATTTTCTTTTGAAGATTCAAACGCATTTACAAAATCGCAGGCTTTTTCCGGATTACGTGCAGCAAATTCTCCGAGTAAAATTCCAGAAAATCCCATTGAACCAATTTTGAAAGCTGCCTCGGGCATTGTAATTCCACTTTCAAAAATCACGTCGCCACCAAGTGTTTTTTTAAGCTGGGCAGGAACAAGAAGATCTATCGAAAAATCTTTTAAGTTACGTGAATTTACTCCGCAAACAATCGTATTTGGAAAATATTTTTTTACTTCAAGAACTTTTTTTGCATCATCTTCCGTGCGGACTTCGACAAAGGCGCGGATTCCAAGTTCTGCGCATTTTGCCGTCATAGACTTCATTTTTTCTAAAGTTAAAATTCCCGAGATCAAAAGAACAGCATCGGCTCCGCAAAGATATGCAATTTCGATTTCGCGCTCATCAATCAAAAAATCTTTTCTCAAAACGGCAACATCCGGAACGGCGGCGCAAACTTCAATCAAATCGGAAAGGCTTCCTTTAAAATAATTTTCTTCGGTCAGACAGCTGATTGCCTTTGCACCATTCGCGCGATATTTTTTTGCAGTTTCGGCAGGATTTAAGTCTGGAGCAATGTCGCCTTTGCTTGGACTTGCCCGCTTTACTTCCAGAATTACCCCACGTTCCGCCATAAAGGGATTTACAGGGCGAATGCGTTTTTTTGGAATTTCAAAACCAAAATTGTAACCTCGAGTGGCAATGTCTTTTTTTCGCTGTTCTACAATCTGTGCAATTACATTTTTCATAATTTTTTTTACATTCCTCTGCTCACTTCCACAATCTCGTTAAGCTTTGCAAGAGCTTTTCCAGTATCAATTGATTCAAGCGCCATGCCGTAGCCTTCTTTTAAATTTTTTGCCTTGCCAGAAAGATACAAAACCGCTCCTGCGTTCATTCCGACTGCGTAACGGATTGTTTTTTTGCCTTTTCCGTTCAAAACCTCAATTCCGAGCGCCGCGTTTTCTTTTCCGTTTCCGCCAGAAAGCTCGTCTTCCTCCGCGTCCGTTATTCCAAATTTTGAAGGTTCAATAATAAAAGACGCTTCGTGTCCGCGCTCATCGATTAAAAATGCGTGTGTTTTTACACAAGGAGAAATTTCGTCATAGCCGTCATCGCTTGCAACCGTCATTACACGCTTTGCTCCCAATTTTTTTGCAGCCCTTGCATAATCCCTTAAAAGCGACTTTGAAAAAGCTCCCAAAACTTCATATTCTGCACCAGCAGGATTTAAAAGCGGTCCCAAAATATTCATAATCGTCTTAATGCCCAAAACTTTTCTTACAGGAGCCGCAAAACGCATTGCAGCGTGATAAACTGGCGCCATCAAAAAACCAAAGTCCGTTTTTTCAACCAGGGCCGCAGTTTTTTCAGGCTCCGCCATAATATTTATTCCAAGATTCTCAAAAAAGTCGGCCGCCCCCGATTTTGAAGAAACAGCGCGATTTCCGTGTTTTGCAACCGGCTGACCGCAACTCGCAACAACAATGGCAGAAAGCGAAGAAATATTAAAACTTCCCTTGCAGTCGCCACCAGTTCCTACAATTTCTGCCAAACCTTTTTTTTCGCAGACAAACGGAGTTTTTATTTTTAAAAGCGCGCGTGCACAGCCAGTCATTTCGCTCACAGAAACGCCCTTTGCCTGAATGGCAACAAGAATTGCCGCCATAACACGCTCATCCATCGTTCCGTCGGCAACATTTTCCATAAAAAATGAAGCCTGTTCTTCCGTCAAATCTTTTTTTTCAAGAAGCTGATTCAAATAATCCGCAACAGGAAGATTTTCGCGTCTATAATTTACAAAATTTAAAAAAATGTCCTTACAGTGTTCACTCGCAATCGATTCTGGATGAAACTGAACTCCTTCTATCGGCAGAGTTTTGTGACGAATTCCCATAATATCGCCATCTTTTGCGCGTGCCGTAACTTCAAAATCAGAACTCAAACTTTTTTCATCAATCACAAGCGAATGATAGCGCGTAAATTTGCAATTTTTTCCAATCGTACGGAACAGGCCTTTTCCGTCAAGCTCAATATCCTGAATAATTCCGTGGCAAACATTTTTGGCATGCACAATTTTTGCGCCAAAAGCTTCTCCAATCGCCTGATGCCCAAGACAAATTCCCAAAATCGGCACTTTTCCGGCAAAAAATCTAATGGCTTCAACACTCACTCCAGCCTGAGAAGGATTTCCAGGTCCCGGAGAAATAACCAGAAAATCCGGTTTCATCTGAGCAAGCTGCACAACCGAATATTCGTCGTTTCTTACAACCCGAATTTCCTGCTTAGTGTACATCTGCAAGCTCTGAACAACGTTAAAAGTAAAACTGTCGTAATTATCTATAACCAAAATCATATTTTTCCTCCAAAAAACAAAGGCGAAACAGACAAAAAAGGAGGGGGAAAGCCTTCCCCTGCGCGCCAGCCGCATACGCGTCTTACGCTACCCTTTCCAGCGGGCTTCAAACGCCAGCCCGCAACGCCCGCTCAGCTCCTGTTTCTATACAAAGAAACATACATCTTAAAACACGTTTCTGTCAATAGAAACACTTATATTTTTTTAAGTTTTTTTTTCATCATAAACAATAAAAAAGGCTGTCCCTGCAAAACTTTATTTGCTTTAGGACAGCCAATTTTTCGAATTTTTCAACTTTTTGATTTTTTTAACAAATATTAAACTGGATATTCACCGTTAAAGCAGCCTTTGCAAAAACTGTCGCCACCCAAAGCCTTTATCATTCCGTCCAGGCTTATAAACGCAAGAGTATCTGCTCCAATTTCCTTACAAATTTCGTCGACTTCGTGCATGCTCGAAATCAATTCATTTTTGCTTGGAGTGTCGATTCCCAAATGGCACGGAAATTTTACTGGCGGCGAGCTTACTCTAAAATGCACTTCCTTTGCTCCAGCCCTTCTCAAAATCTGAACAAGACGCCTGCTTGTAGTTCCCCGGACAATAGAATCATCAATTACAACGACTTTTTTTCCGCGCAAATCGCTTGAAATCGCATTCAACTTTACAAAAACCATATTTTCGCGTTCTTTTTGCGTCGGTGCAATAAAAGTGCGTCCAATATATTTATTTTTGACAATTCCCGTCACATAAGGAATTCCGCTCGCTTTTGAATATCCCATCGCAGCGCCAATTCCGCTGTCTGGAACTCCAACGACAACATCAGCCTCGACAAAACTTTCCAGAGCAAGAGCCTGTCCCATTCTGTATCGCGCTTCCTGAATAGGAATTCCGTCAATAACGCTGTCCGGTCTTGAAAAATAAACATACTCAAACACACAAGTTTGCTTACGGTTTTTTACATCAATTAACGAAGAATGAATCCCGTCTTTATTGATAATAATAATTTCTCCAGGTTTAATGTCGCGGACAAGCTCTCCATTCACCGAATCAATCGCACAACTTTCACTTGCAAGAATATAACCGCCCGGCTTCCCGTCAACTTCCGGCAATTTTCCAAGGCACAAAGGACGAATTCCGTTTGGATCGCGCACTCCAATCAAAGAATTCTGAGTCAAAATGCACAAGGCATACGAACCCTTTATAAGCTGCATCGTTCCGCGAATCGCATTTTCAATTCCTTTTTTGTACGAACGCGCAATCAATTTTAAAATAACTTCAGTGTCGCTTGTCGAATTAAAAGTGCTTCCCGAATCTTCAAGCATTTCACGCAAAGGTTCATAATTTACGAGTTGACCGTTATGAGCCAGGGCAATCGAACCGAGCTTAAAACTATTCAACATAGGCTGAGCATTTTCAATCGTCCGTCCACCTGCCGTTGCATAGCGCACATGGCCAATCGCAATTCTTCCCTTCAATTCTTCAAAATCTTCTTTATGAAAAACGTCGCCGACAAGTCCCTTTTCTTTTTTCAATTTTAAAGTCTGCCCGTCGCTAGCAACAATTCCTGCGCTTTCCTGCCCCCGATGTTGCAAACTTACAAGCGCAAAATACGCCATCGAAGAAGCAGTTGAGTCGCTTTCAAGATTTTCCGGCCTGAATATTCCACAGACGCCACATTCATCTTTTAATCCCATTTTAAAACTCCAGTTTTTGGGCGGCTTTTGTTTCGCTTTGCTGCACAAAACCGGGAGCTTCAGGGTTCCGGCTTTCGCCTCCAATATTTTTGTTCTGGTTTCGCAAAGCTCAACCGCCACAAAAACATCGCTTTCGCGCCCTTCCGCCCCCTGCCGCATTTTCTTACTCAGTAACTTTCTTAAAAGCGCTCATCACAGCGTCTTCGTAAATTTCTCCAGATTCTTCCGCCAGCCGGATTTCCGTCATCATCCGCAAATAGTCGTTTGGAATAATTTTCTTGAACTTCGGAATATAATTTTTCCAGTCTTCAAGAATTTTTTTTGCTTTTTTAGAAGCGGTTTCTTCGTAATGCTGTTCAATCAAATCTCTTAAAATCTCACAATCAGTTTTATTTTTGGCAACAGTTGTCTCGTCGTCAAGGTCGTACATGTTTACTATTTCTTTGTTCAGCCGTTTGTAAAGATCGTGGTTTTCATCAAGAATATAGGCAACACCACCCGACATTCCTGCGCAAAGATTTTTGCCCGTTTTTCCGAGAATTACAGCTATTCCTCCAGTCATATATTCAAGACCGTGGTCGCCGCAACCTTCAGAAACGACAGTTGCCCCGGAATTCCGCACGCAAAACCTTTCTCCGGCAACTCCGTTTATAAAACCTTTTCCGCTCGTTGCTCCAAAAAATGCGACATTTCCGACAATAACGTTTTCGTCTGCCTCACCTTCAAAATCTTCCGACGGCTGCACAACGATTTTTCCGCCACTAAGACCTTTTCCGACAGCATCGTTCGCATCTCCACAAAGACGCAAGGTCAGTCCTTTTGGAATAAACGCTCCGAACGATTGTCCCGCCCCGCCCGTAAAATGCACGACATATTTGTCTTCATCCAGAGAATTTCCATATTTTTCCTGAATTACAGAACCCAAAATAGTTCCTGCCGTTCTGTCCGTGCATTGAACATCGTATTTAAGGGTTGTAAGTCGCGAATTGTCCATTACTGGCAGAAGTCTGAGCGCATCGATGCTAAATTCAAGAGATTCTTTTTCATCCTTGAGTTTTCCGTTTTCAAAATGCGTTTTCCAGGTATCATCCGTTGGAGAAAGAATCCGGCTTATATCCAGAAGATTTGCCCGGCTAAATCCCTGATTTTTCTTCAACTTAAGCAAATCCGTTCTTCCGACAAGTTCTTCAACTGAACGGATTCCGAGTTTTGCCATAATTTCGCGAATTTCCTGGGCAACATAGCGCATAAAGTTTTCGACATATTCAGGTTTTCCAGGAAACTTTGCGCGAAGTTTTTCGTTCTGAGTTGCAACTCCAAACGGACAGGTGTCGAGATTGCAGACTCTGAGCATTTTACAGCCCATTACGATCAAAGGTGCAGTCGCAAAACCAAATTCTTCTGCGCCCAAAATTGCAGCTATTGCAACGTCTCGACCGTCCATAAGTTTTCCATCAGTTTCGAGCCGGACAAGACCGCGCAAATTGTTCTGAATCAAAGTCTGATGAGTTTCCGCAAGTCCCATTTCCCACGGAAGCCCTGCATGATGAATAGAACTTATCGGAGCAGCTCCAGTTCCACCGTCATGACCAGAAATCAAAATAATCTGAGCGCCGGCCTTTGCAACACCAGCCGCAATAGTTCCAACTCCGGCCTCGCTTACAAGTTTTACAGAAATATCCGCTTTTCTGTTCGCGTTTTTTAAGTCGTAAATAAGCTGAGCCAAATCTTCAATCGAATAAATATCGTGGTGAGGTGGCGGCGAAATCAAAGAAACTCCAGGAGTTGCATAACGGGTACGGGCAATCCATGGATAAACTTTTTTGCCTGGTAAGTGTCCGCCTTCTCCTGGTTTTGCGCCCTGGGCACATTTTATCTGGATTTCTTTTGCAGAAAGCAAATATTCTTCAGTAACGCCAAAACGACCAGAAGCAACCTGCTTTATTGCCGAAGAATATTCGGTTCCAAACCGGTCAGGATTTTCACCGCCCTCCCCGGAATTTGATTTTCCGTGCAGGCGGTTCATTGCAACGGCAAGACATTTATGCGCTTCTTCCGAGATTGAACCGTAACTCATCGCTCCAGTCTTAAAGCGCTTTACGATTTCATCAACGCTTTCAACTTCGCTTATGTCAACTGGCACTGCATTTTCAAAATCAAACTGAACCAAAGCGCGCAAAGTGTGAGGATGAGAACTGTCATCAACCAATGCCGAATAAGCCTTAAATTTTTCATAATCGCCAGACTGGCAGCTTTCCTGCAAAACTTTTATCAGCTGAGGCGTAATCAAATGGTCTTCGCAAGTTTCGCCAGCCTTGTATTTGTGTTCGCCGAGCATATCAAGCTTCATAAGGCGGTTGTTTACAGTCAGCAGGTCTTCAAGTTTTTCTTCGTAAGCAGAAGAATGACGGAAATTTATGTCCTCTTCGATTTCTTTTAAACCGATTCCGCCAATTCGGCTTACAGTGTTTGTAAAATATTTTTCGGTAAGCTCTTTAGAAATACCAACTGCCTCAAAAATTTGAGCCGACTGGTACGACTGCAAGGTCGAAATTCCCATTTTTGCGGCAATTTTTACAATTCCGTTCATAATCGCCTTGTTGTAGTCGTCAATCGCTGTATGATAATCCTTGTCCAAAAGTTTTTTATCAATGAGTTCAGAAATACATTCATGAGCAAGATAAGGATTTATAGCCCGGGCGCCGTAACCAAGGCACATTGCCGCCTGATGCACATCGCGGATCTCGCCAGATTCCAAAATTACAGAACAAAGAGTACGCCTTTTTGTACGGATTAAATGCTGCTCAACTGCGCTAACTGCCAGCAAAGACGGAATTGCAACATGACTTTCGTCAACACCGCGGTCGCTCAAAATTACAATATTAAAACCTTCGCCGTAAACCTTATCAACTTGTCCGCAAAGATTTTCAACCGCTTTTTCAAGGATTTTTCCGTCTGCAAGGTGACTTTCAACATCTTTTGGAAAATCGTAAAGCAGACTTACTTTTGTCGCACGCAAACCTTTTTGATTAAGGGCACTGATTTTTAAAAGGTCAACTCCGGTTAAAATCGGGTTGTTTATTTCGAGAACATGGCAATTTTTTCCAGCAGGATGAAGAATGTCTCCGTCAGAACCAACATAAACCGTCGTGTCCGTCACGATTTTTTCACGCAAAGAGTCAATCGGTGGATTTGTAACCTGAGCAAAAAGCTGCTTAAAATAATTGAACAGTGGCGGATGTTTTTCCGACATAACGGCAAGCGGAATATCAATTCCCATAGCACCAGTCGGTTCTACACCATTTTTTGCCATTGGGAGAATCATTTCATTCACATCTTCCAGACACCAGCCAAAAGCCTTGTAAAGTTTGTCGCGTTCATCTTGCGTGCACACAGGAATTTTCTTGTTAGGAATCTTAAGAGAATGAAGAGGTATTAGATTTTGACTAAGCCATTCGCCATAAGGAAATTTAGAGGCATATAAATCTTTAATTTCGTCATTAGAAATCAGACGTTTTTTCTTCATATCAACAAGAAGAATTTTTCCAGGTTCAAGGCGGCTTTTAGTCACGATATTGCTTTCCGGAATATTCAAAACACCGACTTCAGAAGAAAGAATCAGCATATCGTCCTTTGTAATATAATACCGGCTCGGACGCAAACCGTTTCTGTCAAGAGTTGCACCAAAAATCTCACCGTCACTAAATAAAATTGCGGCTGGTCCGTCCCAAGGCTCCATCATCGTAGCCCAATAGTGATAAAAATCTTTGCGTTCCTGGCTCAACGAATTGTCATGTTTCCACGCCTGAGGAATGCACATCAAAACCGCCTGCGGAAACTCCATTCCGTTCATTACATAATACTCAAGCGTATTGTCGAGCATTGCGGAATCCGACCCGCTCAGGTCAATTTCGCCGTTGCGGGCAAGCATGCGGTCTGCGTTTCCGCGGATTGTGTTTATTTCGCCGTTATGTGCAATAAATCTGTTAGGATGAGCACGCTGCCAGCTTGGATTAGTGTTTGTCGAAAAACGCGAATGAACAATTCCCACAGCCGAAACATAATCGTCAGACAGAAGATCTCTGTAAAAAGTTCTCAACTGCTGAACCAAAAACATTCCCTTATAAACAATCGTCCTGCTCGAAAGCGAACAAATGTACGTTTTTGCAGGTTTTGAATCATTCTTTTCAAACGAACGCCTCAAAGCGTACAAAAGCTTGTCAAAATCAAGCCCCTTTTTACACTCAGCGGGCTTTTCTACAAACCCCTGAATAATCGTCGGCATACACTCAAGGGCTTTTTCGCCCAATACGTCGCTCAAAACAGAAACCTTTCTCCAGCCCAGAAATTTCATTCCAAAAGCCGAGCATTCCGCTTCAAAACGCGACTGTTCCGCTTCAACTTCAACCTTGTCCTGAGGAAAGAAAAACTGTCCAATTCCGTATTCGCCTTCATTGCCAAGCACAATTCCAGTTTCGCCGGCAGTTTTCTTAAAAAAATCGTGGCAAATCTGAAGCAAAATTCCAACACCGTCGCCTGTTTTTCCAGAAGCGTCCTTTCCAGCCCTGTGTTCAAGTTTTTCGACAATAGAAAGAGCCCTGTCAACAACTTTCCGGCTTTTAATTCCCTCAATGTTAACAACAGCACCAATTCCACAGTTATCGTGTTCAAAAGAAGGTTCATAAAGTGTATTCATCTAATATTCTCCAGAATAAATTTTCCAAATTTTCGGGCGTCCCGGCACTGAGTGCCGTCGGGCTTTCCGTGGTTCCGCGACAAAGCCGCTCCATTGCTAAACGCAACGGCTCCGCCGCCCCTCCAATCCCTGACGCAAGCGCATTAAAAAAACTCAATACGCCTTGTCATGAACTCCGGCAATTGCGCGTCCGCTAGGTTCGTCCATGTTTTTCCATGCTTCGTCCCATTCAAGAGCCTTTGCTGTCGAACAAGCAACTCCGGCTTCGTGCGGAACAACTTTGGCAGCGCTGTCGCTCGGAAAAAGTTTGCTGTAAATTTCGCGGTAATAGTATTCTTCCTTTGTCTTAGGAGTATTAACCGGAAAACGGTTTTCACGGCGTTCAAATTCGGCATCGCTTATCTTTTCTTCTGTCAGTTTTTTAAGTGTATCAATCCAGTTATAGCCAACACCGTCAGAAAACTGCTCCTTCTGTCGCCAGCAAATTTCTGCAGGAAGCATATCTTCAAACGCCTTTCGCAAAATCCATTTTTCCATCCGCTGCTTTCCGTCCAAAAGACGGATATTCATTTTGTCGGTCGGGTTTAAGCGCATTGCAATGTCGATAAATTCCTTGTCCAAAAACGGAACACGTCCTTCAACGCCCCAGGCCATAAGCGATTTATTTGCGCGCAAACAGTCGTAAAGGTGCAGCTTACTCATTTTTCGCACAAGCTCTTCATGAAACTCTTTTGCATCTGGCGCCTTATGAAAATACAAGTATCCTCCAAAAAGTTCATCGCTTCCTTCGCCGCTCAAAACCATTTTTATTCCCATAGCCTTTATTGCGCGAGCAAGCAGGTACATTGGAGTCGAAGCGCGGACAGTCGTAATGTCATAAGTCTCGATGTGGTAAATTACATCTTCCAAAGCGTCCAAAGCTTCCTGAATCGTAAAGTGAATTTCGTGATGAATTGTTCCAATGTAATCAGCCGCTTTTTTTGCAGCAATCAAATCCGGAGAACCTTCAAGCCCAATCGCAAAGGAATGTAGCTGCGGCCACCAGGCTTCTTCCTTCGAGCCAGTTTCTATGCGTTTTTTTGAATACTTTTGAGTAATCGCGGCAATAATCGACGAATCCAAACCTCCAGAAAGCAAAACTCCATAAGGAACGTCGGACATAAGCTGTTTTTTTACAGCGGCTTCAAGACCGTTGCGTAAATTTTCAATAATTACAGGATTTATAACCTCGCCTTTTTCGTTCGTAGCCTTAGGATTGTCTTTTACGTTGTCAAAGCTTTCCCAATCGCGTTTATACCAGCGAACAATTTTTTTGTCTGGCGAATACAGGTAGCAACCGTTCGGAAATTCTTCAATTGTCTGACATTCGCCTTCCAAAGCCTTAAGTTCGGACGCAACAAAGTATCTTCCCTGCTTGTCCCAGCCCTGATACAAAGGAATTACGCCAATTTCATCACGGGAAACCAGATAAACGTCCTTTTCAGAATCATAAAGCGCAAAAGCAAAAATTCCCGAAAGTCTTTCTATCATCTCAGAAAAGTTTTTTCCGTTTGCGACACATTCCTTGTAAAGAGGAATTATAACTTCGCAGTCCGACATTGTTTTAAAATTATATTTTTCCTTGAATTCTTCGCGAATTTTTTGATGATTGTAAATTTCGCCGTTTACAGCAAGAATAATTTTTCCGTCATCGCTTACAAGTGGTTGTTTTCCAGAAAAAGGGTCTACAATCGCAAGCCTTTCGTGGCTTAAAATCGCATTGTCCCCAGTGTAAACGCCAGTCCAATCTGGTCCACGGTGCCGAATCGTCCTCGACATATCAAGAACCTGTTTTCTAAGCTGTTCCTTAAGACCTTCATCAATCGGCTGAGAGCCGGAATTTAAATCAAATGCACCTACAAATCCACACATAGACACCTCCAGGAAAAAAGCCGCCTTTTCAAAAAAAATGACTTTTTATTTTTCTGGTTTAAAATAAAAAAGGCCGTAGACATTTTTCTAAAAACTAGAAAATTATCTACGGCCTCTTTGCCTTAGCGGTTTTATATTACAAAATTGAATATTTTTTTGCAAGTGCACAAAATTTTTATGCAGTTTTTAATTATTCTCACTGTCAAAACAGCAAAAATGCTTCATCAAGTCCACAATCTCCTTTGTTTCTTTGACGTTTTTTTTGTTCAATTTTACTTCGCTCAAAGCTTTTTCAACATTTTTGCCCATTTGAGGAGCAATTCCTGTCGTATGGCGGACATATTCTGCACTTAAAGACGGATCATCGCGTTCTATAAGCACTACAGTCGAATCATCTTCTTCCAAAAAATCACGGCGTTTTTTAATTGCAGCATACGCTCCAGAAGTATTTTTGTCCGCGAAAATTGAATATTTCATAAAAAGTTCGCGGCAGGCTTCGTCGGCTTCAAAATCGCTTACATCAGCAGGATAAACAAAATTTTTGAGCATGAGGCTATTGCGGCTAAAAATATCTTCAAGGCGCTCAAGATTAGAAGGACTTGCAGGATCTGAGCGGGAACGCTTTTCAAAAGGAACCATATCGTCAGGCACAGAACAAAGCCCCGTCGGATCAAGCACAAGACTTGCAGTCGTCGGGCAGATAAATCCATTTACCGGCAAACTCAAGCGCCAGCTGTAAAGTCCTGCAACAAGGTTGCTGTAATTTCCGCACGGCATTGCATAATAAATGTCAGAATAAACTTCTTTTTTTAACCGGGTAAAAGCGTACGGATAAAAAAACAGTTGAGGCATAAGACGACCTATATTTGCTGTGTTTGCAACAGTAAGATGAAATTTTTCAACCATCTGCCTGTTGTCGAAAATCTTCCTTACAATTTTGTGGCAATCGGCTTCGGTTCCGTCAATTTCGACAGGAAGAATATTGCCTCCATTCCAGACAAAATCGCTTTCTTCAAGACCGCGGACCCTGCCATTTGGATAAACCAAAACCGCTTTTACGTGTTTTTTCCCGCGCAAAAACTGAGCAAGGCTTGCTCCAAGCTCGCCGACAGTTGCATCCAGAAAAGTCGAAAAACCGCCGTTCAAAGCGTGGATTGTTTCGATACAGTTTACAAGAAACGAAATTCCAAAGTCCTTATGGCTTCCTGTCGGAGTATTGTAAAGTTTTAGCGAATAAAACCTTTCGTCTATTTTTTTAACTTCTGGCGTAAAAGTAAACGCTTTTGAGGCTATCGTTTCGCAAATAATCGGAGAAAATTCGTCATTTATGCAGGCAGAGGTCAAAGTTCCTGCAATATTTGAAAACGAAGTGTTAGAATCCGCATATAAAATCCACCGTCTTAAATCCGCTGTAATTTCAGGAACATAAAGTCCGCCGTCAGAAGGCAGACAGTCCAATACAGCTTTTCCAAAATCGGTAGAATTTTTTGAATTTCTAGTGCTAACAAATTTCATTTTTTCTCCCAAAAAATTACAAATGTGGCAAGGATTGTATGGGCGGCAAAGCCGTTACCGGTTGCTCGCAAGCGGTAATGCAGGCGAAAGCCGGAACCCAGAAAAGCCTGATTTTTGCGCAGCAAAAAGCCACCCAAAAGACGCTACTTTAACTGAAGTTTTGCAAAAACCCTTGCTGTATTCACAATATAGCGCAAATCGCCGGCAGTATCAGTATCGTTATAACGCGTAAATTTTCCAAAAAGTTCGTCGCGAACGCCAATCCGCACCTTCTTTGAAACAGGAACTTCTACGCTTGCAGACAAAAGTCCGAAAAATTCCCAACCTGTGCTACAAAAACTCTGAAGCTGATTTTTAAAGTCGTACATTGCGTAACCTCTAAAATCAAGACCACAGGCAAATCCGTTTTCCGCCGCATATTTTAATTTTAAGACAGATTCAAAACCTACGGTCTCGTTATATCCGCAAGAAACACCATCCGGCTCAGGAATAATCTTGCGCTGATAATAATAAAAATCTGTGTTTCCAAGCAAAATTCCTGCAAGCATAGCCTGCCATTCAAAAGCCCTGTCTTCGCCGTTAAAACGCTGCTTAAACGCAAAACCTGGAGCAAGCGAAGAAAAAACATAAAGCGACTGCCAGTCAAAATCGTAAAGCATTACGGCGCCGACAGTAGTATCGATATTTTGGCCTAAATCAAGCTCGCGCGCAAAAAGCATTCCGTCCGAAAGAATGCGGATGTCGTAGAATAATTTTTCGTCAACATCTTCGTAAGCGCAGTAGGAGCCTTTTCCAGAACCTTTTCCGATTCCACCCTGAACTTCCAGCGTAAACTGGTCATAAGGACGGTTAGAATCGTGGCGATACGGATCATTGTACTCAACCTTAAACTCAACCATTCCAAAAAGCGGAAATGTTTCGTGTTCAGGATATTCATATTTTTTATCCTTAAGGTGAACCCCTGCATTTACATTTCCAATATCAACACCGAGCGACAAACTGTGAATATGTCCGCCAGTTCTTTTCGGCTTGATTCCCCAAAGATATTCAGTCCAAAGCCGTTGAGGATTTATTGCAATTTTTAAAAGCGAATTGATTTCTTCCGCCTCAATGCTCAGACGGTAGAACATTTCACCGACAGCAAACGAACCAACACTCGTAAAAACCATATCGTTTTTTGACGGTGCATTTGTTTCACAAAGATATTCCCAAGTATAAGAACCAAGAGCCGTAATCAAAAACGACTCAAGCTGATTCAAATTTGAACCGCGGGAAGCCATATAATACATAGACCCCTGATAAGGATGCAGAAAAAAGTTTGTCCAGTACCAGTCGCGATCCCAGGACATCTCCCGCTCCCAAAAGTGATTCCATTCGTCCCAGCCAGTCTTTGCCCAGTTTGAACCAATCATATAGCGGTTCCAGGTTGCAAGCAGGACGTTAAATCCGAGCGCACCAGTCAAGGCAACAAAAGGATGCTTTCTTTCATTCCATTCACCAGTCCAGCCGCCAAAAAACGGAGTTTCCTCATCGCTCAAGGCAGAAATGCTAAAAACAATTTCTCCATCATAAACCGCATTTTCTGCATTTTGAGCCGGCAAAAGAGAAGCCATAACAAAAAAAAGACAGGCTCCGAAAACAAATTTTGAACTTTTCATACAAAATCCTTACAAATTATATTGATTTTAAGTTTAGCAAAAATTAAATAAAAGTTAAATTTAGATTTTTTATTTTGGACGGCATTTTAGAAAAAAAAAGTGTATCCGCCTGTTTTGACGTTTATTAACTCAAAAACCGGCTGCTCTGGCTTCGCTCTCGCTCATTGCCTTCGGCAACTCCGGCCGCCGCATCCGGCGTACATTGGCTTGTGTTTTTATAAAATATGTTGGGTTTACAAAAAAAATTGCCCGACAAGTCGGGCAATTTTTGGGCCATCCAAGACTTGAACTTGGGTAAGACCCGGCTTATAAGGCCGGCGCTACAACCAGCTTAGCTAATGGCCCTGGTTGTAGAGGCTTATGACCTGATACTTTTTTAAGTATATCAAAAAACAGTGGTTGCCGTCAATTAAGCAAGGCTAAAACTCGCAAAAATTTACCAGAAGAGTTTTTCGTCGTCGATTTCCTTGTCAGAATAAATTCCTTCTATGCAGACTTTTTCTGCCAAATCTTTGTATTCGCTCCAGTTGTCCTTTATTTTTAAAAGAGCCCCGATAAAAAGCCGGCAAACACTGTACGCTCCGTCGCAGCGCAAATGACTGTCGTCGCTTTTTCCGTCAGGATAGTTCTCAAAAATTCCAGCGTCAAAATTCATAAAAAAACGCCGGCTATTTTCTTTTCCGTATTTTTCAAAATATTCTGTCGAAAGAGCCGTAAGGTCAATGCAAGGAAGTTTTAATTCAGCAGCGGTTTCTAAAATCGCATTCGGATAAAGTCCGTGGCTGTTTTCTATTTTGTTTTCAGAAACAAATTTTCGTCTTGTAACAGGCGTCAAAAAAACAGATTTTACACCTTTTTTTTCAAGTTCTTTCGCCATAAAACTCAAATTTTTTCTAAATTCTCCGCCTTTTTCTGGAGAAGCATAGCGTTCAGGATCGTTTGATTTTTCGTCATTATGCGCAAACTGAATTAAAGCAAAATCGCCTGGTTGCGCCTGCTCCAAAACTTTTTTAAACCGACCTTCGGCAATAAAACTCTTTGAACTTCTTCCATTGCGCGCGAAATTCAGAATTTGAGTTCCATTTTTAAAAAATCTGTCCAACAACTGAACCCAGCCTGTCTGAGGATAAGAAGTCCAGTCGTTGTACTGCATTATGCTGTCGCCTAAACACAAAATCCGCATTTTATTCTACCGTAACGCTCTTTGCAAGATTGCGTGGCATATCAGGATTAAGACCTTTTTGAACAGCGCAATAATAAGCAAAAAGCTGAGCTGGAATTACAGAAATTATCGAAGCCAAATCGTTTTCACATTCTGGAATCTGGATTGTCGTATCTGCACAATTTTTAAAAGCTCCACTGCAATCTTGAGTAATTACAAGGGTTGCGGCCCCACGGGCTTTTACTTCGAGAATATTAGACGCAATTTTTTCGTAAAGAGCAGGTTCCGTCGCAAGGGCAACAACCAAAGTAGAATTATCAACAAGAGCAATCGGACCGTGTTTTAGTTCTCCAGCGGCAAATGCTTCGCTGTGCATGTAGCTTACTTCTTTTAATTTGAGCGCGCATTCCATTGAAGAAGCACTGTCAAACAGCCGTCCAATATAAAATATTTTTTCTTTATTAAACTGTTCAGACGCAAATTTCTGGATTACCGGCTGATTAGCTACAATCTGCTTTGCCTTTTCAGGAATTTCTTCAAGTTGTTTTAAAAGCCTTAAATAATCGTCTTTTGCAATCGTTCCCCGGACTTCGCCCATTTTGATTGCAAGCAAGTAGAGGCACATCAACTGTGTCGTATATGCTTTTGTCGAAGCAACTGCAATTTCTGGACCTGCCCATGTGTAGATAACGCGGTCTGCTTCGCGACTTACGCTCGAACCAACAGTGTTTGTAATTGCAATAACTTTTGCGCCACATTTTTTAGCAATTCTCAAAGCTTCGAGTGTGTCAGCAGTTTCTCCGGACTGGCTTATTACAATAAAAATATCGTCCTTTTTTAAAATCGGGTTTCTGTAGCGGAATTCCGAAGCTGCATCCACAACGACAGGAATTCTTGCAAATTTTTCAAATGCGTAGCGGCCAACCATCCCCGCATAAGAAGCAGTTCCGCAGGCAGTGATTACAATTCTTCCGGCATTTTTCCAGTTTTCATCAAAATCGAATTCATCAAATTTTATATCTACAGGAACATTATTCTCAATTACAAGGCGCGGGCGCAAAGTATCTGTCAGGGCTTTGGGTTGCTCGTGAATTTCTTTAAGCATAAAGTGAGCATAACCGTCTTTTTTTGCAGCAGACAAATCCCATTCAACATGAGAAGGCTCTCTTATGATTTTTTCTCCGTCTTCATTGAATAAATCAACATGATCTGCATAAAGAACCGCGACCTCTTTTTGTTCAAGATAATGAACTTCGCGAGTGTATTCAAGAATCGCAGGAACATCGCTCGCAATAAAATTTTCACCGTTGCCAACACCGACAATCAGAGGACAATCTTTTCGTGCGGCAATAACCCGGTCAGGAAAATTCTTGCACACAACACCGAGCGCATAACTTCCTTCAAGTTTTTTAAGAGCCTGTAAAACCGCATAAAAAATGTCTTTTTTCTGTTCGTAATAATAATTTATAAGATGTGCGACAACTTCTGTGTCTGTCTGACTTTTAAATACAACGCCCTGACTCTGAAGCCAGTTCTTGATTTTTGCATAATTTTCGATAATTCCATTGTGAACTACGGCAATTGTTCCGCTTATGTTTGTGTGCGGATGAGCGTTTAAATCGCTTGGTTCTCCATGGGTTGCCCAACGAGTGTGTCCAATTCCGATATTGCCTTTTACAAAATCAGCAGTTTTTTCAATTTGTCGCTCATATTCGGCTTCGGCTTTTTCGCATTCTTCTTTTGACAGGTTTTTAGAATCTTTTACAACTTCGCCTGTAATTTTTTCAACAAGATACTTGATTGCGCCTTTTGCCTTGCGGACGATTATGTCCTCGTTTCCCAAAACAGCAATTCCGGCAGAATCGTATCCGCGGTACTCAAGTTTTTTTAAAGCATTTATAAGAATCGGAGTCGCGTTTTTTTCTCCAACATAACCGACAATTCCACACATAACAGTCCCCCATAAAAAAAACCGCTATAAAAATAGCGGTTTAATAATAACTAAAATAAGTAATTTAAACAATGGAATCCAATGCCTTTACAACGGTTTCATCATACAAATTCGTCTTTGCAAGCAATTCTTCGATAGCGGTTTCCTTATCTTTTATCTGACGGTAATTGCGCCGGCTTATGAGAGAATTGTAACTTTCCACAACGTGAATGATTTTTGCAATCTGAGGAATTTCATTTTCCTTTAAGCCGTTTGGATAACCTGAACCGTCCTCATTTTCGTGATGACTGCTAGCTGCATCTTCAAAAATCTGCATATATTTTTTTGGAACAAAGTCAAAATATTCAGCAGAATTTGAAACGTGGGTTTTAAGCTCTTCTTTCTGCTCTTCGGTCAAATTTGCGCCAGAAAGGACTTCTTCTGAAACAGACAAAAATCCTGCATCGTAAACCATAGACGCGCAAAAATAAACCATCGACGTATTTTGATTCAAGCCGAGAGCGATAGAAAGCTTGTAAACCAATTCGCTTACATTCTTTGAATTGTTTTTTCGGCGACTTACACTGTCAATTTTTGAACCGAGTTCTTCACACTTTATAGCAAGAATTTTTAATTCTTCCTTGTCTTCTTCGCTCATTTCTGGAGCTGGAAGCGCATCAACTCCCCAGCGGCTGCTTCCTGCAGAACGAAGTCCAGGACCTCCAAGCCTCTGCAAATCCGTAACATTTCCGAGAAGCAACTGGCTGTTTTGCTGAGTCATTCCCTGAACAAGCTTTAAAGTCTCAGTAAACTGCATTGATTGACGGGCACTAGCCTTTGCAGCAGCACGAATTGCAAGAACTACGACTATAAATACAAAAACAAGGACAACGCAGATAATCAAAACGGCAATTAAAACCATATAGTTTGATTTTGCACTCTGTTTTGAAGCTTCGGACATATTTTCGCCAAGTTCTACGATTGAATTCATTACAGATTCCTGGCTTTGCTGCATTGCGTCCATAAAAGAAGCCTGGCTTTTTCCCTGTTCTTCAAGTTGTTTTTGATACATTTTAAACTGCTCTTCACGTTCAGCTTTTTGTGCGGCTTCTTTTTTTGCCTGAAGTTCCGCTTCCTGCTGAGCATAAATCGCCTTTACTTTTTGCTGGATTGCACCGTCTGCAATTACAGGATATTTTTCAAGATTTACAGTCACATCACCAAAATTTGAATAATCCCCCGACGATTTTATGCCGTCCAATATTTTTGAATATATTTGTGTCGCAATAAGAGCTGCATTCGCTGGGATTCCAGAAGATTCATTCAATTTTAGAACCGCATTTATCGTTTTATAAGCATCGCTATACTGAGCATTTTCGTACTGAGTATTTGCCTTTTCAAGAAAACGTTTTGTGAGTTCAGCCGTTCCCGACTGGGCAAAAACCGAAACTGCTGTAAAAATCAACGCAATAAATGAACAAACTTTTTTAATTTTTAACATTTCCTACTCCAATCGAAATAATTCCTTTTGCACGGTTATCGATTCCTTCTTCCTTTATAAAAAGCGTATCAACAAGTCCGAGTTTTAAGCCGATTCTTGTTCTTTCGTTTTCTGTAAGCGGGAGCATTACAGAAAAACCTGCTTCCATACTGGATTTTAAATCATCGTACGCAAAATGCCCCAGATAATAGTCATAATACATGTCAACTGCGGTCGAACCGAGCATCATATTGAAAAGACCAAGTCCAAAAACTGGAGAGAAAAATGTTTCTACAGAACCTGTTTCGACATCAGTCTGAGCACCAAGCCCTTGAACAGCCGCTCCAACGCGCAGGAAGAAATTTTTATTAAACGACGGAAAAGAAATCATCGGAACAAATTTTCCTGTGCTAATGATTTCCTGCTCTCCAGTGCCAAGAGTAAGCATTTCAAAATCCGCAAAAATTTCACCGCCAGCAATATATTCTTCTGTTTTATAGAAAAGGTTTGCTCCAAAAGAAAGTCCGTATTTTAAACTTGTATAGTTTTCAGGTTTTGTTACGCTCTGAAAAAGCACATCGGCAATTCCAATACTTACGTTCCAATCAATCGAAGAAAAAGCCTTTTCCTGATTTATGTAAATTGAGGTTCCTGATGCTGTATTTACGCTAGAATAAGTGTCAGACTTTGCAATTTTTGCTTTTGTGCGCTCATTCAAAACGGCAAGCCTTTCGGCTTCCATTCGAAGACGGTTTTCTTCTGCACGGCGAGCCGCTTCTTCACTCAGAATTGCGCGGTCAATATATGAATATAAATCAACAGCATCAAAATTTTCGAGATTGTTGTCAATTACAGCAAGAGTAGCATCGCGTGCAAATTCAAGATTATCTTCAACAACATATTGTCTTGCCTTTTTTAAAGTGTAAGCTTCGTAAAGATAATAGTCCTTTGAAGATGAATATTTTTCAAGAACTTTTGAAATATTTTCCGGCGACTGTTCAACAAATGCTAAATCAATTTGTGCATAAACAGAATCAAGCGATTCCTGCGAAAATAAAAATGCCGATCCAAAAATAAAAATGCCGGCAAAAGCACAAATTTTGAATACTTTTTTTACAGATTTTTCCATGTAAAAATCCTCTCTGATATATTATTTAATTTTAACACTCAGATTGCGTTAGCGTCAAATAATAGGTTGGTTTTAACTGCATTCGACAAGACAATTTTGTAAAAATCAACCGAACTTGCCTGTAAAAATCATTTTCCAACACAAAAATGGCTAAAAATCGAACCCAAAACATCGTCTGGCGTAACTTCGCCCGTTACTTCGCCAAGACTGTCCAAAGAATCTTCCAGATCCTGAACTACAGCATCAAGACCGTAAGTTTCGTCCTTAGCAATTTCCAGGGCATGTTCAACCCTTTCAAGAGCCTGCTCCACGCTCTTTTTCTGCCGTTCCGAACCAAGTCCAATTTTTTCGCTTTTTACAGTCGGATCATCCAAAATCGTCTTTTTTACAAGATTTGTAAGTTCTCCAATTCCAATTCCTTTTTTTGCAGAAATTTTTACAAAACCTTTTATTCCTTCAGAAACCAAAAATTCTTCAAAAGATTTTTCATTTTCACCCGCCAAATCCATTTTATTGAATACGACAATCACTGGAATACTTTTGTTTTTTTCTAAAAATTTTTTATCATCGTCCAGAACGCCTTTGGAAGAATCCACAAGATAAAGAACTAAATCCGCATTCGAAGCCAAATCTTCGGTCAGTTCTACGCCTTTTGCTTCTATTATATCATCTGTTTTTCTAAGTCCAGCAGTGTCAAAAAGCCTGGCAGGAATTCCGTCAAAACTTACCCAGCTTTCAATCCAGTCGCGGGTTGTACCTTCAATATCGCTTACAATCGAACGATCTTCTTTTAAAAGCGCATTAAAAAGCGAAGATTTTCCAGCATTTGTTTTTCCAGCCAGAACAATTTTTGCTCCATCCTGATAGATTTTTTCGCTTTTCCAGGAAGAAGCAAGTTCACAAAGACGGTCGCGGGCATTTTCGAGCATTTTCGGGTCAAAACTGTCAGCAATAGTTTCTTCGTCTTCCGGATATTCAATGTCAACTTCGATTGCAGCAAGTGTGTCCGTCACAAGAGTTTTAATTGAATCAATTTCTTCAAAAAGCGAACCGCTCAGTCTTCCTGCAGCATGAGAGCGACTGTCGCTGGTCTTAGAATCAATTATTTCGCGAACCGCTTCCGCTTTTGTAAGATCCGACTTGCCGTTTATATAAGCCCTAAAAGTAAATTCGCCTTTTTCTGCCTGACGAAAACCGTTTTTTAAGAGCGTTTCAAAAACTGCATTTACGACAGACACTCCGCCATGACAGGAAATTTCGCACATATCTTCGCCAGTAAAGCTTTTTGGAGCGC
Organism: Treponema berlinense; assembly: GCF_052273165.1. Taxonomy (GTDB): domain Bacteria; phylum Spirochaetota; class Spirochaetia; order Treponematales; family Treponemataceae; genus Treponema_D; species Treponema_D berlinense_A. Next base: position 4,469 of record NZ_DAVZIU010000026.1, on the reverse strand, counting down.
GAAAAACCGAAATCAAAACTTCGTCAATTTTTTCTGAATTTTCTCCCTCAGATTTTGTATTTTTGTCCAAAATCCAACCGTAGACGATGGAATTTCCGCCAGCTTCTTTTAAGGCCATTGGTCTTGAGAAAATTTCTGCAATTTTTTCGATACAGTTTTTTCCGCTTGCACGGACAATGCCGAGAGCTGCAGGAGCAAGAGCTGTCGCAATTGCCGCAATTGGTTCATCTAAATTATATCTCGCGTTTGTCAATTTCGTATGCCTGCCAGAGTTTTTTTATGTCGCCAATCGAAGGAAAGCCTCCGCCTTTTTTCTCTTCTTTTCCTGCAAGTTCATCTTTTCCGTTGTCCAGAATAAATTCGCTTACAGCTTTGTTTTGCAATTTTTCTATATTCTCAAAAGTTTCTATATTTTCTGGATAAAGCAGATTTTTGTTTCCGAGAGCCGGTTTTCGATATTCTTTTGAGGCCTCGGTTGCAGTTCCGTTATAGGCAGAATTTCCGACATCTGGCAAAATGTCGTCGTAACGGCCAATGTTGTTCCAGTACATGTATCCACGGTCAACACTGTCGCGCACGCCAAAAATCTGTTTTTGAACATATTCCTGACCATACCACTGACGGTCATAGCGCACATTCAGATAAAAAGCCTGAACCCACGGTCTGATTATAATTCTGTTTCTACCGATTACAGTATTTCTGTAAGTTCCGTAATAATAAATTCTGTAAGGTCGTTCAGAATAAGGAGCGTAATCCAAAAAGTTCTGTTCAAAATGGCTCGGATAGAACATTGGACAGATTATATCCACATATTCCGAAAGCTGCTCAACGTCCTGTCCAGTTCTAGTTCCTGAACGATACCAGCCGTTTGCACCGTAAATATCAATTCCAATCGGAGCGTCAATGTTTTTTCGGGCATAAGCAAGATAAGAAAGAAGAGCCGATTCCTTGTCCATGCCTTTTTCTTTCCAGCGGAAAACCGCATTTGACATATTGCGTCCGTCTGTCGGAAAACGAATGTAGTCAAACTGAATTTCATCAAATCCGCCAGCAATCAGTTCGCGCGCAATCCGCACATTGTAATCCCAGACTTCAGGAGAATACGGATCGACCCAATTTTCGTCGTAATATGCCGTTTTTTGACCAACCACATTTCCGTCTTCGTCGGTTACATCTTCAAAACCACGAGTTCCAACCCACGCCTTGTTTAAGGTTTTGTCCCAAACCGCATATTTTCCGCCTGCGTACTGACTTAAATTCTTGTCCTTAAAAACGACAATTCGCGCAATCAGATAAATTCCGTCTTTTTTCATTTCCGAGACAAAATGTTCTAAATCTATATGATATTTAGAAATATAACCTTTTTCGATTACAACAGGATCTTTAGCATCGTAACGCAAAAGTCCGTAGTCATCCTTCATGTCGATTACAAGACTGTCCAGCTTATTGTCGAGAATAATTTTTTTGTATTTGTCGATTCCAGTCTGGGATGTCACATGATTTGCCGGACAATAAATCGAACGCCGGTTCAACGCTTTCGGCGCATACTGATTTGTGCAAAGTTCAGGTTTTAAAAGCCAGAGTTCGCTCAAAGAAATTCCTTCGGAAAGATTTTTTTCGTCAGGAATCCAGGCCGAATAAAGAGTGTCGTTCGGCGCAATCGCAGAAAATGTTTTTTTCCACGTATAATAACTCTGAGGAATAGAACCAAGACCTTGGTTTTGCGGAGAAAACGAAGCCACTTCGCCTGGACGAGTATACAAAAGCTCATTTCCATCCCAGAAAAGACCGTCAATCGTGTCAGCTGGTTCCTTTCCGCTGTAAATCAGTTCCGCCCGTTTTGTCTGCCAATTGAATCTATAAATCCTTGGTAAAAAAGTCTGGCTCACATAAATCTCAGTAAACGAACTTCCGTCGGAATTTTTTACAACAACCGGACAAATATCAGCAATTTCGTCAGGATAAGTCTGCCCCTTCATGTTGTCAAAACCACCATTGCAATCTTTCCAGACAGGTTTTGCGCTCTGTGGCTGAATATACGAAAAGCCAAAAATCGGATGAGACTCAAAAACCGTAAGAATTCCGCCAACCGTACAAACCGCAACAGCCTTAATTCCAGAAGTTGCGCTACTCATCGAGCCAAGGCTTTTCCAGTTTAATCCGCCGTCATAAGTTATATAAACGCGGTCTTTCGTTGCAGTCACGAGAATCAGAGAATTTTCTGGATGAACTTCCAAATCCTTTAGCTGAGCAGGTCTGTCCACAAAAGAAACCTGTTCCCCATTCACTTCCTTCATTTTTAAAAACGGAAGTCCATTGTTTCGATATTCAAAATTCTGTAAATCAGAAGAAGTCAAAATTCCACGGCTTGTCAAAAAATACCAGCGCGAGCCGTTTTTTTCAGCATCATTTTTAAAAAGGTCAGAATCCGCATTTTGTTCCGCAAAAGTATTTTTTTCTGGCAAATCATTTTGCTCCGCCAAATTCTGTTCAGTTTGCCGCGTACGGATAATTTTAAAAACTTTTCCTTCGTTCCAAATCGGAATCGCCGTTTTAGTCGAAGTAATTCTGTAAAGACCACTCGCAGCACCAGCAATCACGCCGCCAGCTTTTGCAGTTTCGACAGTCTGAGCCGAACTTTCCGGCAATTTGTAAATATCTTTAGACGATTGAGAAGAAGCCACACACGACGAAAATAAAATAATAGAACTAATCAGCAATGAATATACGCGCATATCTTGAGTATCGGCACAAAACCTTAAAAGTTGAATTTAGATTTTTTGGGCGTCACCCGCTTTGCGGGTCGCTACGACCGCAGTTCCGGCTTCGCCTCCATTCGCAAGCGAACGGCTGCGCCGCTGCTATCATCGCTGACGCACAAATTTTTCGGACAAACCTTCCGCTTAACGATAAAATTTATTCAGTCAAATTATTCAAACTGCCCGAATTTTATTTTTGCTGCCAATTCCCGCGCAAGTTCATCTTTCTGCTTTTTAGAAAGAGCCACTTCGCGGCTCAGACCAGCAAGAGGCGCATTTGTCGCGGCAACCCAATACCGAACGTCGTCTGCCTGACGGTCAGGAGTTCTGCACTGGGCAAAAACTGGAGCAAGCCCGGTCGCACGGCTCAAATCTTCCTGTCCAGAATCCGAATTAAGATATTCTATTAAAAGCGTGTTCAGCCTGTTTTTTTTCTGCGGAACCGCATAAATTATTTCTGCCGTAAAACTGCGCTCGCCAGGAGACTTTTCCGACGGAAAATAAATCGTCGAAAAACGTTCAATTGTACGGTTTTCGACAGTTCTATGCTGGCTGAGTGGCATAAAAACCATTGTGGCAAGCCTTGCCTGCAAAAACGCATTGACATCTTTTTGAGAAAGATTAAAAACATCGCGGTTTAAGAGCCCGGCATTGTACCATTTTGAAAGTTGTTTCGCAGAAGCATAGAGAGGCGCATTGTAACTTCCGCACAACTGCTCTGCAAGTTCTGAAACCTTCCATCTTTTATTTTTTGCCTGTTCAATAATTTCAACCGCTTTTTTGTATTCTGCAACACCGTCAAAAGCCTCGGTCAAAGCACCCAAAAAGTCGAGCATTACATCAGAATCTTTGCCAGCAAAAATAACCGGATAATCAAGTTTCTTTTTCTGAATTTTCAAGAATTTTTCAATATCGCTCCAGGTTGCAATCGCATTCATACCAGAGGTTCTAAAAGAAGAAGTATTAACTGAAATTTCAAAATTTCCAGTAAGCAAAGGAAGAGCGCTCACAGTTCCAGAATTTTCGTCCCTGACTGCAGACATTTTTATAGAAGAAGTCATTTTTTGCAAGGAATTTTCAGAAACAGCCGCTTTTTTTGAAGCCTCCTCTGCCGCCGTTTTTACAGGATTCCCGCTTACAGTAAAAACCAAATCTGGCTTTTTTCCTAGAAAAAAGTGACTTTCGAGAGTTTTTGAAGAATCAAGAGTTTTAAATTCAAACTTCTGTCCGGCTTTTTTGTTCCAGTTTTCGATAACACTGCAAATTGATTTTTGAACAGTTGGATCAATTCCATAAAAGCCAATTACTGGTTTTGAAAAAAGATTGATTGCACAAAAAATGCAAATTCCAGCAAAAACAATAGCAAGGCCTGCAAAAATTACAGCCATTTTATACTTTTTTAAAATTTCAGAAACTTTTTTCATTTTTAACCCCTGACCAATTTTATTATCAGACAAAATATTAAAATTCAATATTTTGTCTGATAAGTCATAAAACAATATATTTAAAATTCGACAAAAATTAAAGTCTGATTAACCTGTTTTCAAATTCCAAAAAAAACTTCTAAGCAACAAAAAAATAAATGTCGATCAAATAAAGAGATACTTGTCTTTATAAACATTTACCATTAAAATTAGAAAAAAGTAGAGATAATAGAGATTTTTACATGACAAAAAGAGTTTTGAAATTTTTAACAGGGAAAGAATCTCG
>NZ_DAVZIU010000025.1:0-28794 GCF_052273165.1 Treponema berlinense | reverse complement strand
CGGCAAAAACTCTTCCAAGAAGGTCAACCAAAAGCGCAATCACCGTAAACGGAACAATCAAATACTCTCTTTTATCTTTTACCAACATCACTTTTTTCCTGTTTTTATATTATAACGTTTTATTTATGAATTACAATTTTTTCTGTATATTTTTTGTAAATTTCTGATTAAATTTTATAGGAAACAATGCAGGAACTGATTCTCTTGGACAAAACCTAGCCCGGATCGTCACGGAAAGACCGGACGAGCGGAGCGAAGGAGGACTTGCAGTAAGAGCCGGTCAGTGCGAAGATGCGCTGCGAAAAATTTAAAAATTCGTATTCTCTCATAGAAAAAAAAATGTTAAACTTTCATCAAAAATTTAAAGCAGGCTGATTAGGCGTTCTGCTGGAGGAAAAAAATGTACATTACCTGTCTGGACATGGAAGGCGTAATTGCTCCGGAAATCTGGATTGAGTTTTCAAAAGTTTCTGGAATTCCGGAACTTTCACGCACAACTCGCGATGAACCTGATTACAACAAACTGATGAACTGGAGAATCGCAATTTTAAAGGAACACAAACTCACATTAAAAGACATTCAGAATACGATTGCAAAAATTGATCCGCTTCCTGGCGCAAAAGAATTTTTGGATGAACTGCGCTCAATCTGCCAGACTGTGGTTTTAAGCGATACTTTTGAAGAATTCGCAGGCCCGATTCTAAAAAAACTCGGAATGCCAACTATTTTCTGCAACAGCCTCGAAACAGACAAAGACGGTTTTATCGTAAAGCACAAGATGCGTTGCGAAAAATCAAAACTCACAACGGTAAAAGCGCTGCAGTCTATCGGTTTTGAAACAATCGCTTTTGGCGACAGCTACAACGATCTCGGAATGATTGAAGCAAGCAAGGCAGGATTTTTGTTCCGCACAACAGACAAAATCAAAAATGATTATCCGAATATTCCAGCTTTTACAGAATATTCAGAACTTTTGTCTGCAATAAAAGACGCACTCAAAAAATAAAAAATTGCCCGATTTTAGAATCTGACGTTTTGACGACAAATTGCAAAAAAGGCACTTTAAAAACCGATTCCGTTTTGGACAGTTTTTAAAGTGCCTTTTTTTGTGCTGATTTTCTTAGCCGTTTTTTATTTTTCCGAAAGCATTTCAATCTCGCCTTCCGTAAGCTCGCGGTAAGAACCGAGTTCAATCGCCGGGTCAAGGCAAAGCCCGCCCATTTTTATTCTTTTTAGATAAACAACTTCGTTTCCAACCTGGCTAAACATTCTCTTTACCTGATGAAACTTTCCTTCAAAAATCGTAAGCAGGCAGTCGGTTTTTCCGCTGGAATTTTTTTCAACAGCAAGAAAAAGTCTTTCAGCTTCTCCGTCCTCGCCAAATTTTCCGTCTTCGCTACGCCATTTTAATTCGGAAGGAGCACATTCAAACCCATCTTCGTTTTGTTCACGGTCAATCCAAAAGCCTTTTTTAAAAATTTCGCAGTATTTTTGTTTTTCTTCCAAAGTCAAAGAATCGCGCAGACCGACCGCATAGGTCTTTGGAACGTGAGTTTTTGGCGAAAGCAACGAATGCGTGAGTTTTCCGTCTGTCGTCAAAATCAAAAGACCTTCAGTATCAATGTCGAGCCGCCCCATGCAGTGCAAGTCGCCACCCAAAAATTTGTGCCGTAAATTTTCGTCCAAAAGGTCAAAAACGGTCGAATGTTCGCCGTCCCTGTTTGCGCAGACAACATTTTTGCATTTGTTGAGCATAATATAAAGATCGCGCTGTAAAACTATTTTTTCGCCGTCAATTTCGAGGCTGTCCGAGTCAATTTCAACTTTTGTAGCAGGATCGGTCACGATTTTTCCGTTCAAACTCACCAAACTTTTATGGCAGAGCCTTTTTACGTCTTTTCGAGTTCCAAAACCATGGTGCGCCAATATTTTATCGAGTCTTTCTGCAGGCATTTTTTTCGTTAATTTAAAGATTTTAAGAGGGAGGACAACCTCCCTGCGCTCCAAACGCAGGCGTTTTCCGCTACCCTCCGTGCGGGGAACTTCCCCGCAACGCCCCTTCTATCTTTTTTCGATTGGAATATAATTTCTTTCGGCAAGAATATTTTTGTAAGCAGGACGGTAAATTCGTCCTCCAGCAACAATTTCCTCGATTCTGTGGGCAGACCAGCCGGCAATTCGGCTTACCGCAAACAGAGGAGTAAAAAGTTCACGAGGAATATTCAGCATTGTATAAATAAAACCAGAATAGAAGTCTACGTTTACACAGATTTTCTTTTCATCGCCGTGTTTTTCGTAAATAACTTCTGGTCCAAGCCTTTCAATCAGCTTGTAAAGGTTGTATTCGTCCTCAAGGCCTTTTTCTTTTGCAAGTTTTGCCGCATGATCGCGCAAAATTGTCGCACGAGGATCGTTAATCGTGTAAATTGCGTGTCCAAGACCGTAAATCAAACCTGTATGGTCAAATGCCTCTTTGTTTGCAATTTTTCTTAAATATTCCTTTACTTCTTTTTCGCTTGACCAGTCGCGGACGTGAGACTTTATGTCATCCATCATTTCGATTACGCGGATATTCGCTCCTCCGTGTCTATACCCTTTTAGAGAACCAACAGCCGCGCCAATTGCAGAATAAGTGTCCGTGTCCGCAGAAGAAACAACATGAACCGTCAAAGAAGAGTTGTTACCACCACCATGCTCAGCATGCAAGATAAGCGCAAGATCCAAAAGCTTAGCCTCGTCATCGGTAAAAGCCTTGTTGTTGCGGATTAGACGCAAAAAGTTTTCCGCAGTTGAAAGTTCTGGCAGAGGGTTATGGATATACATTGATTTTCCGTCGTAATAGCGACGTTTTGCCTGATAACCGTAAGCTGTCAAAGTTCCAAAACGGCTTATAAGCTCAATACACTGGCGCAAAACATTTGAAAGAGAACGATCTTCTGGATTTTTGTCGTAAGAATAAGAAGCCAAAACGCCGCGTGCAAGTTTATTCATAATATCAGCAGACGGAGCTTTCATAATCATGTCTTCAGTAAAATTTGGTGGCAAGGTGCGCAATTCACCGAGATATTTTTTAAAAAGTTCAAGTTCGCTCTGAGTCGGCAGTTCACCAAAAAGCAAGAGATAAACTGCCTGCTCATAGCCAAACTGGCTATGAGCTTCTGCATCGCTTATCAAATCAGCAACATTATAACCGCGATACAAGAGTTTGCCGGGGATTGCTATTTTTTTACCGTCCTTTACTTCGTATCCTACAACATCGCCAATGCTTGTAAGACCGACGAGTACACCAGTTCCGTTGGCATTGCGCAGACCTCGTTTTACATCGTATTTTTCGTAAAGACTAGTGTCGATTGGGTCGTTGCGTTCAGCAAGTACGGACAAGCGTCCGATAAAAAGGCTTTCTGTATCCATTCCGGCATCTCCTGTTATTTTGCATAAATATGCAATATTCTTAATTTTTATTGATAATTATACAGATTTCAAAAAATCTATGCAACTTCTACTGTAAAATTGCGCCTTTGTCTGCACTACTTACAAGTTTTGCATAACGTGCCAGATAACCATCCTTTACCTTTGGTTCTGGAGCCTTCCATTCTGCGCGGCGCTTTGCAAGTTCTTCATCGCTTACATCAAGGTGAATTTTATAATTGTTAATATCGAGAGTAATTTTATCGCCTTCTTTAACAAGGGCAATCGGGCCTCCAACAGCAGCTTCTGGAGAACAATGTCCAAGAGAAGCTCCGCGTGTAGCACCGCTAAAACGTCCATCAGTAATCAAGGCAACCTGCTTGTCCAGCCCCTGACCGGCAAGAGCGGCAGTTACGGCAAGCATTTCGCGCATTCCAGGACCACCTTTTGGACCTTCGTAACGAATTACGACTACATCACCTGCTTTAATCTGAGCTTTCTGAACAGCTTCCATAGCCTCGCTTTCGTCATTAAAAACACGGGCAGGACCTGTGTGTAGCATAAGTTCTTTTGCGCAGGCAGAACGCTTAACCACAGTTCCGTCCGGAGCAAGGTTTCCAAACAAAATCGCAATTCCGCCATTGTCGCTGAACGGATTTTCAATTGGACGCAAAATTTCAGGATTACGATTTTTTACACCTTTGATATTTTCCGCAATTGTTTTTCCAGTTACGGTAATCAAATCTGTATTTATAAGATTTTTCTTTGCAAGTTCTGCAAGAACAGCCTGAACACCGCCAGCATCATCAAGTTCGCACATAAAAGTATGCCCTGCTGGAGCAAGATGGCAGAGATTTGGAGTTCTTTCAGAAATTTTATTCACTTCGTGCAAATCGATTGTAATTCCCGCTTCGTGCGCTATCGCAGGAACGTGCAGCATCGTATTTGAAGAACACCCCAAAGCCATGTCGGCAGCAAGAGCGTTACGGAAATTTTCAGCTGTCATCATCTGACGAGCAGTAATTCCGCGGTTATACATTTCCATAACCTGCATGCCTGCGTGTTTTGCAAGAGCAATACGGCGACCTGTTACAGCAGGAATTGTTCCGTTTCCAGGAAGGCCAAGTCCCAAAACTTCCGTCAGACAGTTCATCGAGTTTGCAGTAAACATACCAGAACAAGCGCCACAGCCAGGACAAGCATAGTGCTCCATTTCGCAAAGCTGGGCTTCGTTGATTTTACCAACAGCAAGACCGCCAACCGCTTCAAACATATCAGTCAAAGAAAGATTTTTTCCAGAATAAGGATTAGAAGAATCGTGTCCAGGCAAATGGCCAGGCATCATAGGACCGCCAGAAACAAAAACAGTCGGCAAATCAAGACGCGCAGCAGCCATAAGCATACCAGGAACAATTTTGTCGCAGTTAGGAATCATAACCAAAGCATCCAGCTGATGAGCTTTTGCAACACATTCAACGCTGTCGGCAATCAATTCGCGGGTAACAAGCGAATATTTCATTCCTTCGTGTCCCATCGCAATGCCGTCGCACACACCAATGGCAGGAAATTCAATCGGAGTTCCGCCAGCCATGCGCACACCAGCTTTTACAGCCTCGGCAATACGGTCAAGCTCAATATGTCCAGGAATAATTTCATTTTTTGCACAGATAACGCCAACCAAAGGCTGAGCAAGTTCTTCGTCAGTGTAACCAGAAGCGTAAAAAAGCGAGCGATGTGGCGCACGAGCCGTACCTTTGCAGGCATTGTCAGATTTTTTTGATTCAACAGCCATTTTGTACCTCTAAAATAAAAAAAATAAATTTCTGGAGCAGCTTTTACTGTCTCCTCCGGCTTTCCGCGGTTCCGCTATTCGCTGCATCGGGCAAAGCCCGACGCTTTCGCGCCGCTACAATCCGGGCTAAAATTTGCGTTTTTATTATATAAATTAAAGCTTTTTCTGTTAATATTACCGACGTTATTTTTTTTAATTTTAATTAAATTCTTTAGTATTATTAAAATTACCTTCCAGAAAGTGATTTTTTCCAACGGGCAACAAGCTCAAGAGCCTGGAGCGGAGTCATATTTTCTGGATCAACAGAAAGAATCTCGTCTAAAACCATTTCCTCGTCAGAAAAAAGTCCCGGCAAATTCTGGCTAAAATGAGATTTTTCTTTTTCGCCAGAAATTTCGGTTTTTATTTCGGAAGGCAGGACTGGTTTTTCTCCAGCGGATTTTTGCAAATGCGCAAGAATTTCTTCGGCTCTTAAAATTACGCTTTGTGGAACACCGGCAAGTTTTGCAACGTGCAGACCGTAAGAGTTTTCGCTTGCTCCTTCCTTTATTTTTCTCAAAAAAACTACATCGCCAGAATTTTCTGCAACAGCCATGCACAAAAGCTTTAGCGCAGAGTGATTCATTCTAGTAAGCTCGTGATAATGAGTCGCAAAAAGAGTTTTGCATTTTATCGTGTTCAGCAAATATTCGCTAATTGCCCAAGCAATAGAAAGTCCATCTTCCGTCGAAGTTCCCCGCCCTACTTCGTCCATAATTACGAGCGATTTTTCCGTTGCAGAACGAAGAATATTAGCAGTTTCTGTCATTTCGACCAAAAAAGTCGATTCTCCGCGAGCCAGGTTGTCGCTTGCGCCCACACGGCAGAAAATTCTATCGACAATTCCAATGTGCGCAGAAGAAGCGGGAACAAAAGAGCCGGTCTGAGCCAAAAGCGCAATCAGCGCATTCTGACGCAAAAATGTTGATTTTCCGGCCATGTTCGGACCTGTAATCAACGAAAAAGAAGTGGAGCATTTTTCAGAAAAATTCTGAGGAGAACAAATCGAAAGGTCATTCGGAACAAATTCACCGGCAGGGAGATGCATTTCAACGACAGGATGACGACCATTTTCAACTTCAAACACCGTAGAATCATCGACAACTGGACGAATCCAGCCATGAAGAACGGCAGAATATGCAAGTGCGGAACTTACGTCTGTGTATGCAATTTCTCTGGAAGTCTGCAAAAGATACGGAACAAGTTTTGCAATCTGAGAGCGGATTTCTACAAACAAATCACGCTCAAGCTGAACAATTTTTGTACCTGCTTCGTTCAATTCGTGTTCAAGTTCTTGAAGGCGCGCGGTCGTATAGCGTTCAGCATTCAAAAGAGAACGGCGCATTATAAAATGCTCAGGAATCTGCTGAAGTTTTCCTTTTGTCACCTCAATGTAATAACCCGCATTGTTGTTGTTTTTAATCCGCAGGTTAGAAATTCCAGTTTTTGATTTTTCTTCTTCGGCATATTCTTCAAGAATTTTGTTAAAATTGCACTGAATGTCGCGCCAGTGGTCAAGTTCTTTTGACCAGCCAGATTTTATAATCCGGCCCTCCGTAATAGAAGTCGCAGGATCTTCCAAAATTGCCGAATCAATAAGTTCAATTATCTGCTTAGCTTCGTCCGCCGACAAAACAGAAAAATCGTAATTTTCAATCAGAACGCGGATTTTTAACCACACAGAAAGACTCGATTTTAGAGCCTGCAAGTCTTTTGCGTGGGCACGCTCCATTGCCACCCTTGCAGCAAGCCTTTCAATATCAAGTACAGAAGAAAAATTCTGCCTTATTGAGTCTAAAAGCCTGCGGTTGTTTACAAAAAGAGCAATATGTTCCTGTCTGGAAGCAATTTTTTGAGCGTCGGTCAAAGGATAGTTGAGCCAGTTTACCAAGAGTCTTTTTCCCATTGCAGTTTGCGTGTGGGAAACACATTCCAAAAGTGAATATTGGAAACTTCCGTCCCTTAAGTTTTCCGTAATTTCAAGATTTCGGCGAGAAGAATCGTCCATTACGACGTATTCACAATCACGGTAAACTTTTATTCCGCTTACATGCGGAGCATTTGTCGAAGTCGTCCGCATAAGATAGTCAAGTAAAAATCCGGCAGGTCCAACTTCCGCACTTTCTTCTGTTAAATTAAAAGAACGCAGATTCTGTGTTCCAAACTGTTTGTTAAGTCTTTTGTAAGAAAGAGAAGAATCAAAATTCCATTCAGGATAATAAGAAACCGCAATATTTGAATTCTGGGCGATTATTTCTTCAATTGTTTTGTCGCCGCGCAGAGTTTCCGGCAAAAGAAGTTCACGCGGATTTGAACGGCCAAGTTCCTTTGCAAAATTATCCGCCATTTCTTTTTTGTTCCAGCTTGTTGCGTAAAAATCGGCAGTAGTAACGTCGATATAGGCAAAGCCGACTTCATTTTTTTTTACAGAACAGCAGGCAAGATAATTATTTACGCCACCTTCAAGATATTCGCTTTCAATCGCAGTTCCCGGAGTTATGATTTCGATTACCTTTCGCTCAGCAATCGTCTTGCCTTTTCCGATTTCGCCAACCTGCTCGCAGATTGCAATTTTTTTTCCAAGTCTTAAAAGACGCGCAATGTAGATTTTTGCGGCGTGATAAGGAATTCCACACATAGGGTGCTGCGCACGATGAGTAAGTGTAAGATTTAAAAGACGGCTAATTTCCAAGGCGTCTTCATTGAACATTTCGTAAAAATCGCCTAGACGAAAAAACAGGACTTCGTTGCGATATTCATCTTTTATGCTCTGGTACTGAACCATGAGCGGAGTCAATTCTGTACTTTCGGAACGTTTCTGAACTTTTCCTGCGACAACCTTGTCTTTTGACATTTTGCGCTATATTCCTAATTCGGCAATAACTTTTTCAGTAATATCAACCGAAGGGCTATACCACAAAACTGCATTCGCCTGCTGCAAACTCAAAATCATCGAATAACCTTCATTTTCTGCAACTTTTTCCAAAACGCCATAAAGTTTTTTGTAAAAAGAATCTGAATTCTGAAGATTTTTTTTGAGCGATTCAAGTTCAACGTTTTTTGCGTTCGTATATTCCGTAAGAGTGTCTGTTTTTCTGGTAATTTCTGCATCAAGACGGCTTACCGCCGCAGAATTATTGTTTTTCTGAAAATCAACTTTTTGATTTTTAAGATTTTGAATTTCTTCTGTCCGCTTGTTAATTTCGGTCTGGAATTCGGCTTTTTTAGACTCGTAATTGCGAACTGGAGCCGAATTTCTAAAATATGCCTGATAAACTCTGGCAGTATCAACAACACCAAAACGGGTAATCTGCTGGGCAGAAAGTCCAAAAGCAGCAAAAAAAGCAAAAACAAAACCAAAAACAATTTTTTTCATTTTAGAACAACCTCAAAACGCAATTATTTATTCGTAATATTGAATGAAAGGACAAATTTCCAGTTATTTTCCCAAGTTATTTTATAATCTTCATCCATTTTGAATGTATTTGCAAAAAGCAGACGCAATGGGAACTGAGGGATTGAAAAACGCAGTCCAGGGCCTGTACTAAAGTAGAAGTCCGAAATTCCTGTATTTGTAAAAAGTTCATAAGACGAATCTTTTATTACAGCGGCATCACCAAACCAGTCTACTGCCAAAACTCCAGGAACAATCGGCATGCGTAATTCAAGAATATTGCTCCAAAGCGCACGACCTCTGTGCTTATTGTAGATATTTGTCCAGCCGCGAGCGTTAAACATACCGTCAATATAAACCTTGCTTGAATTTCCAATTCCAGAATCAGACGTTGGGAAAAGAAGGCTCAAGCCAGAATATGCGGCAAAAACCATTTTCCAATTCCAGGTTTCTGTAACAGGCAGATTAAACAGGGTAAAATATTTTTCAGCCTTTGTGTCCGAACGCAAAAAGAATTCTGTTTCAAAAGGCATAAGTCCGTACCATGTAAGGCGCTGACTTGCAAACCAGCCTTTTGAAGGATCGTAATTTATATCGCGGTCATCAATAGAAAAAGCAGCCCAGACAGAGTTTTGCCAACCCCATTTGTTAGAATATTCAGCAATGGTAGAATCAACAGGAATATAAACTTCGTCGTAAACATTGTTTATAAGACTTCCGTTAATTCCAGCAGAAAGCGAAAGAATCGCCCAAACCGGAGTCCATCGTCTTCCAAGAGAAAAACCAAGGCTCCAAACCCAGCGCTCATAATCCATGTAATAATCGTCAGAATTTAAGTTGTCTTCGTTGTCAGCCAATTCGAGCATGAGCGCGGTATTCTGAGAATGAGAGAAACTCGTGCTTATTGATGAAGAAATTGGCATTCCAAAAAGCCAGTTTTCTCCAAAACTCAAAGAAACAGACTGCTCGTCAGTTGCAATCGTAGAACTTGCGCTGATTGATTTTCCAGTTCCGCGGAAGTTAGAATCCTGCCATTTTACAAAAAGAGCAAACGGAAGGTCGTCTGGGTCAGAAACACCTGAAAAAGTAACGCCAAATTCAATAGAAGTCGTAGATTGCTCGTCTACAGAAAAAACAAGGTTTACAAGATTTTCTTCAGAACCAGGCACAACGTCAGGCACAACTGCGCTAAAATACTGTAAGTTGTACAGATTTCTAAGACCTGTCGTAAGTTTTGCCTTAGAAAAAATATCTCCGCTTTCAATAGGAATTTCACGGCGAATGATTTCCTCTTTTGTGCGAGTATTTCCTTTTATGGAAATGCTTTCTACGTGGCTTCGAACGCTTTCTGTAATATGAAATTCATACGAAATAACTTTATTGTTTGTGTCTTTCATAGGAATTGGCTGAAAACGGTTTGAAGTGTAGCCATTTTCATAATACAAATCGGCAATCGCCATTACAGATTCCTGATATTTCTGCTGATTATAAACTGCGCCAGTCTTAAGTTTTACAAAAGAATTAAGTTTTTCACTCGAAAAAATTATATTCCCCTTAAAAGTCATTCCACCGAAAGTGTACTGAGAGCCTTCGACAATAACAAAAGTGATTGTAAGTTCGTCGCGGTTTTTCTTTTCATTTACAGCAGTTTCTTTTGTAACATCGATAACTTCCGCATCTATATACCCCAGATTCTGATAATAAGCCGTAATCGCCTGCTTGTCCGCTTCGAGCTCAGATTCCTGAAATGCGCCTTTATTGATTAAACCTGTTTCTTTGAGCGTAAGCTTGCTTTTTAAAGTCCTGCTCGAAACAACTTTGTTACCACGAAAATCCAACTTTGCAATTACAGTCGAACGACCTTCATCAACCTTAAAATTAACTTCAACGCCTTTTTGAGTCTGTTTTGAACTTGCAGTTACGCGGGCATTAGTAAAACCTTTTCCTAGATAAACATCGCGCAAAGAACGCTCATCGACAAGCATCTTGCCTTCAACAAAAATATCTTTTTCTTTAAGAGAAACTGCCTCTTTTAATTCTGTCGTACGAATCTGACGGTTTCCAGAAAATGTAATTCTAGTTACAACAGGACGTTCAGTTACAGAAAATACAATCGAAACTGTATTTTTTTTAGCATCACCTGGAAGAGCTTCAGGATTTATTTCATCAAAAAAATCGAGCGCATAAATTCTGTCCAGAAGATTTCCAAAAACTTCATCAGAAAATTTTCTTCCGATAAAGCCACTAGTTACTCCTTCAAGCTCTTTTGAATCTACAGATTTTAAATTCTTAAAAGAAATTGATTTTATAAGTTTTCCATAAAACCAGTTTTCATCAGATTCTGTTACTTTGTCATTCTCCTGAGCAGAAACAACACAAGGTGAAAAAGCGCAGATTGCCACACAAAAAATTAAAGCGAAATTAAAACGCTTGAAAGACATATTAACTCCAATTACCAAGAAATTTAGTCATATTCAGTTATTATAAACATTTTAAAATAAGTGCTTCCAGGACAATGTAACCGACGTCGAAGGAATCCACAGACTGTTCTTGATTGCTTCCAGATCTGGAGAAACTCCAAATCTTATATTAACGAACGGTGAAGACATTTCAAAACCAAATTCAGGCTGAAACACAAGTCCACGAACGGAATCTTCGTTCTTTGCCTTTGTTTCGTCATAACTCCAGTGCATTAAAGCATCAACATACATTGCACTACCAAAGTACTTACCTACATAAACAGCCGAATTGTCGAAAAAGTTACTGAAAGAAAGCTGCTTGCCAGCAGAATTCTTCTCAAGACTTTGCTTTACGGCGTTTTGAAGGATATTTGTTCTAACGGAAAATATATCAAAATTCAATAATTCACGCAATGTATTCTCTACAGTACGCATTACCGTTGCCTGCATAAGATAATCTCCGCCTGCCATTGCAAGAGAAGCAACGTTTTCAGAATTTCCAGAAATAACCTGACCCAAAAGTTCCATAATTTCGTTTTCAGACTTTGCAGGAGTTGCGGTAAAGCGAGGATTAAACTGACTTAAGGCTTGTTGCGTTGCCGACAGAGTTATTGTCACCTGATTATTGTTTTCGTCGCGTTCCCGGGTTTCTGCACGAACTGTAATTCGAGGATCAAAAACTTCATTATATTCGTTAAATACGACTTTTCCTTCCTTCATATAAAAGCTTCTGTTGAGCCAGACAATTTCGCCACCACGCAGGTTTACCTCCCCTTTTGCAGAAAGATCTCCTGTCGAAGTATCAATATAAAGATCAAGATAATTGTCAGGCACAATAAGACCGCGCAACAGAGGATTAAAGAGAATCTGAACTTTATTTTTTACCTGAAGTTTAAGGTTTACAAGGAAGTCAA
Organism: Treponema berlinense; assembly: GCF_052273165.1. Taxonomy (GTDB): domain Bacteria; phylum Spirochaetota; class Spirochaetia; order Treponematales; family Treponemataceae; genus Treponema_D; species Treponema_D berlinense_A. The sequence goes on along the minus strand of NZ_DAVZIU010000025.1, from coordinate 16,788 downwards.
AAAGTGGCTTTTTTATGTGTTCCATATTCAAACCGTCACGGATAATTTCAATTTCTGCACGTTCACCAAAGATTTTTCCTGAAAAACCGACAGTATCCGTCGTCATGTGAATCAAAAATTTTTCAAAGGCAGCAAACCCCTTGTAATGAACCAAAGGAAGTTTTAAATCAACAGGAATAAACTGTCCACGAGGACTTTCAATCAGACAGTCAAGAGTACCGATTTTCCAGCGGTCAAATTCAATATTCAAGCCAACGTTCACAGGATTTTTTTCTACAGTGAATAAAGTTGGTTTTACGATAAAATGATTTTGGGAAGCAAGCGCAATTACCTTGTCAGAACGGAAAAGTTTTTTTGAAACTATTGGAACATAAAACTCAGGATTTAAAATAACAACGGAACCTGTATATTCAGGGTCGGTTGTAAGCCCGCCGATTTTTACTGCTCCAGAAAGTTTTCCGCCTGTAAATCTTACAAAAGGAATGCTAAAAGCCTGGCAAAAAGTTTTCATATCAGCGTTTATATTTTTTATATTCAGATCAAGCTGGTTGTGAATTATAGAACCGTTCAAATTAAAGCCGAGCGGAGAATCAGGCCCAGATTTTACTGTTAAAACCTGTCCTGAAATAAAACTTCCAGAAATTCCCCTTCCGTTTGCAGAAACAAAATCTATAACATCGTCGCCTTTTGTAATTTTTAAGTCGAGTTTTTGTTCAGTCGGAAAGAAAGAACCTGTCATTTTTTCGCTTTTGACAGTCACAACAAAATTTTTGACAGGGGAATTTCCCTGAGCAAAACAGTTTATCGAAGTTTTTATCGGAATATTAAAATCAAGTTCAAGGAAATTTCCTTTTAAGACTGCATTACAATTTCCAGAAAAATTCCTTAAATTAAAGTCAGCAAAAAAATCCGAAAGCGAGAATTTTCCCCAGTTAGCGTTAAGTTCAGAAACAGAAAGTCCAGTATCGTCGTAAACGGCATTTCCTGAAAACACACATGGATAACCAGCAAAATTTATAGAAGAACTCTGCAAATTTAGCGAAACAAAAGGATTTACAGGAGTTCCCGAGAGAGAAAAATCTGCATTGAGTTTGTTTGTTGAATTCTGATCAGAAAAAAATCTTGCAGCAGGGAAATCAGAAAGATTTCCCTGGGCGCTGACATAAAAATCGTTTTTTAAATTGTCCAAAGTCAAAAGTTTTTTTTCAAGGTTGCGGACTTCGGCGTTAAGGCTTATTTTTTCTGAATTTAAAATGCTTTTTGCATTCAAATCAACGATAATCGAGTCAAAAATTCCGTCATTAAGGCTCCAAACTACATTCATTCTTCCGTCAAGAGCAGAAGCCGCGTCAGAATACGCGAGTTTGTTCATTACAAAACCATATTTATTTGCAGAGCCTGTAAAAGCGAGGTGCGGATGCAAACGGAGAGAACCATAAGGCTCATCAATATCAAAATTATTTATTTCAACTTCAATTCCAGAAACTTCATTCCACGAAAAAGAAGTATTTAAGGAAGTAGAAAAAATAGTTTTTCCAAACGAAACAGGCAGGGCAGTAAATTCTACAGAACCAAAAATATTTTTTTCAAACGAAAAAGCCGCATTAAAATTGTAATCACCCGAAACATTCAAAAAATTCTGAGAGCACGCGCCTCTAAAACTAAAAGGCAGAGAATTGACAACAAGATCGGTATAAAAATTAAAATCAGAAAGTCCGTTCGAAAAATCAATTCCAGCAATAGCATGAGCCGTTTGATTTCCGTATTGCAAGTCGAGAGAACTCAAGGTTATTGTTTCTGAAGAACCGTCAACTGCAAAGGTAAGAAGTTGCTTTTCTTTTGCTGTGTTTGCCAAAAGGAAATAAGGCGAATTGAACGAAAAACTTTTAAAATCCGTCGTAAAATAAATTTCGTCGGAAAAAATATAAGTTCCAGCCGACTTTGAAATATTTGCAAGCAAAGCTTTTTTTTCTTCGGGAACAAAAAATGCAGTTGCATCGATTACGCTGTCCAAAAACATATCGCTGACAGAAACCGAAGCCTGCAAAAATTTTTCTGTTTCGTTCAAAAAACTGCCTTCGATAACAATTTTTGCACTTTTTTCGTATTCGGCATGAGAATAATCGTCGCATTCAAAACTAAAATCCACTGACTTTTCAGACGGCAAAAGCGTAAACTGAATAGCGGTCAAGCTTTTTTCGTCCATAAAAAGTTGCGGAGCAAAGCACATAAAACCGTTTTTGTAGGGTTCGATGTAAAGTTCGGTCTGTAAAATTCCGCCATTTGCAATCTGAAAACGAGGAAGGCTCAAAACAAGAGAAGGCTCAAGAGTCTTTAAGTTGAGTTCGCCGTTCAAATCAAGATTTAATGGTTTTCCGTCAGCCACAAATCTATTGACTTTTAAAACCTGATTTTTGCATTCAACACCGTAAGAAAGAGTAACTGGACTTCCAGCAATTTTTTCAGAAAAATTACAGTCGCCGTCAATTTTAAAATATGCCGAATTAAAAAAGTCTTCTTTTGTTAAAAACGAAGTTTTGGCTTTTGCAGTTCCAGAAAATTTTGTTTCAACAAATTTTTTATAAAGCGGAAACGGGTTTTTAACTTTTATAAGTTTTAAGGGCTCAAATTTTCTGGCCTGAGCGTCAAAAGAAAGTTCCTGATTTTTAAAATTTGCCTCAAACTGCATAGAAAACGGAAAAGCAGAACGCATAGTTCTGAACGCAAGTTTTGAATCTGCATAGTTAAGAAGAAAATCAATTTTAGAAATCGTAAAGTCGGCGCGGTTTATTTCTGAAAGTTTTAGAAGAAAAGAACTTCCTTCAAGATTTTTAAAAAAGTTTCCTGAAAGTTCAAAACCGCAGGCGACGAGTTTTCGCTGGCTTGCGTTTTTTAAGAGTTCAGATTTTAACTCAAGCCGTCCGGAAGTTTTTATTTTGAGGCTGTTTTTAGCAAGTGGCGGCTGTTCAAAAGTTACGGTTTTTACAATTGCAAGAAAATCGTTTTTTGAATCGACAAAATGAAGGCTGATATTTTTTAATTGAACATTGAAAGGAATATTGATTTCTTTTCCGTCAATCATAAATTTTTGGGAAGAAGATTTGTGGTTTTTTGAATAATTTTTTTCATCACCGTTTTTTTCAAAAATTTCCGAAAGATTTTTAAGTAAATCTCCGTCTTTTACGGCATCGTATTCAATTTTTAAACCGTCTAAAAGCAAAAGTTTTACTGCATTCAAAGGCTTTTTTGAAAAAAAATCGCGAAAATTATATGAAAGAACAGCGCTGTTAATCTGAACAAGCTGTTTTTTCGTTGCGGAATCCTTTAAATTGATATTTTTAAAACTGATGCCAGAAAGAATCGAAGGCGAAAGAGCCTCGTACGAAATATCAATTCCCGTTTTTTCTTCAATTTTTTGGGTAATTTTAAAAACGCCGACAGAAACAGCGGCATTGATTTTTTTGTATGTTGGAAAAATCAACGCAATAACTGCAATTACGAGCAGGAGAAAAATAATGCTTCCAATGCTGGTTTTTAGAATTCTCGACTTCATCTGACTTGAACAGTCTCTGTTTTAACGGCAAAATGACTTTCAGAAAGTTTTAATTTTTTTAATATTCAGAACTTTCCTTAGACTAACACTTTACTTTATTTTTGATTTTTTTAGTAGTGGGACAGATCTAAAAACTCATTCAAAGTGATTTTTTTAGAAACGTCCGTAAGTTTTAATTTATTACAATATAATAAATTAAAACAAGTACTCTAAAAAAAACGGAGTTTTTCAGGAATTATGATTTTAAAAAATTTTGTTGTATTTGAGGGAATCGACGGAGCAGGAACTTCAACACAAATCAATATTTTAAAACAAAAAAAAGAAGCCGGGAGATTTTTCTTTACGGCAGAACCGACAGATTCACCAACAGGAAAATTCTTGAGAACTGTTTTAAAAGGCAACATTGAACTTGATCCTCGGACAAGCGCATACCTTTTTGCGGCAGACCGCGCAGAACATCTTTGGGGAAAAAGTAGCTCAAACTGCGGAATCGAAAAAAAATGTTCCGACGGAAAAATCGTCATAAGCGACCGATACTTTTTTTCTAGTCTGACATACCAGAGCGTAACCTGCGGAGAAGAACTTCCTCGCCTTCTAAATTCAACATTTCCACTTCCACAGATTCTTTTCTTTTTTAAAATTTCTCCAGAAATAAGCCTTAAAAGAGTTGATGTTCGCGGAGAACGTGAAATTTACGAAAAAATAGACTTTTTACAGGCAACAGAAGAGCGCTACGAAAAACTCATGGACGAATACGAAGCAAAAAACACAGGAATGAAAATCGTCCGTCTAGATGCGGCAAAATCAAAAGAAGAAGTAAGCGCGCAAATCTGGCAGGAACTTTCAAAACTGATGTAAAAATTCACGAAAAAAATGCCGACAATAAAAACGTGAAAAAATTTTTTGCGCTAATTTTCTTTACAGTCAGTTTTTTTATATTCTCACCTCAAAAAACTTCTGCCTACATGGTCAAATACAAAGAAGATTATTACAAGCTTTTTCATGTTCATTACCAGCAGTATCCAGACGACGTCATGGAAAACATTTACTGGCTTGAACAGGCCGTAAAGGCCGATTTTTGCAATCCGCTCTATGCAAACGTAAAAATCGATGACAAAAATGATTGGGAAAAATACCGCTATCTTTTTATGATGCACATAAACCTAAAACTAATCGAACAGCATATGAGGCTCGGAAGAATTTACGACAAAAAAAACGTAAAATTTTACGACGCGCCTTGGAAAGACATTTACATTGAAAATTTACAAAAAACGCTCAGTTGTTATCAGGCAGGACTTTACTACTGGCAGGAAGCAAAACTCTGGGCAGAAAAAGCAAACGTAAAAAAATTTCAGTTTTTAACTTTAACAGACATTCAAAACTGGGAAGACGAACGCGAAAGAATTGGAAACGGAAAATTGAACTACGAAAAGATTTTAAATCGGGAAATTGCGCGTGTTCAGAAAAATATTTCCGAATTTGAAAGCATGACAGACAAAACGTATTAGAATTTTACTTTAAAATAAAAGCGATTTTCGATAAAATAAGGAATCATGCAGTTTGAAGAAAAAGACATCGCTTACCCACCAGTACATCCAGGCACTGACAGAACTTTTATACGTTTTTACAGCGGAGAGCCGGATTTAAATTCGATTTTTTATTCATCAGAAGAAGAAAACTCACCTCAACGGATTTTTGTGACAGACACAAATGTTGCTTCGCTAAAACAAATGCAGTCGTTTATAAATTTTTTCCGCGGAGAAAACTACAGCCAGCCAAAAATCGAAAACGGTTTTATCGGCACACGAGGAAAAGACGTTCTCTTGATTTTAGGCAGCGGAGAACCATTTAAAACAATAGAAAGCGTTCTCGCAATATGTAAGGCTGCAATCGACTCAAACGCAAAACGTTCCGCTGTTTTTACAGGAATCGGTGGTGGCGTAATTACCGACATGACAGCATTTGCCGCTTCAATTTTTAAGCGTGGCGCAACTTGCGAACTTATCCCAACGACACTTCTTTCGATGGTCGACGCTGCAATCGGAGGAAAAACAGGTTGCGACTTTGATTCGTACAAAAATATGATAGGTTCGTTCTTTCCAGCACAGAAAATTCATATAATTCCTTCATTCATTCAGTCGCTTCCAGAAAACGAATACCGCAGTGGAATGGCAGAAGTCGTAAAGACCGCCCTACTCTATTCAAAAAAGCTTTTTGAAAAACTTGCTTCAAAGCCAGAAATTCTGAAAAACCGAAAAGATCCGCTCGTCGAAGAAATGATAAAAATTTGCGTAAATGCAAAGGCTGCTGTAGTTGAACAGGATTTAACCGAAAAAAACATCCGCATGCAGTTAAATCTAGGACACACTTTTGGGCATGCGCTCGAAACAAGAGCGGGTCTCGGAAAAGTAAGCCACGGAGATGCAGTTGCCTGGGGAATGGCGCGCGCAGCAGAACTCTCAAAAAAAATAGGACTGTGCACGGAAAATTACGTTCAGACAGTAAAATCAGCCCTCTGTTCTTTCGGCTGGGAAACTCAGCCGCTACATTCTGCCCTCGACGGAAAATTCGCTTCGGAAAAAGAAGCCGCTCTCGCGCTTTTTGAGGCAATGAAAAAAGACAAAAAAAATGCTTCAAATAAGGTGCGCTTCGTTTTGCAGGAAGATGTCGGAGAAACTGTCATAACAGAAGTCGATGAAAAAGATGTTCTTTCGGTTCTGTAAAAAGTGAGAATAAGTAAAAATGGATATTTCAAAATATTTTGATTGGGCGGCAACATCTCCCGCCGACCCTGAAATTTTAACTCAGGCATTGCAAGAATCCCTCGAAGTTGGCGCAAACCCTTCTGCCGTACACTCCGAAGGACAAAAGGCACGGCTTTCATTTGAAAACGCTCGCACACTCGCAGCAAAAGTAATCGGCGTAAAAACAGAAGAAGTTTTTTTTACGAGCGGTGGAACAGAAAGCGATCACATTCCTCTGCTTTCGCTTTTAAACCGCGAAGTCGACTCTCAAGGTAGGCGCGGAAGTATAATCATAAGCGGAATCGAACATCCAGCACTTAGAGAACAGACCTCCGTCTTAAAAAAACACGGATTAGAAATAATCACCGTAAACCCAGACAAAAACGGTTTTATAAGCGCAAATTCAATCGCAGAAAAAATCACTTCCGACACGCTTTACGTAACAGTAATGGCGGTAAATAATGAAACTGGATGCATTCAACCGATTTACGAAATTGCAGACAAAATTACAGAAAAAACAAAAGGAAAAAGACGGCCACATTTTCACGTAGATTGCGTTCAGGCAGCAGGAAAAATTCCGCTCAACCTCAACTATCCGGGAATAGACAGCGCAGCCTTAAGCGCGCATAAAATCTGCGGTCCACGAGGAATCGGAATTTTGGTTTTAAAAAAAGACATAAAACCGTTCTTAACAGGTGGTGGCCAGGAAAAAAACATACGCTCAGGAACAGAAAATCTCTTTGGCGCAATCGCCTTTGCAAAATGTCTCGAAAAGTATTACGTGCCGCTCAACTTTGAAGAACAAAAGGCAGCCTTAAAAAACTTCATCGAATCGCTAAAATCGCTTCCGAACTGCGCACTCGTACCAGCCATTCGCGCTGACACATCTGATAACACACAAAAACTTTTCAGCCCATATGTTCTTCAAGCCGCGTTCAAAGGAATTCCTGGAAACGTTATGGTACGCGCACTCGACTCAAAAGGTTTTTGCATTTCGACAGGAAGCGCCTGCTCGGCAAAAAAGCAAAACCGCCCGATTCTAGCCGCAATGAACATAAGCCGCGACATTCAGGACACGGCAGTAAGGTTCAGTTTTGGTCCGCTCACAACTTCCGACGCAATCGCAAAACTTTTTGTTGCGGTCGAAGAAGTCTGCAAAGATTTTCTGTAAATCTCTGGCAGAAACATTCACTGGCCAAATTGAAAAAATCACAGCTAAAGAGCAGTTAAAACTAAAAAAAAACTGCCACTAAAAATGACAAAAATCATTCTTAATGGCAGTTTTCCAGCATTTACATTATTTTTATTCTGAATCAGAAACGTTATCCTCAGCAGGTTCTGTCTTTGATTTTATGTGAATTACTTTTCCAGTGCGTTTGATGCCATCAGGAAGGCGTTTGTCTTCTTCGCCTTTTTTGCGGTAAATGCGTTTTTCAGACTTTGGTCCGTATTTTTCGGCTTTAAGAGTTTTCTTTTCAGCACGGGCCTTTTTGCGTGCTTTCTGTTCTTTGTCGATAAATCTCAGGGCAGAATCAAGTCCACCAAGAACTTTTTGCATATCTTCCTGAAAAATAGAAATCTGAAGGCGGTCAAAATCTGCACCGTCGCCTTTTTTGCTTTCAACAATCTGAAGGAAGATGTCGCCGCTGCGGTTCTCCTTTACGTTGAAAAAATATGAACGATTGTCTAAAACAACTTCTGTAGTATAAAGTTCCCCGCGGATACCCATAGCTTCCTTCCTTAAAAATGTAATATCAAATAAATATAAAGTTTTTAAACTATAAAATCAACAGACTTTTATTTCAATAACTTAGAATTTAAAACTCAATCTCTGAATCGGACTTGGCCCGATTTTTCTGCAAATCTCGCGATGCGCTTTTGTCGGGTATCCTTTGTGCTTAGCATAACCGTATTCAGGATATTTTTTATCATATTCCAGCATAAGCCTATCGCGTGCAACCTTTGCAAGAATCGAAGCCGCCATAACTTCGCAGTATTTTCCGTCAGCCTTAGGCTCACACCTTACACTGCACGAAACTTCAGGGCACTTAGTTCCGTCGACAATCGCAGTAATATCGATTTTTTCTGACAAATTAAAGCCGTTTTTTTCCAGCCATAGAGGAAGCTTTTTGAGCATTTCGTCATAGGCATTTTTCATTGCAAGCATACTTGCCTGTAAAATGTTTATTTCATCAATTTTTTTTTCATCAACAAAAGAAACAGCCCAACACGCTTTTTCTTTTATAAGTTTTTCCGCTACTTCGCGCTTTTTTTCCGTCATTTTTTTTGAATCATTTAAAATTTCAAACGGAAAATCCTCTGGCAAAATTACAGCACCAGCAGAAACAGGACCAGCCAGAGGTCCGCGACCAGCTTCGTCTAAACCACAAGTTAAAATCATTTTTATTCCAAACTAAAAAAATTAAAGCAATTTTAAAATCCACTCGAAGAATTTTCAATATCCTGTAAAATTTTAGAGTCTCTGTCTCTCCAAACAGGAACAATTCCACGTGCTTTTTTTTCAAAACTGCCTATGTAGGAATTTTTTGAAAGACTTGCATTTACCGCGCAAAGTTCGGCAATTCGTCCAAGATGCGCAGTTACACGACAAGAACAATCAGTCAAGTCAAACTGTCCGCCGTTGAGAGAAAAATTAACCGCTGTCTGAGAAACTGCCGAAACACGGCTATTTTTTACAGCAATTTTTGAATCAAGTCCGCTCAATGCACAAACATAAGAATCCGATTGCATAGTCAGACCGCAACCGTTAAATTCAACTACAGAATTTTTACAGTCAAAACCAATTCCGTTTTCTTCAAAAATGCCAGCGAACTCAGAAGAGTTAAAAAGAGCTGTCGAGTTTTCCAGAACAAAGAATTTTGAATTTGACGCACAGTTGCTTTCGCGATTTTTTCTAAAAACCAGGTTGTCCGCTTCAAAACTTGCATTGCGCACGACAATATTTGCGTCAGACGGAACAATTATCTGAGAATTTTTCTGTGCCAAAAACATACAGTTTGAAGAAATTACGTTTTCGCCAGAAGGAAGTTTAAAAGTTCCGTTCACATAAAATCTTGTAAACCTTCTGGAATTTAAAACTTTTAAGGCCTGCTCAAAACTTCTAAAAGGATTTTCGGCAGTTCCGTCGCAATCCTCATCAACTGTATTTTCTAAACTGCTGGCAACTCCAGAAGAATCAAGGTAATAATTATCTTCGTCAATAACTACACAAAATTCAGAGCAGTTGCTCACGTTCCCTTTTTTATCTTTTGCAAATGCGCAAACTTTGTAAAAAACAACAGCGCCGTCACTGCTTCCAAGCATAAACGAATCCAAATATTTTTCAAATTTATCAGCCTTTACTTCGAAAAATTCAGGGGAATCCGCAGAAAGTGCACTTGATGCGAGAGTCTCAGAAATTTTTAGAGGTTTGCTTACCGCATAAAAAATTTCTGCACCTTCTTCAGTTTTAATAGAAAGCTCAACAGGGTTCCTGGAATAGAATTTTTTTGTATTTGAATTAAATTCAGGAGAGCGAGGAGGCTTTTTATCTATAGCAAATTCTTTTTCCTTTGTTCCCAAAAAAACGCCGTCGGCATAAAAAGCAAAAACCGCAGTTCCAGAAATACTGTCTCCTTCAAAGGTATCAAAAGTTGCAGAAGTAAAAAGACCGTCTATTTTTTCCGGCTGATTTTTTACACCAGTCGAAACAATTTCCATTCTGTAACGCAAATCTCCTTCAATCGAAAAATTTACGGCACTGTCAATTTTTTCGTTTACAATAATCTCTGGTTCTGTAGGAATTACAAAAGACTGAACAGGGTTTCCGACTTCAAAGGCAACGCTCTGCCATCTTAAAGTATGTTTTACACTACGATCAATGTTTACAGGAAGCTTAGAAGCAGACCAATCTCCGTCATCAAGCTGCCAAATGAGTTTTTCGCCAGTAAAGCAAAAACTGTTCCATTCCTTAAATTCAAAAGGAATCGAATACTTTGAAAGCGTTCCAATCTGGTTTCCAGAAACAAAAATTACAAAACGCCATTCATTTTTTCCGTCAGAAACAAGACACGGCAAATATCTCGAAAGACAATTTTCCGTATCAAGAACAAGTTTCTGGCCTTTAAGAAAAATCCTGTCATCATCAAAACAATAACTAAACGAAGAAGGAATCTCTAGCGGTTTTTCGTTTTCATATAAATAAACGCCGGAATTTACACAATTTTTAATAAAAGAAAAGCTTTCTGATGGTTCTTCAAATGGATTTTGTTCCTGAACATTGTAATTTATTTCAATTTCTTCTTTCAAATCACCACGTATTGCAGTTATTTTTAAATTTATGCGTCCAGAAGTATCAATCAAAACTGGTCCGTCATAAGCAAAACCAGAAGTAAGAGGATCTGTTCCAGAAAGAGAATAAAAGCACTCCGCACCGTCGCTGACATCAAGCACAAGAGGCTGTTTATTGCAAAAATTTCCAGCGACAGGCGAAATAACCCTTTGAGCAAAACAAAAAACTGAAAAACTGAAAATAAAAAATGTAAAAACAAACTTTTTCTTCATAAAAAATCTCTCATTCAGCTAACCCAGATTTTTTTGGCAAGACTATAAAAATCCTTATTTATTAAAAAAACGGACTCAAAATTTCTTTTAATTCTGGATCCTGGCTGTAATAATGCTTTTCAAGTTCTTCCGGCTTTAACCCTACAAGTTCGTGGCTCATATAATGAATCCAGCGGTCATCGTTTTCGCTGTTAATGTCGAATTTACGACACCAATAATCAGGTTTAATCGGAAGCGTTTTCTTATATGTAAAATTTTTATAATCGTGAACAACAACCTTTATGTCGCTGCGCGGAACACCTTTTTCAAGCAATGCTTCGACCAAAAAGTTGAGTGTGCGACCAGAATCGTAAATGTCATCAACAAGAAGGATTTTATCTCCAGGACGAAGATACTCAGGAGAATAAGTCCATCCGTCAATACGAACACAATCGTGCTCTTTAATATCGGTATAAGAGCGGGCAACAACTGCCGCATACAAAACAGGTTTTTTACCTTTGAGGGCGAGTTTAAAATATTCACTTATAACGTTCGACATATAAGCTCCGCCACGAAGCGAAGTATAAATAATGTCTGGAACAAAACCGTCCTGCAAAATTTTATGACCAAGTTTTATGGCATCATTTCTAACTTTATCGTAAGGCAAAAATTCCTTAATCATACAAACCTCTGTAAAACACTGCCGAAAAACGGCATTAAAATTTATTTACACTATTTTATCGGTAAAAAATGAATTTTACAATAAACGATTATTTTTGATATATTAAATTATGTACATTTTCAAAAAAACGAACTTTATTCTTCTATATATTATATTTTTTTTAACGCCAATCTGCGCACAAAAAAAAGAAAGTTTTATAAAAATTGAACCGTATGCAGGCTTTACAAACGGCACTCTCGAAGAAATTCTCTACTACAGTTTTCCTTCCAACAAAAAAATAAGCTTTCTCGAATGGGAACGAAAACTTTTTATTTACGGAACAGAATTAAAAACCGCATTTAAGAACTTTAACTTAAATGCAGATTTTGAGACCGCACCACAAAATGCAAAATCCGGACAAATGAGGGATTCGGACTGGCTCAATACAAACGACTATTCGATGAAGACAACTTTTTCGACAGGAACCAATTTTTCAAAGGAATATTACTCGACAAAAGTTAGTTTTTTTTACGATATAAAAGCCACAAAAAATTTTACATTTTCGCCAGTTTTAAGCGCAGAATACAATTACGACTCTTTTTACAGAAAAAAAGGAGCAGAAGGCTGGTACAGCGAAGACTGCAGGCACTGGTGGCACGACAGTTCTTCGAAGCACTATCCGTATTACAATCCAGAAACTGGAAAAACATTAAAACTTGCGCAAATCGATTATTTAAGGCACACATTTTTTTCGTGGACAGGAATTAAATTCAGGCTGAGGCCCGAGCAAAAAATTGAATTTACACTTTCTCTGTTTGCTTCGCCGGTAAGTTATTTTTATTCAATCGACACACACTACGCCCAGGACAAATCGACAAAACTCATGTACAAAAAGCACTACAGGCAAAGGCAGATTTCGTATTTTAACAGCATAAAAATAAATCTGGACACTGCACTAAGCCTTTCAAAACGCTTTGATTTAAATCTTGGACTAGAAACGCTTTTTAACATAAAAAACGGACGCGGCGATCTTTATTCAGACTACCATTCAGACGAATACCAAGGAGAATATGTAAATTCCGGGCAAAAAACAAGCTCAACGCTAAAAAGCATAAAAGCAAAAATCGGCTGCACAGTAAAACTTATGGGCTGACTAAGAAAAACTTAGCCCGTGCCGGAACAGCGCGAAAGCGTCCGCCTTCTGGCGGATGGAGCCAAAAGCGGAACTGTGCAGGGACGGTTAGAAAATAAAATGCGCTCCAATAAAATTTTTCTACACCGCAGCAAATTTTCGTGATATTATTTTTATATGGCACTAATTTCTAAAAAATTGACATCTTACCTTAAAGACCATTTTATTTTTTGCGGAAACAACATAATCTTGCAAAACGACAAACTTCCAGACGAAAACGTTTTAAGCAGATGCTTTGAACTAAACGTTGCTTCGGACTGGTTTAACGACGAAGAATACAATTTTTCGGCAATCGAACTCGAAAAAGACTGTCCTGTTCCTGCTGGCTGTCAGGAAGTTGCGCTCCGCTCTTATTTTTGGGAATCAAGGAAAAATCCTTCCATAGTAACAAAGGCTTCGCGCGCAAAAGGACTTTTAAATTTCAGAAAAAACAAGAGATTTTGCTCATACTGCGGATTTCCGCTCAAAGACGACGAACATTTTGTTGCAAAGTTCTGTCCAAACTGCGACCGGCAATACTTTCCACAACTTGAACCAGCAGTAATAATCGTAGTCCAAAAAGAAAAACAAATCCTTCTTGCAGAACACAAAAACAGAAATGATGGAGTTTTTTCGTGCATTGCAGGTTTTGTCGAAACAGGCGAAACAATAGAACAGACCGTTGTCCGCGAAGTAAAAGAAGAAACTGGTCTAAATGTAAAAAACATCCGTTATGCAGGAAGCCAGGCATGGCCGTATCCAGATCAGCTCATGCTTGCTTTTTACTGCGACTGGGAAAGTGGCGAAATAAAAATCCAGGAAACAGAACTCAAGCAGGCAAAATGGTTTGACTTAGACAAGCTCCCAAAAATTCCGCCTCCAGGCTCAGTTGCCTACAATCTTATAAACGGACTGTTTGAACAAAATTCGTTTTGATTGTAGAATAAAAAAAGTTTTGAAATTCGGGTGGCTTTTTGCAACGCAAAAACCGGGCTTTTCGGGGTTTCATTCGCAAGCGAACGGCTTTGCCGCCCCTACAATCCCTGCCACGTGCTTGCACGCAAAAATTTCTGCACAAAAACCACATTAAAAACCGACATTTAAACTAAAAAACAAATTTAAAAAGGAAAACAAAAAATGATTCAATTCAATACTGGCGACGAAATCGAAACAACAGTTGTACAGGTTTCTGACAACACAGTTTTTATTGACCTCGGACTAAAAAGCGAGGGTTTTGTAGACAAGGCAGATTTTACCGACGAAAACGGAAACTGCACAGTAAAAGAAGGCGACAAGGTAAAAGTTTATTTTGTAGGCTCAAGCCGCGATGAACTCCACTTTACGACAAAAATCAAAGGCGAAAACGCAGGACTTCAGATTCTCGAAAACGCCTTCAACAACGCGCTTCCAGTCGAAGGACACGTAGAAAAAGAAATTAAGGGCGGTTTTGAAGTAAAAATCGGACAGACACGCGCATTTTGTCCTTACAGCCAAATGGGCTACAAAAACCGTCTGGAACCTGCAGAATACATCGGAAAAACAATGACATTTTTAATCAGCGAATTCAAAAACGAAGGAAAAAACATCATTGTTTCCAACAGAAGGCTCGAAGAAGAAACAGAAAATGCAAAGGTAAACGCACTTTCAGGAAAACTAAGCGAAGGAAACATCGTAAGCGGAACAGTAAAATCAATCCAGTCTTACGGAGCATTCGTAGATATTGACGGTTTTCAGGCTCTTCTTCCAATCAGCGAAATCAGCCACCAGCGCATAAATGACGTTTCTGAGGTTTTGAGTGTTGGACAGAAAATCGAAGCAAAAATCATAAAGGCAGACTGGAACACACAGCATCCAGACCGTTCAAAGGTAAGTTTGAGCCTTAAGGCCCTCGAAAAAGATCCCTGGGAAAACGTAACAGAAAATCTAAAGCCTGGACAGAAAATAAGCGGAAAAATTGCACGCATTGCAGGCTTTGGTCTTTTTGTAAACCTTTTGCCAGGAATTGACGGACTTGTCCACATAAGCGAAATCGAAGACGTAAGTACAACAACAAACTTAAGCAAAAAGTTTAAGGTTGGAGAAGAATTTGACGTAGTTGTTCAAAAAATCGACGTTGCAAACAAGAGAATATCTCTTTCTCCGGCAACTTCTGCAGAACAGGACAACGAAGCAGAAACATATCTTGAATCTCAGGATTCTGACGACGGAGATACCTACAATCCGTTTGCAGCCCTCTTAAAAAAATAAAGTTGTTTCCTCCATTTGAACAAGAAAGAGCCACTGCCGTAATTTTAGACATCTTGCAAAAACTCGGCAGCGGTTCAATAACTTTGCTCCGCGACTCAAAACCTTCCGACGAACGAAACAATTCTCTCGTAATGCTCGGTGTACTCGTCTGCAAAAAAACGGACGCAAAAGAAGGCGAAGTTGTAAATCTAATTACAGTTTCGGGCATAAGCTGCAGCTTAAAAGGCGAGATTCCAGGAATCTTTGTTGAACCAGTAGTTTCCAACGAGCAGATTCTAAAAGCCCTGGAAGAAAACGACCTTGAAATTCACGAGCTTACGGACAAGATAAAAAAAGAGGTTTTGCCTCAAAAACAATCAGAATTAAAAAAACAGCGCGAAAAACTCTGCGACGCTTCTCTTTTAAAAGTTTTTGACAAATATTCATTCTGCTGCGCAGACAAAAAAGAACGCAAACTTTTAGATATTATAGATTACCAAAAGACAAAAAAACTTCCGCCGACAGGAACAGGCGACTGTTGCGCTCCAAAACTTTTAAACTATGCCTTTAAAAACTCACTTATTCCGCTGAGCATGGCAGAAACAAAAATACATTTTGTCCTAAACGGCAAAACCGCCCAAATTGAACATACCCGCACAAAACCAGAACTTTACCCGCCCTGCGACAGCCGATGCTCACTTATTCTTCCTTCAATTTTAGGTCTTGAAATTTTATACCGTGACAGCGACATAATAGTAGTAAACAAACAAAGCGGAGTTTTGAGCGTTCCCGGCCGTGGACCAGAAAAACAGGACTGCATAGTAAACAGAGTAAAAAAACTTTTTCCAGACTGCATAGAACAGCCGTCAGTGCACAGATTGGACATGGAAACAAGCGGACTTCTAGTGCTCGCCTTTACAAAAGAAGCGCACAGGGAATTAAACCGCCAGTTTGAAGCAAGGGAAGTTCACAAAAAATATATTGCTCTCATAGACGGAATTCTTGCAAAAAAAGGAATAGAAAAAAACGGAACTATGGAACTGTTTTTCCGTCTGGATACAGAAAACAGGCCCCATCAAATATGGGATAGAGAAAACGGCAAAAGCGCAGTCACACAATGGCAGATAAAAAATGTTGAATATTACACCGCTCCAGACAAAAGCCGGCGCCCCGCAACAAGGGTAACATTTATTCCGCATACAGGACGCACACACCAGCTTAGACTTGCAGCGGCAGACAGCCACGGATTCGGGCTTCCAATCATAGGAGATACCCTCTACGGCCACTGCGAAAAAGGCGAAAGACTATTACTGCACGCCTCAGAACTTTCATTTACACATCCGCGCACAAAACAAAAAATGGACTTTTTATGTCCACCTGAGTTTTAACCCTGGCTTTTGAATCGTGAAGAGCACTTGCGTCAGAAATTACTTCTATACTTTCAGGAGTCAGATTATATTCAGGATATTTTTGAGAAATTTTCTTTGCAAGAATCCGAGTAAAACCTTTAACGCGCTTAATATGATTTCCGCTTTCAAAATGACGATATTCAACGATAGTATTATCAAAAGATTTGCGGATAAAGTCAGAAGCGCCAAGTTTAAGACATTCGCGTTCAGTCTTAGCGTCGCTGTCGGCACTTATAACAATAACAGGAACTCTAGCAAAAATGCCGGCATCTTTCATAAACTGAAGAATAAAAAAACATCACCCAAAATTAAAAAAATTCTTTTAATAGAAACATTAATAAAACTGAATGTTATATTTTACAGATAAAAAATTGTTCTATTATATGAGCGTGGAAATAAAGTAATTATACAGGAGATGATTCTCTTTTATTTTTTAATATCAAGATATTTTCCATAAACCCAGCCATCAGGAAGATTATCGG
>NZ_DAVZIU010000024.1:5876-29152 GCF_052273165.1 Treponema berlinense | reverse complement strand
TAATCCGCGAAAAAGCGGAAAAAGCTGGTCTTTCATTATCAAGATTTCTTGTTGAGCTTGCATTGAAAGCATAGCGGATTAAAAGAGTTGTTAAGGATTACTTGACAACTCATTTTTTCAATTTGTGTTTTAAGCTCTTCTCTGCCTGCTTTTAATCCGCCAAAGCCCCGAAAGCGATTAGACTTCCGGGGCATTTTATTTCCGTATTTTATGTATAGTCTTTTTTAACCTGCAGCCTCTTGAACATCCTGCAAATTAAGACACGGAATGTTCAACAAGTCCGCCACCATATATTCAAACTTTGCGCCCTTGGAATTTCTCCAGTTCGGAAGAAGGTAAATATAGTCGCAGTCGCACATCATTTTTATATCGCGCTTCATGTAGTCGTGCCAGCTCCAATTTTTTGTATTTTCTGTTTCGTCTAGTGTCGCTGGATTTACTGGCTCATATCCAAACTGGCGGAGAACATCCGCCGCTTTGTTGAAAAGAGCCTTGTACTCCTCTTCATCAAGTCCAGTTATCTGTCCGCTTATGTAGACCTTTTTTTTTCTCTTTTCCTCTGTCATTTCTGCTTTCCCCTTTTCATTATTTAGTTCTGCATTTTCTTTTTCTGCCGCATCAAGTCTTTTACAAATAATTTCAAATCCCTGTTGAGTAGAAACATCTTTTAACTCTAATGAGATTTTATTTTTCAAATATTTCAATCCTTCATCTGTTGTCATTTTCTTTTATATTTCCTCATTTTCTTCTGCTCGCTCTACAAGATAGGCAAGATTGAAGCCAAAACAAAGTTCTGCATCAATACTCTTTACACAAAACCTATAAGGTTCATTGTCTTTCCTGATATGGACTATCTTTCTCGCATCTTTAGTTGAAGACTTTTCAACAATTCTTCTTAGTTCTGCTATATTATCAGCAACAAAAACCTTGTCGCCTACCTTTAGTTCATCTGCGTTAAGTGCAGTGTAAACTTTTGATTTATCAAATGTCATTTCTTGTCTCCTTTTTCCTTCCGCTCGAGCCAGTATTTTTTCGCGTAAATTGCCTTTCTGTACTTCTCCCATGTCTCATAATCTTCCGGATAAATTCCAAACTGTTTACTCAACTGGGAATAATATTTTTCTTTTTCTGTTGTCTTTTTTTTATATGTATTTATTTCGTTAATAAGGCTGCTACAAGTTGTGTCTTTCAGCCCCGCAAGAGAAATAATGAAAGAATCGCTTTTTAAAAATCTTATTGTTGAACTTTTGTATCGTTCTGGTTTTTCTTTTGCATCTCTTATCGCTTGTTTTACGATTGCAATGGCTAAAAGTATATAACCGCGTCTACTATAATGATTTATTTTATAGCCTGCTCCTGCTATCATTGTTGTCATCTTATTTTTCTCCTTTTTTATTATTTCTCTACCAAGTCCCAGAAACTGTCTTTTCTTCCGTTGTAGAAATGAGGAACTGGTTCCCAGCCGTCAATCTGCTTTTCGAAGAAGTCTTTTTCGCTTTCGGCCGGCTCGAAGCACTGCTTGATTCTGTCCGCGATCGGATTTGTGGCTTTTACATAAGCCTCCGCCCGCTGGCAGAAGTCATTATCATCTATGTGTTCATTGATAAGCCAGATTCTATCCATTCCGAAGCCTGCTTTTTTCTTTCCGCAGGATTGCTGATTTCCGCATAGATAGCATGAAAGCTCGCTGTTCCTGTAAACTCCGATAGTCGCCTTTTCCTTTTCTGTCAGTCTGTTAAATTTCATTTTCCGTTTTTCTCCTGAAATTACCGTTTTCCTTGAATGTTTTTCTTGAATGACAGCTCCAGCACATCGGTTGAAGATTGTTTTCGTCATAAAAAAGTTCAAGGTTTCCGCGGTGTGGCGTTATATGGTCTGCGATTCTTGCGGGCTTTCCGCAAATAAAACAGAAAGGATATTTTTTTAAGAATTTCTTTGATGTTTTCCGCCATTTTGCACTTTCATAAAGATTGTGCCATTCTTTTGATTTGCCCCGAAAAGTGAATACCTTTCGTTTTCCCTCCAAATTCTGGTGAATGTGGCAGTATTCTTTTCCACCTTCCGCCGTTCTTCCGCAGCCGTTTTTTTTACAGATTTTGGTTTTCATTTTTCTTTCAGTTCCTCCCTAAACAGAAGAAGCTGCGCCTCGTCTGTCTCTGTTTTTTTTATGCTGGTTGCCAGGTCAATTTGTGTTATAAAATTGGCGCGTTTTTTTACCTCCTCCAGTGGCTTGCCGTTTAGTTCCCTGCACTTTTCCAAAAAAAAGTCATTTTCACTTTCTGAATAAAGTGCGTGCATTACACTGTTGTAAGCTTCTGCAATAAAATTCGTAATGCAATAAAGTTCGCCCTTTGTCTGCTTATATGACAAATAACGGCGGAGCGAATACTCCACTGCTATATCCGCTTTGTAGGCTTCTTCTTCTCTAGCAAGATAAAAACCCTTTGTCCTTTTTTCTTTTTTGACTGCTTTTAAGCAAAGAAGCCGGAACAAAATCCAAATTTTCAAAAAATATTTGTCATCTTCGGTTTCCAAAAACTTTTTTTGAAAGAAAAGCAGTTTTTCGTTGTCAGTTCCGTTTTCGTTTCCGTCTGGAATTCTTTTTAACTGCTCCTCTTTTGTTTCAAATGGAAGCCAGAGATTAAAATATTTTTTGACGCTTTTCATTTCTTCCTGTCTTTCTCTTTGTAATAATTTTTTGCTTTCTGGCAGCACTCACGGCACGAACACAAAACCTGTTCTTCTGTCGGACAATAGTGCTTGTAGTTTCCAAAATTCGAGCAGTACGACTGTTTTTTGCACGTGTAGCAGTCGCCGTAAACTTGAAGTTCTTCTGGCAACGGATAATCGTTGTGCAGACGAATTAAATACGGCAAAGTTTCGCCTGTCTGCGTTTTTAACGACTTTGCAAAAGATGTTTCAAGCCAGTTGATTTTTTGGCTTGTATCAACTTGCATATTTCGGATGCACTTGTAGCAAATCAGCTGCCCATACGGATAATTTGAATTGCAAACAGTGCAGTGTTTCCACATTTTCATAATGGCCTCCTTTGTTTTTCAGCGTGATTTTTGTTTTACGTCTGCATTTTCAGATAGTTTTGCGACCAGTCGTCTTTTATCATTTCGTTTTGCCAGCGGAAATATTCCTCGCCTTTCGGACGTGAGCACGAATCCCAGATTGCGGCAAAATGGCAGAATATTGGCTTTATAAACCGCGGATCATTTTGCATTTTGATTAAAAATTCTTGCCTTGCGTCCTCAAATGAGATTTCTGGCGGAGTTTGAGTTTGTGGTTGTCCTGTGTTTTGAGGCTGTTTTTTTTGGTCGTAGAGAATAAAGTTTTCCCGGACAAAGTTTTGTGGCAGATAGTCCGTAAAGTTTTTTGTTTGAAGAAATTTCGGGAATGAATAGCGGTTTGTAACATACATTTTGTCGTCCAGAAGCACCGAGGTGTAGTTTTTACAGGCCTGTATTACGTCATCGGAATGCAGATTTTGCAGTCCTGGTGTCCTGTGAAGTATTTCCAAGCCGTCTTTGAAGTCTTTTTGCAGAAAAGTAAGCGGATTATTGTTCTGACAAGGACAGCCCGCAGTTGAGAAAATCTTGAAAATATTTTTTGAATATTCCTGCTCAGGTGAGGAGAATGAGAGAGGTTGTTGTGAGTGCGGAGATTGTTCGTTTTCGTTCTCTCTCTCGTTCTCGTTTACGTTTACGTTTACGTTTACGTTCTCGTTGGTAACATAGGGTTCTGAAAACCCTATTGTAGGGTCTTGCGCAGACGTAAAAAAATTATTTCTGTTTTCTGCCTTTTTTAAGCCGCCTTTTTTTCCAGATGTTTTTGCCTTGATTTCATAATCAATTTTTGATTGAACAAGTAAAAAATAGTCAAATAAATCACTTTCTTCGTCAGGCTCGATATTTTCAAAAGCGTATTGAAAAACCATATTATAAAGACGTGCCTGCAAGAGAGGGTCTTTTTTTCTTTGTATGAGTTTGTAAACATCAATTGTTAAAGAAGCTCTTGTAATATCATTCATAAAATCACCTTTATAAAAAAATTGCCGTCTGTTCCGTGCTGCCACCGTCTTTTTTGTCCTGCCGCGTGCATCCTTTTTTTATGCCGGACGCTTTCGGAAAAAACGTAAAAGCTGCGCTCTAAAAAATAGATAAAAATAAATAGTTATCTTGCTATTTATTTAAAGGTATTCACCCCGTACGGGGCTAAAAGGCAGTCCGGGAGTCGAACCCGGAAAAAGCAGAAATGTTTGGTGGGGGAAAGGTAACTTTTTATTTATTTCTGCTTTTGGACCGCCGCTGACTTATCTTTTAATTCTGTATCTGGAGATGATTTTTCCGCCAAATGCAGACATTAAAATTCTTACATTAAAAGGGAATATCCTCCTGGTAAAAATTATTTGCTGGTTGTGTTGGTTGTGTTGGCTGTGTTGGTTGTGTTGGCTGTGCTGGTTGTGTTGCTGGAACATTGTTGTGAAAATAGCGGAGCCGTGATTTTTTCGCTGTTTTTTGCTGGCCGTTGCGGTCCGTGTAAGTTTCGTCTACGTGTTCAAAATGAGCGTAAGCAACGCGGTTAATCCAGTGCTGATAATTCCAGTCTCCGTGCGTAATTTTAAACACGTCAAAAATTCGGCTTGCAGACTTATTGAAATACTCACCTTCAACAAGAAAATCATCGTAAAGCTCAGAAGCCCCTTCAACCCTGTATTGAATATGAACCATCGCCTTTCCCTGTTTTGAAATTTCGTCTTTTACAGATGCAATCCCAACACGGTGATCACCGTCAGCAACATCAAAACCTGTCTTTGCCCAGTTCGGGTCATAAACAAACGTATCTTTGAACATATTTTTTACTCCATACCGTAATATTTTTTGTAGCCCTCAATTACGATTTTGAGGGAATTTGCAATTCTTGACGGGAACATTCCTTCTGGACTTTTTGTGGTCGCATAACTGCAACTCTCAGTCAAAAAGTAATGCTCACCGTTTTCAACTTCCGCCAGAAGCACAACATCGCACGATTTTTCAATAAGACTGTCGAGCGATTTTCCGACAACCTCTGTTTTTACCTTGCCTGTTTCGTCTTTCGTGATGTGGTGCATCAAAATCACGAAAATATCTTCTGGAAGTTCATCAAGAATGAAGTCAATCAAATCCTTAAAATGAAATGAAAGAACTTCATACTGC
Source organism: Treponema berlinense (assembly GCF_052273165.1). Classification (GTDB taxonomy): domain Bacteria; phylum Spirochaetota; class Spirochaetia; order Treponematales; family Treponemataceae; genus Treponema_D; species Treponema_D berlinense_A. The sequence goes on along the minus strand of NZ_DAVZIU010000024.1, from coordinate 23,951 downwards.
ATAAAACCGTTTACTTTGTCGTTTTTGATTTTCAGCCCTGTGTTTCGCTGCTGCTCGTTCTTGAGCAAAAAAGTGCTGTCGTCAATGACAAAGATTTTCTTCTGCGACGACCTTAAAAGCGTTTTTATCTGGTCATACGCAAAAACAGGTTGTCCGTTCTGGTCGACTGTATCGACCACCTTGCGGACTGTGTAATTTCCTGCAAAAGGCAACCTGTTTTTTTTACAGGAAATTACAGATACCTGTGCAGGATCGAGCGACTTAATCGAGTACGTTTTCCCCGCTCCGCTGTCGCCCATAATTACAATCAGATTTGCCACTAGTTTTTTCCTCCTGTCGTTTCAAAGTTTTTTCCGTACTGCAATGCGTTCTCCTGGGTTATTATTATTGGCTTTCCAAGAATGTTGTTGTCGCAATTTCCCCACCAACGCTCGCCTGGCTTTATGTTGTCGTAAAAGTCGGCTATGCTGAAAACCGAGCCGTCCAATTGCTCTTCTGTTATTTCTCCTTTTTCAAAAAGGCTGTAAATCTCGTTTAGGCGCTTCCAGGCGTTCTCAGGAAAACGATTTTTTTTACTGTTTAATATGTTTTCAGTCGTTTTATTCATTTCGTTTCCTTAGCCAAAAAAATACTTTTTGACGCGTCTTTTTTCGCCGTAACGGTTTGTAACGCTTAGCCATTCGGTTTCGATTGGAATTCCCTTTTTTTTAAGCTCGAATATCCTTGCAGAAATTCGTGTCTCACCAAAATGTTCAATTGCTTCAAGCGAAGTAATCGAACCATTTTCTACGATGTAATCGAAAACTCTTTGCTGTGTTATATCCAGGTTTAGTTCCATAACTAAACCCCGCACAAAGCGGCAGAAATTCTGCCTTTTAAAATCGAATCGTAGTTGACGATTGTTTCGCCTGTCGGAAGATAAGTAATGCCGTTCGCTGCGATTTTTGACAGGAAGTTTTTAGAGAGGTGCAAAAACTTGCGCACTTTGCGGAAACTACGAAACGTCTTTTTTGTTCCGTCATTCAAATAAACTGTAAACATGGAAGCCTCCTTTTACAGTAAAAAAAAAAGCCGTCAATAAAAGGTGCGGGTTTCAAAAACACTTTTTACTGACGGCTAAAGAATATCCAAACGAAAAGGAGGCACCTATTTCGTTTAAAGCCAAAAAAATAAATTAAAGAAACCCTTCTTTGTTAAGTCCTGTCAAGGACTTAACAACCTTAGTTTACTAAGGTTGTTTTGACATTTGTCAATTACATCTTTAGTTATAATGACATTTGCCAATACTGTCAAGAAAAAAATACTACATTTGTCAATTTTTTTTTCGACAATTAAAGCAGGAGGCACCCTATGGATTTTGTAGAAAGAATTGACTTGCTTTTGAAAGAAAAAAATTTAAAAAGGTCCGCTTTATGTGAGGCAGTAGAAATTGATTCAACAAGTATTAGCGTCTGGAAAAAACGCGGAACTATTCCGTCTGGTGATGTCTGTGTAAAGATTGCAAAATACCTGAATGTCGATGCAGAGTATTTGATTACAGGTCAAAAAAAAGAACCAGAACAAGTTCAACTCCAAACCGATAATTCCTTTTTTCTGCAAACTCTCAGCACACTTCAAAACGACATTGACAAATCTTTTCAAACTGCAATCGACGCTTTAAAAAAATAAAGCCCATACTGACTATACAAGTATGGGACGACCTATCAAAACTACAGAAGAACATATAAAAGACGGAACTTACAGGAAAGACAGACACGCAAACCGCGGTGTAAGCCTGGACGCACTGGAAGAAGTAAGCGTTCCAGACGGACTTAATCACGACGCAAAAGAAAAGTGGCTTGAAATTATTCCTATTCTCCAGAAAAACGGACTTGTAACCGCTGTTGATATTCCAACTTTAACGGACGCTTTTATTGCGTATGGAGCAGCGCAAGACTGTCTAAATGCCGTGTTTTCAGAATTCAATTCAATCGCAGAATACTGGGCTCAGCTCAACAAGTTTAAAGACGTTGATTTAATCCAAAAATATAACGAAAGTATGGACATTTACAAGCGGACAATGGAAAAATACGGCGTAACTCCTGCCTCGCGCGCCAAGATTAAAATTCAGCCAAAACAGGAAGATGAAGCCGACAATTTTATCAAAACTTTGCGTGGAAACGGCTAAAAATAATTTGCATTTTGCAGATAAAAAAAAGTATTTTTTTGCAAAGCGCAAAGTCTGCTGTTTTCGCTTTCGGTTTCGTGGTCGGCATAATGCAAAAGCATTGAATGGGTCTTGTGCCCTGTCTGACGTTGCAAAGTTGTGTCGTTGATTTTTCCGTACATATTTGTTGTAAAAAAATGGCGCAAAGAATGAAAACAATATTGTTTGCTTTCTTCTTCTGAAAAACCGCAGTTAATCAGCGCACGTTTAAAAAACTTGTTAAATATTTTATGATCAAGCGGTTTGTCTTCTAAGCTTCCCCAGAATACAAATGCGTCCATTGTCTTTTTGTAAGGGTTTTGTTCGGCAAGATTTAACAATGCGTCGATAATCCACATAAATGGAACTATGATTTCTCTTTCTTCTCCGTTTTTTGTGGTTTTTAGTCCGTCCTTTTCGCTCCAGGAATGCTTTAAGTAAATTCTGCCTTTTCCCAAATCTCCTTTTTGAAGCCCTAGGATTTCGCCAAGACGTAGCCCCGTAACTGAAGAAAGAATTGCTGCAAGTTTTGCTTTTGGATTTCCCCATTCAACGGAAAAAAGCGCCTGCATTTGTTCAGAACTAAGAATCTGTCGTTTTTTATATTTTTCACTGAAAAAAATCCAGCCAGAAAAAAGGTCTGTCGGAATTATTTCGTGGAAATACGCAAATTTTACCGGAACTAAAAGCGAGCGCATAATATAGTTTTTTGAATGTCCTGAAAGTTTTAAAAGTCCGATTTCATCAAAAAGTTTTTCAATATCGTCTCGTGTGATTTCGCCCAGAAGTTTATTTTTTAAGAATTGCTCAAAGTGCTTTTTTATGTTTGTTTTTTGTGCTTCGCAATGTTTTTTTGTGAGCTTTTGTCCCATTCTGATTTTCTGGCGGATATATGTCGATTTTTCAAAATCCCAAAAATCAAGGCAATACAAAAAAGCGTTTATGTTTCCTTTTTCGCCCTGTTTTACGACGCTTTTAACAATTCCTCTTTTTTTTGCTTCGCAAATCACGTAATCAATTAAATTATCGCTTAAATCCGCGCTGTGCACAAGCTCATTCAGTTTTTTGTTTTCGATTTTTAAGCGCTCACTTTTTTTATCTAAAAGCCATTTCCAGGCAATCCGCTCAGCTTCTTTTTTGTCGCCTGTTCGTGTAGATTTTGCAGAAATATAATTTCCAGTAAGTTCATTTTTAAAACGGACGTAATAAATGCCGTTTCTGCGAAGAAAAGAAAATGGTTTTGATGACATAAAGAAACCCCTTTTTTTTATGTTACAAATTCATGTCACACACGCATTTTTGTAGTAAAAAAAGGCATTTTCCCTAGTCAGATTTAAATAAAAAAAAAGCGTGCAATCCCATTTCTTACAACGAATTACACGCTTTTTGAGACTGGCGTGATTCGAACACGCGACCCTCTGCTTAGAAGGCAGATGCTCTAATCCAACTGAGCTACAATCTCGTATTTATTTACTTTATCAAAATTGTGTTTTTTTTGCAACACTCAATCTGCTGTATTTTTAAATTTATTGCAATTTTTGTTTTTTTTGCCCTAGAAAACCACTTACAGAGGCTGCTATTTATTTTTTATTATCGGAACAGAACCAAGATCTAGGACAAGGCTATAAGCGTTTGAAAGGGAACTGCCATCAAATGCAACACCAACCGCAAAAAACTGGACATAATAAGTATCTCTCGCAGAAGCCGAATCATTATGCTTATAGTCATCATCGCTTTCCGACGGCTCTACATTCTCGTCTGAATCTGTATCTTGCTCGTCAAAAAAATCAAATGACTTTCCATTATTTCTTGCAGGAACGATAAAATCTATATCATCGTATGCAACTGTGGTTCCTGAACCACCAGAAGTTCCAGAAAAATATTTCCAGCCTTCAGAAGAATCACGACCGACAAAAACTGTAGAATTATTGACAAAAGCCCTTAAGCGGCCAGAAAATTTTATACAGGCACGAAATTGTTCAAAAACCGAAACATCTTCATCATTAGCTCCGTAATTTTCATTTCCTGTATAAGTTTTTACCCTAAAAGCGACATTTAAACTGTTTTTTAGAATATTCGCAGGAACAAAAACCGACTGAGAAACAATTTTTCCGGTCTTAAAAGAATGCGCGCCTAAAACCTGATACTGATAAGTATCGACCATTCTTGTAGCTGCAGCTGTCGAATTACTGCTCGTGTTTACCGAGAGAATTGAATTTCGTTGGGAGATTAAATCGCTGGAATTATTGTAAATTTTATAATAAATTTCAGTTCCAGAAAAAGAATCGGGCTGGTCAGTTTCATTCACCCTAAAAGAAGCGTACCATTTCAAATAATCATCGCCACTGTAAAGCGGGCTATTGATTAGAGATGTCGGAGCATTTACTGTTATTACATCTTCAAGTCCGCAGGAAACAAAAAAAGTTTCCGCAAGGGCAAGAATACACGTAATAAATATTTTACTTGCCATACGGAAACCTTTCATAATAAAAAAACTATTTTACCTTTATCAGGTTACAAATTATTCTGCTTTTGTTGAATTGATTGCAATAATCCGGTCTTTTGCAAGATTTGCCCATCTTGAACCAGAATGAATTGCTTCAATTTTTTCATAAGCCACAACAGCGTTTTCCAAATCACCTTTTGCTTCGTTTACGCGACCAAGGCTAAAATATGCATGGTCGATAAGATAAAAATCTTTTGAAGAAACAGCCTTTTCGTAACCAGAAACAGCACCTTCCAAATCATTCAAATTTTCAGAACAAATTGCCGCATTATAATAGCAAAGAGGAGCGGTATAAGCCGATTTTTTTGCATCAGCAGCCTTTAACCAAGCACTACGACTTGCATCATAATTTTTCTGTTCAAAAAGAATCTCAGCTTTAAGCATATTTGCCCTTACACCAACAATTCCGCCTTTCAAAGTAAGAGTTTCAAGTTCAGAAAGAGCATCATCCTGCTTAGTCTTAAAATCTTCTGCAGAAATATCATCCGCATCTTTTTTGAAAGTGTATTCAATCGTATCAACCTGAGAAAGCCCCTTCTCAGCAGCCTTTGTTTTTATTGAAGATCCGACCACTGCAACAATAACAAACACTATTAAAACGGCAATCAAACCGCCAATAACTTTTATATTTTTTTCAAGGAATTTCCCAAGAACAGACGTTTTTGCTTCTTCATTAGACATATTTTTCTCCATATTTTTTATTTATATTCAACGGATTTTAAGTTCATTCAGCAATCGTGAAACATAAGTCCGCTGGATTCCCAAAATTTTTCCCGCCTCAGTCTGATTCCAAGATGTAGAATCAAGGATTTTTTTTATATAGGCGGTTTTAAATTTATTTAAAGCTGTTTTCAAGGTTCTGTCACCATCAGCTGGATTCGCAATTTCATCAGCAATCTCTTCAAAACTATCCTGCGTTTCATTTTTTTGAACACAGGCAGCGGTTGAATTGATTCTTAAATCTTCAGTCTGAATAAGCGGAGGCTTACCCAAAACACAGGCCCTTTCTATCGAATTTTCCAATTCACGAATATTTCCAGGCCAATAATATTCCAAAAGAGTTTTCTCTGCGGCTGCTGAAAAAGACTCAAAATTCTTTTTTGTTTCGTTTGCAAATTCTGCAAGAAAAAATTTTGCAAGCGGAAGCACATCTTCTTTTCGTTCCCTCAAAGGAGGAACATTTAAAGGCATTACATTCAGCCTGTAATACAAATCGCTACGGAATGAACCTTCACTTACCATTTTTTCAAGATTACGGTTCGTTGCCGCGATAATCCGGACATCGACAGAAATAGTTTCATTAGAACCAACTCTTTCAAAAGTGTGATTCTGCAAAACCCTTAGAAGTTTCGATTGCAATTCCAAAGGCAATTCACCAATTTCATCAAGAAATAAAGTTCCGCCTTCTGCCGCTTCAAATCTTCCCTTTCTATCAGAAACTGCATCTGTAAAAGCACCTTTTACATGGCCGAATAATTCACTTTCCAAAAGCGCAGATGACAAAGCCGCACAATTTACGCGCAAAAAGGGTTTTCCGACTCTGTTTGACCGCAAATGAATCTGTTCAGCAAAAAGCTCTTTTCCGACACCGCTTTCGCCTGTTATAAGAATTGTTGTATTCGCCTTCGCAACTTCATCGATTACATGAAGCAAATCCAGTACAATTGGACTTTTTGCAACAAAAGGATGATAATCACTTCCGCTAACGATGTTATTTTGCAATACAGAAAAATTATCTTTTGCCGACCGGTAAGAATCTGCATTTAAATATGCAATTCCTGCCTGGCTTGCCAAAAGATTTAAAATTTCCAAATCAGAATTGCAAAATCCTCGTGAACCAGTCTTGTTTATAAGTTCGATAACACCAATGCACTGTCCTTTTACGCGCATTGGAATAGCAATCATTGTCTTTGTTACATAACCAGTCTTGTTTTGAACCGTATCTGAAAAGCGAGGATCAAGACCTACATTATTGACGATTACATGCTTATTATTTTCAACAACCCAACCAGCAATACTGTTTTTTTCAACAACTATATTTTTTGCCTCGGCACCTTTCGGTCCCAAGGCAACAACAAAGCGAAGAGTTCCATCTTCTTTGTTTACAAGCAGAAGCGAAGAAGATTCACATTCGACTAAACGCATTGCTGATTCAAGAATATAAACCAACAATGCGTTTACATCTGAATAATTTGAATTTATTCTGCCGTTTATTTCGATGAGTGTTTTAAGTTTTTCAAGAGTAAGAGAAGCAAGATCACCCATCGAAATCAACTAATTGTTTTTCTGATCGTTAAGCATGTCGCCGAGTGTATAAGCACCGTCAACATTGTCTTCAGAAGATATATACTGATTGATTTCTTTACGAGCCTGAGCTTTTTTGAAATCTTTTACAGAAAAAGCAACTTTTTCTCTTTCGACATTGATGTCTACCACGTAAACGTTAACTTTGTCGCCTACCTTATATTTTTCAACAGCCTCTTCAAAAGGAACATCTTTGTCGTCGCTGAGGTTAGCCTTGTTTACAAGACCTTCGATTCCCTCTGGAGCTCTTACAAACACACCAAAATCAGTGATTGAAGTAATTTCGCCTTCAAGAGTTGAACCTACATGGTATTTGTCTGCAAATGCCACCCAAGGATTATCAGTAAGCTGTTTCAAACCAACTGTAATACGGTGCTGTTCAGGATTTACATCAAGAATTTTTACATCAAGTTCTTGATCTACTGCAAATTCGCTACCAGGATGCTTAACTTTCTTTGTCCAAGAAATATCTTCTGAATGGAGGAATCCGTCGATGCCTTCTTCAAGCTGAATAAATGCGCCTGCATTTGTAATTTTTACAACTTTTCCGTGAACTACAGAATCAACTGCATATTTTTCAGAAATTGTGTCCCAAGGATTTGGTGTAACCTGTTTCAAACCGAGAGAAACGCGTCCAGCCTGAATATCATAGCCGAGAACCATACACTTTACTTTGTCGCCAATCTGAACCATATCAGAAGCCTTGTTTACTTTCTTTGTCCAGCTGAATTCAGAAATGTGAGCAAGACCTTCAATGCCCTCTTCAAGAGCAATGAAAGCACCAAAGTCTGTAAGTTTTGTGACTGTTCCTTCAACAACATCATTTACATGATATTTATCTTCAAAATGAACCCAAGGATCTTCAGTAAAATGTTTGAGAGAAAGGTTGATTCTCTTGTCTTCCGGATTAAGAGCAATTACTTTAAGCTCAATTTCCTGTCCTTTTTTTACGAAATCCTTTGGACGAGTTACATGTCCCCAGCTCATATCATTGATATGAAGAAGACCGTCGAAACCGCCAAGATCGATAAAAGCACCGAAACTAGTAAATGATTTTACAGTTCCTTTTACAGTGTCGCCAACCTGAGTATTTGCAAAGAAATCATCGCGAGCCTTGTTGATAATTTCTTCAAGATACTTTCTGCGGTTTACAACAACATTTGCCTTGTTATCCGAATAAAGTCTTTCAATATAGAATTTTGAAACTGTTCCAATAAGTTTTTTCGGTTCTTCAACTTTTGAAGAATCAGACTGACTGATTGGCAAGAATGCACGAATATCGCCACCGAGGTTTACTTCAAAACCGCCTTTTACTTCTTTTTCAATTGTTCCTTCAATTGGAGTTTTTTCATCAGCAGCCTTGCGGAGATCTTTCCACAACTGTTTTGACTGTGCTTTTGTGAAAGAAACTTCTGGACCATTGCGTCCGTTAAGCTTTACAAGCACGCAAGAAACTACATCGCCAGGTTTTGGCAGTTTTCCTGCAAATTCCTGTACAGGAATTTTTCCTTCCGATTTAGCACCAATATCGATAAATACAAGTTCATCTGTAACTGCAATTACAGTACCGTCAACAAGCTGACCATCTTCAAGAGGCATAAAGCTCTTGAGAGACTCCTCTAATTGTGTCTGGATAGAGTTTTTTGTCTCTTCCTTTTCCACTTCCATCTGTTCCATAGTAAACCCTTTGTTTTGAATTTTGCTTAAGATTATCGCACAAACCTGTTCTATAGTCAAGTTTGATGTATCAATGTAGAAGGCATCAGGAGCACGTTTTAAAGCTCCCTCAGCTTTATTCCTGTCAATTTCATCGCGTTTTATAATTGCCGCCTTTACTTCTTCGAGCGTCATATTAGAAACACCCTGGTCGAAACGGCGCTGAGCCTGAACATCTATCGAAGCGTCCAGATAAAACTTGTACTGTGCGTTTGGAAAAACAACTGTCGTCATATCGCGTCCTTCACAGACAATATCAAGCGACTTGGTTATTTCCTGCATTTTTTCGTTTACAAGATGGCGAACTGGCACAATCGAAGACACCTGCGCAACTTTTTCGCTAACCGCATCATCGTGAAGATGGTCTTCAACATCAACTCCATTAAGCACAAGACGTGAATTCTTATATTCAAGTTTCTGTTTTTTGCAAAATTCAAGCACTTTTTCAGAATCTGAAATATCAATACCTGAAGAATTAAGAGCCATTGTAAGCGCCCGATAAAAACTTCCGCTGTTCAAATAGGTAATTTTTAGTTTTTTTGCAATCAACGATGCAATTGTAGATTTTCCTGTTCCAGCAGGTCCGTCCATTGCGATTATCATATTTCGCTCCCATTATTATTTTTGCAAAGAGACAAAAGTTCTTTTACTTCCTTTTCAGAAAGCTCCCGAAATTTGCCCTCTTCCAAATTTTCAAGTTTTACATTTCCAATTCTGACACGTTGAAGGCTTCGGATTGATGCTCCAGCATCGCTAAATACACGGCGAATTTCACGGTTTTTACCCTCGACAAGAACAACCCTCATTTTGTGAGAATTTACAACCTGCGCGCTTTTCGCCCTGTAAAAAATTCCCTCAACACGGATTCCACGCATAAAGCGATTTTCAAGTCCTTCTGGCAGAGGATAAGTGGTTTCTACAAGATATTCTTTTTCGATTTCACTAGAAGGATGGCTCAGCTTTGCGGCAAAATCTCCATCGTTTGTAAAAATTATAGCTCCGCGACTGAACATATCAAGACGGCCGACATTGTACAGCCGTTCAGAATATTTTTCTTTCAGAATATCTACAGCCACCGGTCTGTCTTTTTCGTCGTTTTGAGTACATACGTAGCCAGCAGGTTTATTCAACAAAACATAAATTTTTCTTTTTTCAAGGGAAATCTTTTTTCCGTCAACGCAGACAACATCATTTTCTGAAACCTTTGTCCCTAATTCATTGACCATTTTTCCATTTACGCTCACGCGTCCGTCCGTAATTATATTTTCGCAGGCACGCCGGCTTGCAAGTCCGCAATGTGCAAGAAATGCCTGAAGCCGAATTTGTTTTTTATCTTGAGAATTATCTTGCAAGTTCGAACCTCTCTGATTCTTTCTCGTCAAGAGCAGGTAGTTCTGCAATTGAATTGAGATTAAAAAATTTCAAGAATTCTTTTGTAGTTCCAAACTGACACGGTCTTCCAGGAGCATCTTTTCTGCCAACTTCCTTTACAAGCTGTCTTTCCTGAAGAATACGAATCATATTATCCGGCGGAACTCCACGGATTGCTTCAATTTCCGCACGCGTAATCGGCTGTTTATAGGCAATAATCGAAAGAACTTCCATTGCCGAACGGCTCAATCTTCCTGCATTTTTATTTCCATACCGTTCTTTAAGAACTTCCCAAAATTCTTTTTTTGGAGTAAGTGTCCAGCCACCTGTAATTTTTGAAAGTTCAACACCCGAACTTTCCTGAGAATATTTTTCCTTCAATCCGTCAAGACACTGTTCAATAACATCTTCCGAAAGCTCGGCAATTTTTGCAATCGACTCAACCGTAAGAGGCTCACTGTCCAAAAACAGAACCGCCTCTACAAGTCCCATTTCTTTTTCTAGATTTACATCCATTTTATATAATTCCTTATGCCGCATATCTGCAGATTTTTATGTCGCCAAACATTCTGTTCTGCATAATCGTTGCCATTTTAAACTTTACAGCTTCCAAAAGAGCCATAAACGCGCAGATTACATCAAGAACATTTCCATGTCTAACAATCAAATCTGTAAACATACATTCATCTTTTTTTTCAAGAAGCTCATTCATCAGCGTAATTTTTTCATTAACCGAAATTTCTTCGTACATATCGATGATTTTTGAATCTGAATACTGCGAAATAAGGTTTTGAAAGATTTTCTGCATTTGCTGCAAAAGATCCCAAGTATCTACTTGTTCCCACATATTTTCATCATCGAACGGCAGAACACGCTGAATTTTTTTTCGTTCAAAATTCCATTCACTTTCGTCCTCTTTTTCTTCCATAAGATTAGAAAGTTTCTTAAATTTCTGGTATTCAATAAGTTTTTCAACAAGTTCTTCACGAGGATCGTCAAAATCAAGGTCATCATCAACCTTTACTTCAACAGGAAGCATCATCCGGCTTTTTATATAAACAAGGCGAGCCGCCATATTATAAAATTCGGACAAATCGCCAAGTTCAACCTGAGAAGCATAATCAAGATATTCAAGAAACTGCTCGGTAATCTCGGCAATCGGAATATCATAAATATTGATTTTATTATCACGGATTAAAGTCCAAAGCAAATCCAGAGGGCCTTCAAACTGACCAGCTGTATATTTGTGGACAATTTTGTCCGCAGTTTCGTCATAATCAACAGTTTTTGTTTTTAACTCCAGGTTCTGTTCCATGAATACTCCTCAAAAAAAAGACGATGATTTTATAAAACGCTTACTCTTTAAAATTTTCCGCCTATAAAATCCTGGGCCGAAAGGAATTTCTCAACTCCACCCGAACCAATTTTCTCCAAACAACTGGAAAAATCTTCTCTTTTTATAAAATCGGCATTTTCTTTTAAAATCTCAAGTAAAGGAACCAAAACAAATGCCCTTTCTTTATGCCGAGGATGAGGAATCTGGAGAATTTTTGTATCTACCGACTGAGTCCCAAAAAATTCAATATCAATATCGATTGAACGAGGTCCGTTTCTTACTTCAAGTTCACGGTTGCGCCCCAAGCAAGATTCGATTATGTGAATTTTTTCGAGCAAAACAAAAGGAGAATAAGAATCATCAATTTTACCGCGAACAGCCATATTATAAAAATCATCCTGATTTTCAAGATACATGGGTTTTGTGCGGTAAACTGACGAAACCGTGAATTCTGAGAGCAGAACATTCAAAGCTTCGCAGGCTTTTTTTAAAAGACACAAACTTTTCATTCCGTTCCAGCTTTTGTTGGAACCTACTCCCAAAACAACATCAATCATAACTAAAAAAGAGCGTCCTTTGCAGAAGGCACAACTTCAGAAGAAGCCTCTGTCTGAGGAGCAACCTTTTGTTTTGCGCCTTCTTTCTCTGCTTTTTCCAAAGCCTTTGCGGCCTTTACCTGTTCAGGATAAACCGGAACGCCTTCCTTTGTTTTTAAAACCTGTCCAGGAAAAACATCCGCACGAATCTGAGCCTCAATCTGTTTTGCATATTCTGGATTTTGAGTAAGGAAGTTGATTGCATTTTCCTTTCCCTGACCGACTTTTTCATCTCCGCGAGTATACCAGGCTCCACGTTTGTCGATTATTCCATGTTTTACAGCAGAATCGAGCAACGAAGCAGTTGCAGAAATTCCTTTTCCAAAATAAATATCAAGTTCAACCTTGCGGAATGGAGGAGCAACCTTGTTTTTTACAACTTTTACGCGGACACGGTTACCGACAGCGTCTTCCTCGCCTTTTCCGTCAATTGATTCGATACGGCGAATTTCCAAACGAACAGACGAATAAAACTTAAGGGCATTTCCACCAGTTGTAGTTTCCGGATTACCGAACATTACACCGATTTTCATGCGAATCTGATTGATAAATACGATTATACACTTGCTTTTATTTACGATGGCCGTAAGTTTTCTTAAAGCCTGACTCATAAGACGGGCTTGAAGCCCCATCATCGCATCTCCCATATCTCCTTCGATTTCTTTTTGAGGAGTAAGGGCGGCAACAGAGTCAACAACAATAATATCGACAGCCCCAGAACGAACAAGATTTTCTGTAATTTCCAGAGCCTGCTCTCCTGTATCCGGCTGCGAAACCCACAATTCATCAATATTTACGCCAAGATTTTTTGCATAAACCGGGTCAAGAGCATGCTCTGCGTCTACAAACGCCGCAATTCCACCAAGTTTCTGAGCTTCCGCAATCGCATGCAAAGCAAGAGTCGTTTTACCAGAACTTTCTGGACCGTACATTTCAATAATTCGTCCGCGCGGATAACCGCCTACACCGAGAGCCTCGTCGAGCAAAATCGAACCAGAAGGAACAACATCAACTCCCTGAGCATCCGGCTGAGTTCCAAGTTTCATAAGCGCGCCAGCACCAAACTGCTTTTCAATCTGGATGCGAGCCGCTTCAAGAGCTTTCAGTTTTTCCGACATATCTGCCGGCTGATTTGTTTCTACCATTTTAGCCACCTTTTTTCCTCCCGTTATATATATGGCCTTAAAATTCAATTTTTACACATTTTTTTTGAATTTTTCAGTACATTTTTACAGCAATATCGAATTTTTATCAATTTTTTCTCAAAGGCTGATAAACAGAGCGTCCCAAAAGACACATCTTCCCGTCTTTCAACTTTACCTGCGCAAGAATTTTTACTGCACGGTCTCCTTCAATTTTTGGCACAACATCAAAAATCACTGGAACAATTCCATCAACTCTTTCAAGATTTTCGTATCCGACAAGAAGATCGCAACTAAAAACGTCATTTTCCGTCTTTGCATTGGAAATTCTCCCAGACCAGACAACCCAACAGTCCACATAAAGAACAGGCTCTGCCGCCACGGTCGAATATGAAAAATTCTCTTCAGGACGGCTAGAAAAACTATCAAAAGAAGGCTCTTCAAAGTACGAAATCAAAAGCTCCGACTTAGATTTTACAGACTGAGATGCATTTGAATTCAGAATTCTATTTATCTCAACCTGGGAAGAATTGTCCCTGTAATTCTGAAAATAAAACTTCGCCTTTTCATAAGCCTGCGTAATCTGCAAATCCGAAAGGATATACTTATAAACTCCGCCAGACAAATCTTTTTCCTGTAAATTCGACTTATCAGAAGATGTCAGGTCAAGTTCGCTCAAATCCGCACGCTGTGCATTTTCTCTTATCTTGCTTAAATTCATGCAAAAAAGAATAACAAGAGCGACAAAACCGCCAGCAAGGACAGAAAATACAAAAGGCCAGCTTCCTTTTTTTTCAGCAACTTCCGGATAAAACTCTTTTATTTTTCCAGTATCCGTCCATTTTACAATCGTTTCATAGTCGCCTTTTGAGCGGACAAATTCAAGAGCGGTCTTTGCCTTTTTATTTTCTGGTTCAAGATCGAGAATATCAAGATAATAACCAATCGCAGCACTTGTATCTCCGCGAACCAAATATAAAGCGGCCTGTCCCAAAAGCAAATCTACGTTTTGAACTTTTATATGCCGCGCTTCATCAAAATTTCTGTACGAATTTCCATAATCGCCAGAGTAAAGGCATGCAATTCCCAAAACCAAATAATAATCGAAACTGTTTCTATAGACTTCGCGAACACCTTCAAGCAGAACAATCGCATTTGAATACTTTTTTTTCCGAATAAGTGAACGTGCTTCGTCGATCGTTGCTCTGCTCATTTTAGTTCCGCTTCCTCAAGGCAGCAAGAATAGCATCAAGCTCAGAATTAAGCTGCCTAAGCTCATTTCTATCAATATCTGTATCGGTGCTTTCAAGAGCGTCAATCCGATTTATAAGATTCTGAATATATTCAAAATCAAGCTGTTTTTCAGTAACGTTTTGAACTATAAAATCAACATCAGTCTTTCTTGCCCTCTGAACATCAAAACTCGCAACCGTCTCAGTTTTTTTAACTTTTTTTAGGCTATCCGTTTCAACAAAATCAACGTATTTTAAAGTATCGCATTTTCTTCCGTTGCACGAAATTCCTGCAAAAAATTGAATTGAATAAGTTTCTTCTTTTTGAAGCTTTTTCTGCGGCCAAACAACCGAAATTCCCGAATTATTGTACGCATTCAGCGAATTAAAACTTCTTCCGCTTTCAGAAACCATAATCCATCTAGGAGAATTCAAATATGCAATATTTGCAACCGTCACAACTTCTGGAGAAGAGATATTTTTTCCTTCAAAAACAAATTCTGCTGAAATTTTCGAGTCAGAAACGTACAACGACCTCTCTTTGAGCATATTTTCAAACTGATGCTCAGAATTAAACGAGAGACCGCTTTCTGTCAAAAAATGAAAATCTGCTCCTTCTCCAACAGACGTATCCAAAACAGCTTTCAATGCAAAATTCGCTTTCTTTTCAGAAAGATTTGTAACATAAGCCCTGATTTTTATTACGCCAGGAAAAACCTCATCGCCAGAAACTTCTTCATCCTCTTCCGTTTTTAAAAGGTTTTCATCCTGCTCCATTACAATTTTTTCATCATTTTGTTCAAGGGCAAAAACCTTTTTAACAGTTTCTTCTGGCTCAAACGAAAAATCTATGGCAACACGAGCTTTATTATTTATTGTGTAAACAAGGCGCGCTCCGTTTGCGGTTTTCCACAACTCTTTTTTAACCGCACCGTCTTTATTCAGACAGTAAACCGTTTTTTCAATTCTTAAAAAGAAAGATGAAGAAATTGAATCCTCATAATTTGATAAAATCAGAGTTTTTCTGCGATTTTTTTGAGTAGAATAAAAATTAAAAGTTCCGTGTTCAGAATTACATTCAATAGAGTAATTTTCAAAAAAAAGCGAATATTTTTTTACAGGAATATAAACATCTCCAAGATACGAATCGATTTTTGTAATCTCTTTATTTTTTTCCTGTTTTTTATCAGTTTCGTCAATTGCTTCTGTCTTTTTTGCTTTTTCAGATTTCTTAGTTTTTTCTTTTTTTACCTTTGTAGCTTCAGTCTTTTCTTTTTCAAATTTTTCAGCATCTTCAGAAGAAGATTTTTTTTCAGAATTTTCAAAACTTTCCGTTTTTTCAAGACTTTCGGTCGGAACTCCGCCATTCATATTTTCGTTTTGAGAATAAAAAACACCGCCTGCAAAAACAGCAAGAACAGCACATAAAAGAACTTTTTTTTCAAAATAAAACTTATTGAATCGATTTTTTTTTAAAACTTTCATAATTTTTATCTCCGGGATTTTTATTTTTAAGCAAAAATTTTGATTTTAATTCTCATAAAAGCCAAAACCCTAAAAAATCTGCTATTTTTCTTCAAGCAAAAACTGCAAGAATAAAGCCTTTTGTTTTAAAGCTTCGATTTCTGGATCAGTATTCGGAACAGAAGTTTTTCCGCTGATTTTCTCACCTTTTTTTTCTTCAAAAACATTCTGCGAACTTATCGCTTCGCCAAAATTCTTTACCTTCACCTCAAGATCAGAATTAGCTTTTTTCTGCTCCGCCAATTCCGCCTCAAGCTCGGCAATTCTATTTTGAGAATCGGCAAGGCTTTTTCTCAGCCCCATTTTATCCTGACTTTGATAAAGTTTAATCTGCCTTTCGTATTCCTCACGTGCAGCAAGATTTTCTTCTCCAGTTACTTTTAAAAGATAAATCAATTTTTCTTCACGTTCACGCTGAGCAATCATTTCAAGACGATAACGGCAGTCTCCAGTTTTTGAATCTGCTGGAAAATCCGACACAACGCGCTCATAAAGGGCACGCGCAGAATCAAAATTATATTCATCGTAAAAACACTCGGCAACCCAATACAAAGCCGCCGCATAAAGCTCGCTATCTGGATAAAGATGACAAAAATCGCTCAAAACCAAAACCGCTTCTTCATTGCGTTCCAAAAGATGCAAAATCCGTCCTTTTTGAAAATGCATATATGGAAGATACTGACTTTTCTTAAAAGACTGCAAAAAAACGTTTACATCAGCAAGCGCGTCTGAATATTCGCAGGCATTGATTTCGCTCATCACCAAAAGATACAAAGTCTCTTCGTCAAAACCTCCAGGCAAACTTCCAGCTTTCCGCAAAAAAAACATTGCAGAAGCCCAGTCATTTTTTCTAAACGACTCAAACCCCTGCTCCTGCTCCGCAGAATATTTTTGACAAAAAACGCTTCCTGCCACAAAAAAAACAGTCGCAAAAAAAACACAAATGCGCTTTAAACCGTTTCTTTTTTGTCCATACAAAGCCCGCACAAACATTTACGCCTCCCAATTAAAAGAGCCGTTAAAAAAGGCAGAACCAGAAACAACCACATCAACACCAGCCTCCAACACTGAAGGCAAAGTTTCGTTGTTGATTCCACCGTCAACCGAAATCAAATAATTGTAATTTTTTTCTTTTCTTATTAAATCAAGCTCCGCAATTTTTTCAACGCAATAAGGAATCAGCTTCTGTCCGCCAAACCCCGGATTAACCGTCATGACAAGCACAAGGTCAACTTCAGAAAGAATTTCCTTTATTGCACTTACAGGAGTCGACGGAACAATAGAGATTCCAGCCTTTTTTCCAAGCGAATGAATATGAGAAATAAGCCTGTCGATATGCACGGTCGCTTCCTGATGAAAAGTAATCCAGTCAGCCCCAGCCTGCGCGAAAGTGTCAACCATTTCTTCAGGACGCTCAACCATAAGATGAACATCAAACGGCAAAGATGTAAGTTTTCTTACAGATTTTATAACCGGCTGTCCGTAAGTAATCTGAGGAACAAAATGTCCGTCCATAACGTCAATATGAACCGCACCCGATTTTTTTTCTTCACAAAGTTTCAAGGCTTCCGCAAGATTAGAAAAATCCGCAGAAAGCAACGATGGTGATAAAATTCTACTTTTCATTTCTAACTATAATATCAGACAAAAACGATAAAAACAACAAACCTAAGCCAAAATGTATTATTTTAGTCGTAAAGATTATAAAAATTCAGGACGGCATTTTTTTTTCAAAAAAAAAAACATTTTCCGCCAGCGTTCCGTATTTTTTTTCCAACCGGCTGCTCTGCCTTCGCTAACGCTCATTGCAAAACTGCATTTTGCAACTAAAGGACGACGCATCCGGCGTATTTTTTTTCAAAATCGCAAAAAAAAAAGTTAATTTTTTTCCAATAAACAAATTGACATTTTTTTTTCAAACTGATATATTTTTTATCACGTTGATTGCAACTTTTCTCAAGCAAAAGTTAATCAGCATTTCAGCAAAATTATTTTTGCGGGAATAGCACAGTGGTAGTGCGCCACCTTGCCAAGGTGGATGTCGCGGGTCCGACTCCCGTTTCCCGCTCTATTGCACAACTGTTGTAAAACAGATTATAAACAGATGCAAATTATTTTTGCGGGAATAGCACAGTGGTAGTGCGCCACCTTGCCAAGGTGGAT
>NZ_DAVZIU010000024.1:0-5776 GCF_052273165.1 Treponema berlinense | reverse complement strand
GTCGCGGGTCCGACTCCCGTTTCCCGCTCTATGCAAAGCGATTTGGATTTCATCTGAATCGCTTTTTTTTATTACGGAATCTCCAATTTTTTTTAGAGGTTTCAATTATTTTATTTTTTCAAGGGGCTAAAAAGTGAAATTCACAAAAGAAATCACAAAGCTTGAACACTCGGCAGCAAAATTAACAGTAACAGTTGCAAAAGAAGACGTAGCAAACGGTTATAAAACAACACTCGGAAAATATGTAAAACAGGTTCAGATTCCAGGATTCCGCAAAGGTCACGTACCAGCATCGGTTCTTGAACGCAAATACGGCGAACAGATTAAAATGGAAGCAGCCGGCGACCTCATCGACAGCGTATTAAACGAAATTTTCCAGGACGAAAAAGAGCTTTCAAACCGCCCTCTTCCTTATGCGCAGCCAAAAATGGACGAAATGCCAGCATTTGACACTGCAAAAGAATTTACTTTCACTGTAACTTACGACGTATTCCCTTCCGTAGAAGTAAAAGACTTCAACGGAATTTCTGTAAAAGAACCACAGGTTTCTGTAGGCGATGCAGAAGTTGAAGAAGAGCTCAAAGGAATTCAGGAAAGAAACGCTGCTGTAATCGACAAAAAAGAAGATGAAAAAGCAGAAAAAGACAACATCGTTACAATCGACATTGAAGAGATCAGTGAAGACGGAAAAGTTGTAGAAGGAACAAAACGCGAAGGTTTCACATTCACTCTCGGAACAGCAGAAAACGTTTACAAAATCGACGATGACATCATCGGAATGAAAGCAAACGAAACTAAAGAAATCACAAAAAAATATGCAAAAACAGACGCTGACAAAAACCTTGCTGGAACTACAAAAAAATACAGCGTAACTGTAAAGCAGATTAAAGTCCGCAATCTTCCTGCACTCGACGACGATCTTGCACAGGACGTAAGCGACAAATACAAAACTCTTGCAGACTTGAAGGCTGACATTCTCAAAAACCTCAACATTGCAAAAGACAGAAAAATCAAAGAAATCAAGGTAAACTCTCTCCTCGAGCAGCTTATCGAAAAAAATCCAATCGAAATTCCTGCAAGCATGCTTCAGGCAGAACTCAACGGTCGCTGGGGACAGATGGCACAGCAGTTCCAGACAACTCCAGAAGATCTCGAAAGAATGGTTGTAGCTTCTGGTCAGAAAAAAGAAGATATGCTCGCACATTGGACTGGCGATGCAGAAAAAATGCTTAAAAGCAGAATCATCGTAGATTCACTCCTTAAATCAAAAAATATTTCTGTAACTCCAGAAGAAGTTGAAGAAGCATACCAGAAACTTGCAGATTCAAACGGTGTTTCAGTTGAAGATGTAAAAAAACACTACGCTGATCCACGCGCAAAAGAATGGTTCATCGACGATGTAAAAGAACAGAAACTTTATGATGATATTTTTGCACAGATTAAGGTTGCAAAAGGCGACAAAACTTCATTTGCAGACCTTTTCAAGGCAAACTAATTTTATAAAAGTTTAAATGTGAACGGAATGTGACAGAAAAAAATCTTGTTTACATTCCGTTTTTTTTTGGACTTCCAGATTTTTTTTGTTATATTTAAAATATCTAAAGAAAATCATACCAGATCGGAGCAACATACATGAACGAAACAATGAATAATTTAGTACCACAGGTAATCGAAAGAAGCGGAAACGGAGAACGTGCTTACGATATTTTTTCAAGACTTTTAAAAGACAGAATCATCTTTGTTGATGGCGAAATAAATGACGTTACGGCAGATTTGATTGTAGCGCAAATTCTTTTTCTTGAATCAGAAAATCCAGATAAAGACATAAGCATGTACATCAATTCTCCAGGCGGAAGTGTTACAGCAGGTCTTGCAATTTACGACACAATGCAATACGTAAAATGCGACATTCAGACAATCTGTATCGGCCAGGCTTGCTCAATGGGCGCTCTGATTCTTGCTGGCGGAACAATAGGCAAAAGATTTTCTCTTCCTTCAAGCCGCATCATGATTCACCAGCCTTCAGGCGGAGTTCGCGGTCAGGAAAGCGATATTACTGTCCAGGCAAAAGAACTTTTAAGAATCAAAAAACTCTCAATTGAATTTCTTGCCGAAAAAACAGGAAAATCTTACGAGCAGGTTGCAAAAGACATTGAGCGCGACTTCTACATGACCGCCACAGAAGCAAAAGAATACGGCATTGTTGACAAAGTCATGCCAAAAAGAGTTTCATCAAATAAAGAGGCAAAATAATGTTAGGATTTCATAACGAAAACAACCGCTGTTCATTTTGCGGAAGACCAGGCGGAGAAAAAAGACCTCTGGTTGCAGGCGGTCCAAACAACGAACTTCGCATTTGTTCTCAATGTGTAGAAGCCTGTGAACAGTATCTTATCGGGCTGGAAAACGAAAGTAGCCTTACACCCATCGACTTAAGCGATGTTTCTTCTCCAAAAGAGTTTAAGGAATATCTCGATCAGTACGTTGTAGGTCAGGATTACGCAAAAAAAGTCCTTTCGGTTGCAGTTTACAATCACTATAAAAGAATGGCAGCCCAAAAATCAGGCTCGCTCCCAGATTTTGAAGCCGACGGCGAAGACAAGGTAAAAATAGAAAAATCAAACGTTCTTCTTATCGGACCAACTGGAAGCGGAAAAACTCTTCTCGCAAAGACACTGGCTCAAAAACTGAACGTTCCTTTTGCAATTGCAGACGCAACAACTCTTACGGAAGCAGGCTATGTCGGCGAAGACGTAGAAAACGTTCTTCTTAAGCTGATCAACGCCGCAGACGGAAATGTTCAGGCAGCAGAACGTGGAATCATCTTTATTGACGAAATCGACAAAATCGGCAGAAAAAGCGAAAACACTTCGATAACCCGCGATGTAAGCGGAGAAGGCGTACAGCAGGCTCTACTTAAAATCATTGAAGGAACAATTGCCTCAGTTCCACCTCAGGGCGGACGCAAACATCCAAACCAGGAAATGATTGAAATCGACACGACGAACATCCTCTTCATTTTGGGAGGAGCATTTGTTGGAATCGATAAAATTATCGAACAACGTATTGCAGGAAAAACAATGGGATTTGGCGGAAACGTCGGAACCATGGACGAAGCCCAGAAGATGGAACTTCTAAACCAGTGCACACCAGACGACCTTGTAAAATTCGGTCTTATTCCAGAAATCATCGGTCGTATGCCAATCACTGTAGCTCTCAAGGAACTTACAAAAGCAGACTTAACTCGAATCCTTACAGAACCAAAGAATTCCATTATAAAACAGCTTAAGGCAAGTTTTGCGCTTGATGATTTGGAACTTGAATTTACACCAGACGCACTTGAAGAAATCGCCGATATTGCAATAAAACAAAAAACTGGGGCGCGAGGACTCCGCTCAATCTGCGAAAAACTTCTAATGGATCTTATGTACGAAGCTCCAAGCATCAAGGGGAAGAAGAAATTCACCGTCACAAAGGACATTGTTCTTTCAGGAAAACTTCCTTCTCCAGAAACACTTTTAATCGGTTCAAAAGTAACAGCATAAACAAAATAAAGCGTCAATCTACAGCATTTTGATTGACGCTTTTATTTAAATTTACTATATTTTTATAAAGAATAAATGGGGGTGCACCGGTTTCGACGACTGTGAATAATGCACTTACTGCATGTGGGAGTGAAGGTTCCCAAAACTGACAAAAAAATAACTGCAATTTTCGCAAGAAAAGAAGAAGAAGTTGTTGAAGCTTCTTCTGCAGAAGCTCTCGCTGCTTAGTCTGCGTTAGCCAGAACGCTTAGGGTGCTGTTCCTAACTTTAAGTTGTTCTGTTACAAACAGGGACTTGCCATAAATCATTTCAGTCGGATTTGTGGGACTTTTTAGGCTGAATACGGAGACAATGCTTGTTATGCTGCCAAGTGTTTCCCGACAACCAATTCGCATAACTAAACATGTAGATGTATTTGGATTACACTTTCGGACGGGGGTTCAATTCCCCCCATCTCCACTTTTATAAAAGCCACGGATTTTTTCGTGGTTTTTATTTTTTAATTTGCAAACTTGTTTTTTACAGGAGAATAAAAAATGTCAGATTTAATCCATAATTACAAAAACTTTCTGAACAATGGAAAAACAGAGCGTGAATGCGCAAAACAAATAGTCGAACTTGCCGAAAAAAACGGCTACAAAGACTTAAACTCAGTTTCCAGCGTAAAACCAGGCGACAAGGTTTATATTCAAAAAATGAATAAAGCAGTTGCCCTTTTTGAACTCGGAACCGATTCACTAGAAAAAGGTTTGAACGTCTTGGGAGCGCACATCGATTCACCTCGTCTTGACATAAAGCAAAATCCGCTCTACGAAAAAGATTTTGTGGTTTACTTAAACACTCACTATTACGGCGGAATAAAAAAATATCAGTGGGTAACAATGCCGCTCGCCCTCCACGGAGTTATCTGCACAAAAGACGGAAAAACAGTAAATATCTGTCTCGGAGAAGATGAAACAGAACCTATTTTCGTAATAAGCGATATACTTCCACATCTTGCCCAAAAGCAAATGAAAGAAACCGCCTCAGATTTTATTCCCGGCGAAAACCTTGACTTGATTGTCGGCTCTGAAAATCCTGTAAAAGACTCAAAAGAAAAAGAAGCTGCCAAAAAAAACATTCTAAAACTTCTAAAAGAAAAATACGGAATCGAAGAAGATGATTTTGGCTCGGCAGAACTTGAAGTAGTTCCAGCAGGAAAAGCACGCGACCTCGGACTCGACAAAAGCTTAATCTTAGCATATGGACAGGATGACCGCTCGTGCGCATTTACTTCGGTCCAGGCGCTTTTCGACTCAAAAGCAGGAAAAAAAACACTCTGTTGTATTTGCGTCGACAAAGAAGAAATCGGCAGTGTCGGTGCAACAGGAATGGCAAGCCACTTTTTTGAAAACGCCGTTGCAGAACTGGTTGCACGCACAAAAAACGGATTCAGCGAATTAACCGTTCGACGTTGCCTTGCAAACTGCTCAATGCTGTCAAGCGACGTAAACGCAGCATACGACCCAATGAACGCAGACCTTTTTGACAAAAACAACGCATCGTTTCTCGGAGGCGGAATTGTATTCAACAAATACACAGGAAGCCGTGGAAAAAGCGGAGCAAGCGACGCCAACCCAGAATTTATCGCAGCCTTAAGAAAAGTTCTTGACGAAAACTCAGTAAAATACCAGATGGCAGAACTTGGAAAAGTCGATCAGGGAGGAGGCGGAACAATCGCATATCTTGCGGCAAAATACGGAATGAACGTTTTGGATGCAGGGGTAAGCGTTTTGAGCATGCACGCACCTTGGGAAATTACAAGCCAGTTCGACATCAAGCAGGCATACGAGGCTTACAAAGCATTCTTAACACTGTAATTTTTTCAACTTTAACAAAAAAAGCACTTCATCAAAATGAAGTGCTTTTTTTATTCTGGACGAAATTTTGTGCTCTAACGGTGTTCCGGGATTCCGCTTTCGCTGCATTTGTCGGGGCTGTCTTAGAAGTTATCCAACACTTCATAAGGACAGCTTTTTTTTTCATTTCAAAATCCTTTTTCCAGAAATCGACTTTTCCCTGTTCGTTGGTTTCTTAGCTCAGTCTTGCAATTTGCTTAAAATCATAACCAAGCATCAGCAAGCCACATTACATTGATATTTTCGCGGCACTGTTTTGCTATCTGGCGTGAAGAATAAACTCGTCCAGACTCGGTGGTAACAGCCATCTTTCTTCCTGGCTGTATGGTTTGA
>NZ_DAVZIU010000023.1:0-29470 GCF_052273165.1 Treponema berlinense | reverse complement strand
GCGTAAAAGCCTACGCAGTCCGCGCCGACGGCACAACCGCCGAGTTCGACCTTGCGACAGGAGATATGACCGACGACGAACGAAAGATTATTCAGGCAGGATGCTTGATTAACTTTTATAGGGGATAATTTTTACATTTTGATGAATCCCGCGCTGAAAAGCCTTGTGGCTTAAACGGCGCGGGATTTTTTTTTAGGATAGAATGGAAAGGAAAAATAGGAGAATAAGAAAATGTCAAAACTAATAAACATCGATCAAAAAACAATATTTGAATTATTTTCAGATAAAAAGGCTCGTTTTTTGTGACAGAAAATGCTTGTCTTCGTTTTTTTGACGGAAGATAAAATTTATGCTATACTAGAAAAAATTAATGGAGGTGATAAAATGACATATGGAAAACCTGTTTCTTGGCGTGATTTTCCAAATACTCCTGGAAAGCGTGTTCTTGAAGAAATTTTATCAACACCTCGTCCTGATTTTACTCAACTAGATAAAGACGTGATAGCCTACGAAAAAAAACGCTCGGATGAACGTAAGATAAAAGCAGCAAAGAATAAATGAACTATTTGCCTATAAAAACAGAAACTTTCTATTATCAGCATTTATTTGACTCTGAAGACAACGAAAAAGCCATCAAAAATTTTAGTGTGCATCAAAAAACTGGACGAGGCTTGGAAGAATATTTGAAATTCATGGCAATGCCAGAAGAAGATGAGAATTTTGCAAGAACTTATTTAGTAAAAGACAATGAAACCCATGAAATTGCATCTTACTTTACTTTGAAATCAGGTCTTTTTACGCTTGAAATTTCTGAAAATCAGTTTTATGCAGTGCCTTCTATAGAACTTTCAAATTTTGCTGTAAATTCATCTTATCGAAAACAACATCTTGAAATTTCGGAAATAGGAAAAACTACTTTCAGAGAGTTTATTTTACCTCTTGCAAAATTTATTCAAACTTTTCTTGGTGCAAAATCTTTGCATATCTTTGCGCTGCCTGAAGATAAACTGCTAGAATATTATGAGGAAATGGGATTTTCCAGACTTTCTGCAGAAAAAGAGAAATATGTTCATTCTCATATAAAACCAAAATATGATACTGACTGCATTTTTATGTATCAGATTTTATAGGAATAAAAATGTCCGTTGAAAAAAATATAACACAGAAAAATACTTTAAGTTGAACTGAACCCACTTTTTTGGACAATTTCATGCTAACATTTTTTTCAGACTTACCATAAAAAAATCCCCAGTTTCCTATTTTATGAAATAGACTTCATTTTAAGGAGAGCCGGGGATTTTTATTCTATTTTTTATAGCCTAGGCATTGGCTTTTTTAGATTTGTGCTGAACTACGAAAGTTTTTACACCTTCAACCACAAGCACGATTGCCAAAACCGCCATTGCAAATGCAAATATAAGTTGGAACCAGTTGCCCCAGTGCATTGCGTTCGGCGCGTGTCTTACCATTGCAGAAAGTTTTCCAACAACTGTAAAAACAAGCTGTGTCAAAGTTGCACACAACATAAATGCCATTGGGATAAAGAACATCTTATTGTTTTTGCCAACTTTTCCAAGCCAAGCTGCTACAGCAAGAAGCGCAATTCCTGCAAGAAGCTGGTTTGCAGAACCAAACAGCGACCAAATTGCAGAAAGTTTAAGTCCGCCAAGGATCGAACCGATTACAACCATCATCGTTGTTCCAAAAAACGGATTTGCAAGAATTTTGCGGACTGGAGATTTTGCATCTTTCCATGTTTTTTCATCTTCGTTCAAGAAAAGTTCTGAGAACATAAAACGCGAAAGTCTAGTTGCAGAATCAAGGCTTGTAAGAGCAAATACAGAAATAGAAAGAGTCAAAAGCGCATTGATTATTCTATAAATCCGTGTCGAAGAATCTCCGAACATAATTGCAATTCCGTTTCCAAAAGCTGTTGCAGGAGAACCCTTAAACGACCATATTCCGTTTTCTACGTGCATAAATTTTCCAGAAACCATACCAAGGGCAATCAAGGCAATTACGCCAAGGGCGGATTCAATCAGCATAGAACCGTAAGCGATTGGTCTTGCATTCTGTTCAGCATTAAGCTGTTTAGAAGTTGTTCCAGAAGCAATAAGAGAATGGAAACCAGAGCAAGCGCCACAGGCAACTGTAATAAAGAGAGCCGGGAACATGTGTCCAATCGACTGAGTCCAGCCTGTAAAAGCAGGAAGTTCAAAATGAACGCCACGAGCCGCACCAGTAAAGGCAGAAACTACGATTCCAGCAACAGCAAGAAGAATCATTGCATAAAGCAGGAATGAAGAAAGATAGTCGCGAGGCTGCAGCATAATCCAAACAGGAATAAGAGAAGCCAGGGCAATGTAAAGGGCAACAATTACAATCCAAGTTACGCGTCCGCCACCAAGACCAACATTCAGCCCAAGAACGATAATTCCAACAATTGCAATAATTCCGCCGATTGTTGCAGGAAGAGTTTTTACGCCAAAGCGGTTTGTAACAAGTCCATAGATTACAGCAAGAATAATAAAGCAGACAGAAATCATTGCAGTCGTCTGGTTTTCCGTAGGATTAAGAACAAAAAGACCAGCTTCTTTTACTCCGTCAGCAATCTGCTGAGCAGTAAGGGCTGGAGTAAAGAAAGTGCTTGCTACGACATTTACAAACGAAGCAATTACGAGAATCAAAACGAGAAGCGAAAAAATAATGAACAGTTTTTTAGCAAATTTGCCCATCGACGTTCTGATAATTTCGCCAATAGACTTTCCTTCGTTGCGGATTGAAGCAAAGAGCGAACCGTAATCCTGCAAACCGCCAAAGAAAATACCGCCGATAACGCACCACAAAAATACAGGAACCCAACCAAAAACTGCGGCCATGATCGGACCATTAATCGGACCGGCACCGGCAATCGAAGAAAAATGGTGTCCCATCAAAACGGCAGGCTTTGTCTCAACATAGTCAACGCCGTCAGGCATAAAATTCGCCGGAGTTGATTTTTTAGGATCAATTCCCCACTGTTTTGCCAAATAAGCGCCATAAAAAACATATCCAGCAAAAAGCAAAACAAGAGCAGCAATAATTATCAATAAAGCTGTCATAATTTTTTCCTCCCATTGGAAAAAAACTTTTCTTAAAATCCCCTGTTAAACCGTCAAAACTGAGCAGTTCAAAATCAAGGCAATTTTTTATTAAAAAATCTTCTAAAAACTAAAACTTTTAGAAAATTCTAAATAATTTGCTTAAAGACCTTCTTCAAATGCCCTGCAAGCCTATTCACCGCAAAACTTCCGCAAGAAAGATCCATTACAGCCAATCTTAAATCACTCCATCCCCGAAAAGTAAAATTATAGGATTTGTGCTTTTTAATTTTTTTGCAGGATTTAAAAACTTCGCCACACGTTTTTTCGGCAAGAACAATCAAAGTAACGTCAGAAGTTTTGTGTCCTTCAATCGGCTTAACCTTTGAAATACCGTCGTTCCAGGCAAGTTCCGCAAGTTCCGCCAAACGCTCAGCTGACAATTCGTTTTCAAGTGCAAAATAAACGTATTCGTGAGTATAAATGTCCGAAAGATGCGCGATTTTCAAGAGCATGTACTGCTCCGTGTGAGAATGAAATTCCGCAGTCGCAACAAAAGGGCTGACAGGATTTTCAGTATTCAAGTCGTAGTATCTTTTAAAAGAGTCAAGCAGTTTTTCCAGAACTTTTTTGCTATCCATAGTTCTGTAATACCACTTTTATATAATTTAATAAATAGTAATTTTCTTAAGTATTGCTAAATTTTAGTTTTATTTATAATTTTACGGGCGCTTCTGCCATAAGGCAGACCGAGCCTTCCGCGGCTACGGCTTTCGCCTCCGACCAAAGGCAAGCCTTTGTTTTCGCTCCGCTCACCGCTCCACTCTCTAGCGCGGTTCGCTTTTAGCGAACAATTCAAATCCGAGTTTTGCGTAAGCAAAATCTCGCGGTGTGCTTGCACACAAAACCCTAGCGCGGTTCGCTTTTAGCGAACAATTCAAATTCGAGTTTTGCGTAAGCAAAATCTCGCGGTGTGCTTGCACACAAAACTCTAGCGCAGTTCGTTTTTAGCAGTTTGTGCACGCAATTTATTTGAAAAAATTCTTGCGCAGTTTTCTGGAATCCAGCCTTCGTTTACAAAAAACCATTTTTCGTAATTACCGTCAATTTTTACGGTCGAACTTCCCTCTACAACCCTGATTTCGCCACGACGCAAATAACTTTCGACAGGATTTTCATAGCCAGCTTCTTTATGGCAGGCTGTATAAGGAGAGGTTACCAAAAGCCATTCAATTCCTGGTTCAATCGCCATAGGCTCAAGACTGTCAAATTGGATTTTTTCATTTTTTTTTGAACAGGAAATAAAAATTACAGAAACAAAAATAAACGCGCAAAAAAGAAATTTTTTTTTCATCGATAAAACCCGACAAATTTTCAAGATTAAAGGCTGTCTGCCAAAAATTTGCAAATCTGAGGATAAATAAGCAAGTCAGAATCCACAAAATTCAACGTTGGAATCTCTGCAAGTTCAGCCCAGCGGTACTCGGTGTGTTCTGTCAAAGTAAATTTTTCCGTCATTCCATCGTGCGGAAGATGTATAAGATACGCATGCAAAGAAAAATCGTCGCCATTATGCTTAAACGTTGCTTCTGCAATTTTTTTATCGACAGTCACCTTTACACCGAATTCTTCTTCAAATTCGCGGATTATCGACTGTTCGTCCGTTTCTCCGTCTTCAACCTTTCCGCCTGGAAATTCCCAGCGTCCCCCCATCTGACCGACAGGATTTCTGTGTGCAATAAAAACTTTTTTTTCGTTAAAAGCAATGCAAGCAATCGATTTTTTATTCATTTTTTAATTTCGCTCCAATAAGTTCAGTTTTTTACAGGAAAAGAACACGTGGAAAGATAAAATGCAGAACTCCAGCAATTATACAGAAAATTCCAAGATATTTTCTTCCGCTTATAAAAACAGTCGTTAAAAATGCTGGAAATTTTAATTCAACATTTGACTTCTGAATATAGAATTCAATTAAAAGCGCAAAACACGCCGCAAGTCCAGCAACAGCAGGAATCAAATCTCCAATTACAGGAACATCGTTCTGAACGGTCGAAAGAAGCTTTAAAATTCCAGTAAGTCCGGACAAAATTGCAACTACAAGGCGGAAAGTCATATCGTCAAAAAAAGTACCTTTTGAATTGATTGCAAACTGAAGTTTTTTGTCAAAAACAGAATCGCCTTCGCCGTCTGTCGAATCATCAGAATTTTTTTCAACTTCAGAATCCAGATTTTCCGCCCCAGCGACTTCTGCCGCTTCGCTTTTTTTTGCTGTAAAGTCGGTGGCATAAACAAGAATAAGACCGGCAACAACATTCAATAAAATCGAAAGAAAATAAATCTGTAACATTTTTAACTCCCCAAATTTCTAGTTTCTCCGTAAAATTTTAGCGTTTTTCAACTGGACATTTTAAATTAACGGATTTTCCATCGAGAAAAACTTCTACAGTTATATAAAATATATCATAATCATGAAAAGTTGTCCGTAAAAAATTTTCATTTCCGTTATAAATATTCAGTTCCGCGCGCTTTTCAACAACATTTTTTTGCGCATCCAGAAATTCAATATTCACATCAAAATTCAGCGGATTTTCAATTTTGTATTTTTTTGACGGATCTTCAAACTTTACGCTCACATAGACAGTTTCTTCAAAGGAAAAGGCTGTAAGCTCAAGAGGAACTCCGCCCAAAATATTTTCGTTTTGCCTGTTAAAAAATCCAAGAAAAACTACGAGCAAAAAGCAGATTATGAGAGCCATAAAGACAAGCCTGTTTGTTTTTGTCGAAACAAGAGCCTTAAAAAGTCCTGGCTTAAAAACCTTAAAAGTTCCGTCGTAAAGGTTCTGCACTTCTTGAGGAGCTTTTTTTAGCCTTTCTTCGCGATTATAATAAAAGACAATTTTGTCTTCTTCGCTTTCGCCCCTGACTTCTTTTTTTTTGCTAAAATCCATAATTTTTCCAAAACCGCGTTTTTATTCTTTCTAGTTCATAAAAGAAGAAACAAGAGAATCTGTGCGCCACCAGACGATTTCGGCCTTTTCTTTTTTTATGTAAAGAGCGCTTATAATTCCGTTTCCGCTAAGTCCAAGCGAATAATACAGGATTTCGCTGTGCTCAACTGGAAGCGAGCGTTTTAAAATTTTCTGTCCGCTCGGCTGCACCATCTGAATCAAATAGCCTTTTTCTGTCGGAACAGAAAAGAAAAACCATCCGCCGTCTGTAACGCCCAAAAAGTCAAAAGGAATAGAAAAAACTTCTTTGCTCAGATTTTCCGAAACAGATTCTTCGTGAGGAGGAATATCCAGTCCTTCTTCGTAAAGTCCAGTTTCTACGTTGAGAGGATAAAGCATTGTTTTCTCAAAATCGACTCCAGACTGTACTTTTGTATCCGGATCGAGATAGTTTTGAAAATAATTTACTTGAACGTAGAGTTTTCGGGAAACGCTGTCTGGAATTACATTTTCAATCGAAATAAAATTTATATTTTCAGAATCGTTTAAGTCCTTAAGTTTTGGAACAAGTTTTTCGTTAAACGGAACCGAATAAAGCAAAAAGCCAGATGAATTAAACCAGTAGACAAGAGGACCTTCGTTCGATTCGCATACAACAACAAGTTCGTTGTTTTTTGTGGCATAGATATTTTTTATAAACGGAAACGGAGTTCCGCCAGGTCCCTGCTGTCCAAGATAATCAATAAATGTTCCGTCGCTGTTAAAACGCAGGACAATGTAGTTTAACAGAAGCCTGTTTTCTATATCGTTTTCCTGACGCTCCGCAGGAAGAGTGTCAACTGCGTAAAGGCATTTGTTGGAATCTACTGCAAGAGGCCCAAGTGTGTTAAAAGGATATTCAATCGCTTTTTTAGTTGAATTTACAGAAGTCTTGTCTGCAAAAGAAGGAGTTTTTGTGTATTCGCTGTTGTAATAAAGAGTTAAAAGTTCGCCATAGGAATTAAGTTCGAGGATTTTTTTTGACTCGCCGTTTGCAACATAAAAAAAACCGTCGTGCATAGTCATAAACGTGTTTATTGAACCAGATGTACTTAAGTTAAAGAGATTTAATTCGTCTTCAAAACTGCCGTAATTTATTGTAAAAAGGTCTTTTTCGTTAATCGAAGCTACAAAATTTGAGCGGGCACACGAGACTGCGCTTAAAAAACTAAAAGCCAGGAAAGTAAAAAAACATATTTTTGAAATTTTTCTTTGCATTGTAAAAAAAGAATATAAAATTGAACAAAGACCGTCAATGTATCTGACACGGCAAAACTTACGCCGGACTGGAGCAGCGCGCAGCGTTGGCATAGCCAATGGAGCAAAAGCGGAACTGCGCAAGGCCGGTTAGAACGCAAAATGCCGTCCATTTCGTTAAAAAAATCGGCATTGGTCAATTTTTTGCGTTTTTTTTCTATTCTTTAAGCAGTATTTTTATTATACTATAAACATTATGTTAGACAAAATTTTCACTGCAATTTTCGGTTCTCAGAATGACCGTGATGTAAAAAAGTTAAGACCAATCGTTGAACAGGTCAATGCAAAAGAAGAATGGGCAAAATCTCTGACTGCAGAAGACTTTCCAAAACAGACACAGATTTTTAAGGAACGCCTTGCAAAAGGTGAATCGCTTGATGATATTCTTCCAGAAGCCTTTGCCCTTTGTCGCGAAGCTGCTTTCCGTGTAAGAGGTGAACGCGCTTATGACGTTCAGGTTATGGGTTCTATCAACCTGCACCTGGGTCGCATTACAGAAATGAAGACTGGTGAAGGTAAAACTCTTGTTGCCGTTGCTCCTTCGTATTTGAATGCGCTTTCTGGAAAAGGCGTGCATGTCGTTACTGTAAACGATTACCTTGCAGAACGCGACGCAAACACAATGCGCCCGGTTTTTGCCTATCTCGGTTGTACCGTCGGCGCAATTCTTTCTAATATGGACAATGCCGCCCGTCGTGAAGCTTATGCCTGCGACATTACTTACGGAACAAACAACGAATTCGGTTTTGACTACTTGCGCGACAACATGCAAGTTGAGCTTAAACAAAAAGTTCAACGCGGATTCAATTATTGTATCGTAGACGAAATCGACTCCATTCTTATTGATGAAGCCAGAACTCCTCTTATTATTTCTGGCGCTGGAGAAGACGACACTTACAAATATTACGAAGTTGATAAATATGTCGGCGAATTTACCGAAGTTGCAAAAGATCCTGCAACGGACGACTATCCAGACGAAGTTCAGATGACACCAGAAGAACGTGCCGCAATGGAAGGCGACTACAAAATTGATGAAAAATCAAAAAGAGTTTCCTTTACAGACAAGGGCATGGATCATATCGAAAAAATTCTTCATCAGCACAATTTGATTCAGTCAGGAACAAAACTCCAGGACGAACAGAACTTTGAATTTTTACACTACTTTACACAGGCGCTTCGTGCACACCTTCTCTACCAGAACGACGTTGACTATGTTGTAAAAGACGGTCAGGTTCAGATTGTAGACGAATTTACAGGTCGTATTCTCGAAGGAAGACGATATTCTGACGGT
This sequence comes from Treponema berlinense, assembly GCF_052273165.1. Lineage (GTDB taxonomy): Bacteria > Spirochaetota > Spirochaetia > Treponematales > Treponemataceae > Treponema_D > Treponema_D berlinense_A. Next base: position 20,855 of record NZ_DAVZIU010000023.1, on the reverse strand, counting down.
TTGCATCAGGCAATCGAGGCAAAAGAGCATGTAAAAATCGCCCAGCGCAACCGCACTATGGCAACGGTCACCTTCCAGAATTTCTTCCGCATGTACGACAAGCTCTCTGGTATGACAGGTACTGCTCAGACAGAAGCTGTTGAGTTTTCAAAAATTTACAAACTCGACGTTGTTGCAATTCCAACAAACCTTCCAGTTGCCCGCATTGACGAGCAGGACGAAGTTTATCTCAACGAAGAAGACAAATGGAATGCTATCGTTAAAGAAATTAAAGCTGCCCACGAAAAAGGCCAGCCTATTCTTGTCGGCACAGTTTCGGTTGAAAAATCAGAACATCTGTCCGCCCTCCTTACCCGCGCAGGTATTAGACACGAAGTTTTGAATGCAAAAAACCACGCGCGCGAAGCCCTAATAATTGCAGAAGCAGGTGCAAAAGGCGCCGTTACTGTAGCAACAAACATGGCAGGACGCGGTACTGATATTAAACTCGGCGGAAGCTACGAATCTCGCGCACTAAAACGAGTTGGAACCAGCGCTTCTCCAGAACAGCTAAAAGAAGCAGTTATCGCAGAAAAAGAAAAATGGCAAAAAGATTACGAAGAAGTCAAATCTCTCGGCGGTCTTTACGTAATCGGTTCAGAACGCCACGAATCCCGCCGCATCGACAACCAGTTGCGCGGACGCTCTGGACGTCAGGGGGACCCTGGACGCTCAAAATTCTTCATTTCGATGGACGACGATTTAATGCGCCTGTTTGGCGGTGAGAGAATGAAGCACATCATGACAAGAATCGGCATGGAACCAGGAGAACCGATTTATCATCCATGGCTTACAAAAGGAATCGAAAACGCACAGAAAAAAGTAGAAGAGCGCAACTTTGAAATCCGTAAAAACCTTATCGACTACGACGATGTTTTAAACGACCAGCGTGAATATATCTACGAACAGCGCGACGGAATTCTTTCGGATGAAAAACTCTCAGAACGCATCATGCTCACGGCTCAAGACTATCTTGACCAGTGGTTTGAAGAATACTCACACAACCGCAAAAACGGTCTCACTGAACTTTTGACACAAATCCGCGAAAACTTCGGAATTCAGATTCCATCAGAAGATGTTTCAAAAGAAAAAGTTATGGCACTTCTCCAGAATGATCTGACAGAAAAAGAGTCTCTCGTTGGACACGAACAGTTCAATATGTTCATACGTTACCAGTATTTGCAGTTGATCGACAAAAAATGGCTCGACCAGCTCGAATTTCTGGACGGTTTAAGAGAAGCAGTTCACCTTCGCTCTTACTCATCAAAAAATCCGCTCACAGAATACAAAATCGACGGTTTTAACGCATTTGAAGACATGCTCGAAAGCATCCGCCTTACAATTGCAGGTCGGGTATTCAAAGTGCGCATCCAGATAAATCCTGCGCCACAACCAGCACAGCGCAACATTCAGATGAACGCTCAACACCAGCAAGCGCAGAGTATGGGCCAGGCAGCAGACGGTGTAAATGCGCATCAGAGCAGACAGGCAGCAAGCAGAGTAATGGCAAATGGCCGTCAAGGTCAGAGCGTTACAGTCCGCCGCACAATTCCAAAAGTCGGAAGAAACGATCCTTGTCCTTGTGGAAGCGGAAAAAAATACAAACAGTGCCACGGACGCTAAAAACTTCTATAAAAATTTGGGGCTTTCCTGCCGTGCTTGCACGACAGGCCGGGTCATTCAGGGTTACGTGCTAAGCACTCCATAAAAAAAGTCCATAGCTTGTGGTTTTAACCACCATCTATGGACTTTTTTTACGCGCTCCGCGCGCCCTTACTGCCCCTAAGCCGTTTTATTTTCCTGTATGGCCTGGAATTCCGCGTCTATTCAATGGCCAGAACCTGTAACTTGTGGTTCCAAGAATTTTAGAGCGGTTCACATACTGCGGAGAAATATCCGAGTAATAAGTTACAGAAAGCGGATCTAAGCTTGTAAGAGGTGCAAGCCAATTGTCATAAGAATGGCGCATATCAAGCGAATTAAAGCGGTTGTCGCCCATCATAAAATAGCAATTTTGCGGAATATATTGAGGATTGCCGTCTTTGTCGTTTGCCGGAAAAACAGGCATATTGCGTCTATCCATCAAAAATGCATAAGAGTTTAGCATTGTCGCCGTTTTTAAGAGTTCCTGAATTTGAGAGTCAGACTTAACCTGCTCTATGTTTTTGCCTGCTGCAATAAGTTCGGCATCTCTCAAGAACAGTTTTCCGGCAACTTTTTTTATCATAAGGTTAAGCTTAAAATTCGCTTCTAAATAAAGATCTCCGTTAAAATTAAAATCTGCATTTTCCGTCCAGGCAGTCATAAAGCGCTCAAAACTTTTTGCTCCGTCTTTATTGGAAAGAAGTGCCTGAGCATAAAAATAATGCTGCGCAAAAAGAGAATTTTCAAAAAGATACTTGTCTGTAAAAAGAACTTCCAGATTGTTATCCTGCTTTTCTGAAGAATAAGCGGCAAATATTTTTTCAAAACTCTTAGAAATCGACTTTGCTTCTATTTTAAAAAGTTTTACATCAAAAGCGTTGCGCTGCTTTTCACATTCAATCATAGAACCGTATTCTTCCTGACCTACAACATAACTTTCCCTTGTAAGTCCGCGCTTGATTGAATTTTTTACGGTATTTAAATTCCATTCTGCATATTTTGCATCTTGTTCAACAACCTTCCATTCATCGCTTGCCTTTGTCCGCGAATAAAGAATTCCGTCCTGCATCATAAGCTGCTCTCCGGGAACCCCAGCAATTCTTTTTACAAGAGGATCTGCTTTTGGATTGCCGCCTTCATCAACGTTTAGATTTAGCGTCGTCAAAGTGCACATGTATACAATCTGGCTCAAAAATGTCCGTACTTCACTTTTTCTGTCGTTTGAATAGTGAGGATTTCTAAAAACCACAATGTCGCCGCGCTTATATTTTTTTACATAAGGAAGACCAACTTCCGAAAGTGGGAATTTTGGACCGCTCGCAGTTTTAAAAACAACAACACGATCCCTTATCAAAAATTCTGGAACCATCGACTCTGAAGGAATTTCATAAAGCTGGACGATAAAAATGTTCAAAAGCAAAACCATAAAAACTGCCTGAACAAGAGCATCAACCCAACTTAAACATTCAAAAATAATTCTCTTGATTCCTTTTTTTGTTCCAATCGAATTCTCGTTTATAAATTTCTTCCAGTTTTCGTCAATTTTGGCAATTTTTTTTGGATTAAGATAATGAAGAATCCACAAAGATAAAATACTTGTAACACACCAAAAAATAACTTCAATTAAGTCGATAAGATAAAAAGTTCCATAATTTCCTGCCCGACGCAAAACAAAGGCAATTAAGAGAACATAAGGTTCATATTGCAAAAGTGTACGGAAAACGCTCATAAAACGCAAATCCTTTTTTCCAAAAAGCTGGCTATACCCAGCCCAAAAAAGAACGCCTGTAAAAATCAATGCAAGAGGAAAAGCCGTCAAAGAAACGTCCAAAGACACCGAAAAACACAAAACTGAGAAAATCGCAGACGAAAAAACAACTGCAAGGGACAAAACTTTTAATTTATCTTTATTCATGATAAAAAAGTATAGCAAAAATAGAATAAACAGACTACTCTAAAGGAAATCCATACAAAAAAATTGAATTAAAAATCTATAAAAAATGGAAGAAGATTGTAAAAATATGTCCGAAATTTTTAATAAAAAAATCGCCTTAGAAATGCTCGGAGATGACAGCGAGCTTCTGTCAATTTTAATCCAGACCTTTTTAAGCGTTGAGTTTTCGCCAGAGAAACTAAATGAACTTGTCCTCTCAAAAAAAAATGCAGAGGCGGCTTCGTATGTGCATCGGGTAAAAGGAGCCGCAAGACAACTCGCAATGGAAAAACTTGCACAAATCGGTCAAAAACTGGAAGACGTTCTACGCGAAAAAACTACAGGAAAAGTTCAAAAACTGATAAATGATTTTTGCGAGTGCTATGCAGAAAGCTTAAAAACAATTCAAAAGGAAGCCAGCTGATAAAACACGCTGACCGATCAGATTCTTTTAAAAATCAAGGCTTCTTAAAAACTTTCCTTCAATTGTATAAAGTTCAGCTTTTATTTTTCCATCGGAACTTACATCAATAAGTCCACAAGTTTTTCCGTCATCACATTTTGGAAGACTTATCGAACCTGGATTAAAATAGTAAAAACCGTTGTTTTTTTCCAAAACAGTAACGTGGGTATGTCCGCTTACAATCAAAGTCCCTTTTGGAAGCCAGTTTTCAAGTTTTTCGCGATTGTAAAGATGTCCGTGGTGAACAAAAATTCTTCTGTTTGAATCAAAAACCGTCGTATAAGCGGAAAGACATGGGAATTCAAGCACCATTTCGTCAACTTCCGCATCGCAGTTTCCGCGCACGCAGATAATCCGCTCCTTGTTTTCGTTCAAAATTGAAGCAACTTTTTTTGGATTCCAGCCTTCCGGCAAAGGATTGCGAGGCCCGTGATTCAGATAATCTCCGCAAAGTAAAAGGTAATCAGCCTGTTTTCCAAAACAAGCAAGCGTTTTTTCCAGGCTCTCTGCACTTCCGTGAATATCCGAAATCACAAGATACTTCATATTTTACCCCGATTTTTATTTTTTTATCTGTTTGTATTCGTTGTAAGCAAGAAGGAATGGTCCTACCCCTTTTGCATCGTCCTGAACAATCGGTTCACTCATGTAATAATCAAATGTTCCGTCGCGACGCAAATCTTTTTCTGGACCTAAACCTGCAACAAGGCAGATTCCGCCAAGGCTTAAACGTCCTGAATCGGTATTCAGATATTTATCGCAAATTCCTTCAAAGGCCTTGATTCCTGCTTCCTGAAATTTTTTATCTTCAAGAATTTTTGTGCGATAACCTTTTAAAAGTGAATATGCAAAAATTGCAGAACCAGAAGTTTCCAGATAATTCTTTCCTTTTCCTGGATAATTTGGAACCTGCCACCACATTCCGCTTTCGTCCTGAAATTTGAGCATACTTTCGCACAAGTCAATAAAAATATCTTTTAATTTGTTCCAGTTTTCGCTTCCGCGGTCAGGAGCAATATTCAGAGTATCCAAAAGCGCCATGCTGAACCAACCGAGTGAACGAAGCCAGAAATTTTTACTCAAGCCAGTTTCTTTGTCGGCCCAGAACATTTTTTTTGAACTGTCATAACAGTGATAGTAAAGTCCTGTTTTTGGATCGCGCATAATCTTGTAAACATTAAAAAACTGGTTGTAAATATCTTCTATATTTTTTGAATCATTGAAAAGTTTTTCGTATTCCATGTAAAAAGGCTGGGCCATGTAAAGACCGTCAAGCCAAACCTGATTCGGATAAATCTGCTTGTGCCAGAAATTTCCTTCGGCAGTACGTGGCTGACCTTTTACCTGCTCGTAAAGGAGATCCAAGGCCTTTTTGTATTTTTCTTTATTTGTGTAGCGGTACAAAACAAAGAGATTTTTTCCGCCGTTGAGCTCATCACAGTTCCAGGTGTTTTTATCGTAACCGTCAATTGTTCCGTCATCGCGGATTCTGTAATCTTCATAATAATCGCAAAAATCAAGGTATTTTTTGTCGCCGCTTGTGCTGTAAATTTCAAGCAAAGCCATAATCATACAGCCGTCGATATAATCCCAGTCAGATTTTTTTCCGGCACGAGCTTTTTCGATGTTCCAAACAGGAAATTCCGCCGTCGATTTTGACATCAAATCGCCAATATACTGTTCAATTACAACTGCGTCCATTTATTTTTACTCCAAAATTTTTATTAAACTTAAAACGCCATTTTTATCAGCAAAGAAATTTTTCATTCTTAAATGCAGATTGTAAACGGCATAATATTTTGGTATTATAACATAAAGTATTTTATAAGGGAACATCTAAAAACCGCACAGGAGCAAATTTTAATGTCTGATTCAAAATCAATTTTCAGAACTTTAATTGCAGATGCAATAAATGAAATTATCAAGGAAAAACTGTCTGAAACACCGGCAGTAAACGAAGAAACAGTTGTTGTTCAGGATTCTCCGGATCCAAAAATGGGAGATTTGGGTTCTCCAATGTTTGTCTTTGCAAAATCACTACACATGGCACCTCCAGCAATCGCACAGGAAGTTGTTCAGAAAATCGGCGAAAAAGCGTCTTCATTCGGAACAATTTTGAATGTCGGCCCTTACGTAAATGTAAAACTTGACAAAGAAAAAGCCCTCGCTTCAATCCTTTCAAAAATAGAAGATGAAAAAGATTCTTACGGTTCTCTTGGAGAAAACGGAAAACCGCTTCTGGAAGGCGAAAAAATCATGGTGGAGTTCTCTTCTCCAAACACAAATAAACCGTTGCATCTCGGACACATGAGAAACGATGCTCTCGGCGAATCTGTAAGCAGAATCTTAAAAAAAGCAGGTGCCGAAGTTTACAAGGTAAATATTATAAATAACCGCGGAATTCACATCTGCAAGTCTATGCTCGCCTACAAACTTTTCCACGAAAAAAACGGCGACACTCCAGAAACTCTCGGAATGAAGGGCGACCATTTTGTCGGTCAGTGCTATGTTGAATTCGAAAAATACTTAAAAGGCGAAAAAGACAAACCAGAAACAGCGCATCCACAGGCACAACAGCAGGCAGAAGAAATGCTCGTAAAATGGGAAGCTGGAGATCCAGAAATTCGCGCGCTCTGGAAGACAATGAACGATTGGACTTTTAATGGAGTAAACGAAACTTATAAAAGAACGGGCGTCAGTTTTGATAAATTCTATTTTGAAAGCGAAACATACCTTAAAGGCAAGGACGAAATTGCAAAAGGTCTCGAAAAAGGCATCTTCTTTAAGGCAGAAGATGGTTCTGTGAGAGTTGATGTAACAGAAGCAGTCGGAAAAGGAAAAGACGGAGAAGACCACGAAAAGGTTCTCTTAAGAAAAGACGGAACTTCTGTTTACATAACTCAGGACATTGGAACTGCAATCAGCAGACACAACGACTGGCCGTTCAACCAGTTGATTTACGTTGTTGCTTCTGAACAGATTTTCCACTTTAAAGTTTTATTCTATATTCTAAAAAAACTTGGCTTTGAATGGGCAAACAAGCTCTACCACTTGAGTTACGGTCTTGTAAATTTACCAAACGGAAGAATGAAGAGCCGCGAAGGAACAGTTGTCGATGCAGACGACCTTATCGACTCGCTACACGCAGATGCCCTCAAAGCAATTAAAGAGCGCGGCCGGGAAGATGATGTCGGTGATGCGGACGATGTAGCAGAAAAAGTTGCGCTTGCCGCCCTTCACTATTATTTGATTCAGGTAAGTCCTGTAAAAGACATGATTTTTAATCCTGAAGAAAGCTTGAGTTTTAACGGAAACACAGGTCCTTATTTACAGTACATGGGAGCACGCATTGCTTCGATTTTAAGAAAAGCAGAAAACGACGGAATCTCTCCGCTCGAAGCAAAAGACGCCGCAGTATTCTTAAAGGCTGCGGAAGAATGGGATCTTTCAAAACGCCTTGGTGAATATCCTCAGGTAATTGCAAAATCAGCCACAAACAAGGACCCGTCTGTAGTTGCAGCATATCTTTACGATATTTCAAAGCTATTTGCAAAATTCTACCAGAACTGTCCGATTCTTTCGGCAGAAGATGAAAATACAAAAAAAGCGCGTCTTACGCTTGCTAAGGCAACCTTACAGGTCTTAAAAGAAGCAATGAACCTTGTCCTAGTGCCATATCTTGCTAAAATGTAACATTTTGAGCTGTCCTTAAAGTGATATTTACCCCTTTTACTGAAAAAAATAAAAGAGGTACATATCAACTTCTTCAACAAAGGACAGCATTTTTTTGATGCAAAGTATGCTGATTATCAAAAGCCGGTAAATTTCGCGACAACAAGGAGCACAACGAAGCCGAAATACCAGGTTGCGACAAGAAAAAAATACGCTCTAAAAATTTAAAAACTTGCACTGTTTTCAAAAAATGGAAAAATTACTATAATTGGCTTTAATTATGAATGACTTTAGAAAAGATTTTCCATTATTTAAATCAATAGATGAAAAAAACTCGGATTTGAACAATTCGCTTATTTATTTAGACACGGCAGCAACTGCACAGCGTCCTTTTTGCGTTCTTGAGGCTATGAATTCTTTTTACGCTCAAAACAATGCCAATCCTCTGCGGGGAATTTACGATTTGAGCGAACGCGCTACTAAAATTTACGAAGATGCCCGTTCAACAGTTGCAAATTTTATCAATGCAAAAGAGGCAAGAGAAATTATTTTTACACGAAATTCGTCCGAAAGTTTGAATTTGGTTGCTTACACTTATGGAATGCAAAATGTTCAGGCTGGAGATGAAATCGTCGTTTCGATTATGGAACACCACTCGAATATTTTGCCCTGGCAGTTTGTATGTTCCCAAAAAGGCGCAACTCTGAAATTTATGTATGTCGACAAGGAAAGTGGCGAAATTCCAGAAAGTGAATTTGCAAAAATCACTCCAAAAACAAAAATTGTCGCAATTGCACAGGTTTCTAACGTTTTGGGAACTACAAATCCAATAAAAAAAATTGCAGAAATTGCGCACAAAAACGGTGCTGTAATCGTTGTTGACGGGGCACAGTCTTCTCCTCACATAAAAGTTGACGTTCAGGCTCTCGATGCCGATTTTTTTGCAATGAGTTCGCACAAGCTCTGCGGTCCAATGGGAATCGGCGCGCTTTACGGAAAAATTAACCTTTTGGAAAGCATGCCTCCATTTTTGCGTGGTGGGGAAATGATTGAATATGTTACGGAAACAGAAGCTACCTGGGCAGAAGTTCCGCACAAATTTGAAGCAGGAACTGTAAGCGCTGGCGATGCGGCTGGTTTTGCAGCGGCAGTAAAATACATTCAGTCAGTCGGAATTGAAAATATTTCAAAACACGACAATCTACTTGCGATAAAGCTTATCGAAGGCTTAAAGAAAATTCCTCACGTTTCTATCGTTGGAAACAAAGATGGAAACAAACGTTGCGGAATTGTAACTTTTACGGTTGATGGAGTTCATCCTCACGACATTGCGACCCTTCTTTCTGACGAAAAAATTGCAATCCGAGCAGGCCATCATTGTGCGCAGCCACTAGGCGCTTTTCTTGGAGTTCCAGCAACCGCAAGGGCTTCTTTGTACTTTTACAACACTGAAAAAGAAATCGACTTTTTCCTGTCAAAAGTTGCAAAGTTAAGGGAATGGTCAGGTTACAAAAACTGATTGTAAAAATCTAAAAAAACGTTGTTTTTTGCTTACAAAGATTACCTTTCTCTCTCTAAAGCAAAAACGCTATACTTTTTGATATGATCACACTGCTTGCAAAACTCTTCATAAAAAATCACAAAAATTACTGCGACTCAAAAGTTCGGCTTGCCTATGGAACTTTGTGCGCATTCGCAGGTATTTTTTTTAATACTCTCCTTTTTGCCTCAAAATTTATCGCAGGCTTAATTTCTAAAAGCGTTGCAATCACGGCAGACGCCTTCAACAACCTGTCCGACGCCGCAAGCTCAATAATTCAACTTTTTGGATTTAAACTTTCTTCAAAAGAGCCTGACCATTCTCACCCTTTTGGGCACGGAAGACTTGAATACATTTCCGGTCTTATAATCAGTTTTTTGATTTTGCTCATGGGATTTGAACTTTTAAAATCTTCAGTTCTCTCTCTATTTAATCCGCCAGAACTTTCTTCTGGAATTTTTTCAATCGCAGTAATGCTCACTGCAATCGCCGTAAAATGCTACATGTACTTTTACAACCACATCACCGCAAAAAAAATCAATTCGGTTGCACTTGAAGCAGTGGCAAAAGACAGTTTAAGCGACTGTATTTCAACTCTTACAGTCATAATTGCGACAATTGCTGGAAAATTTGTAAGTTTTCCTGTTGACGGTCTTGCAGGAATTTTAGTTGCAGTTTTTATTTTGCGCACAGGCTGGGAAAGCGCAAAAGAAACGATTGCCCCACTTTTGGGAAAAGCGCCTACAAAAGAATTTGTAATGCAAATTCAGACCGAAGTTTTGCGCCATAAACCAATCTGCGGAATGCACGATTTGATTGTCCACGACTACGGACCTGGACGACTTCTTCTGAGCCTTCATGCAGAAGTTCCTGGCGACAGAGATATTTTTGAACTTCACGAAGTTATCGACGAGACAGAAATCGCACTTTCAAAAAAATTTAACTGCGTCGCCGTAATCCACATGGATCCAATCGACGTAAAAAACGAAAGACTGAACCAAATAAAACTTTTCATGCTCAACGAATTGCCGAAAATCGACGACGACCTTAAATTTCACGATGTAAGGCTCGTTCCAGGCTCTAAACATACAAACCTTATTTTTGACATTGTAAAACCGTTCGACTGCCCGCTTTCAGACAAAACCCTAAAATCAAAAGTTTCAAAACTTATAAAAGACAGTTACAGCGACATCAATTGCGTAATAACTGTCGATTCGCCGTTTGTACAATAATTAATAATTCTTTATAATGAAGAAAATGAATACAAAAGAACTTTATAGAGAAATATTAAACGACCATAACGTAAATCCCGCCCACAAAACGCAGATGGACGAAGCCACCCTTAAACTGCACGGTGTAAACCCAAGTTGTGGCGACAACATTGTGCTCTATCTAAAAACAAAAGATGGAATAATTACTGACGGCTCATACACAGGTTCGGGTTGCGCAATCAGCCAGGCAAGCGTAGACATGATGCTAGATCTTGTAATCGGAAAAACTACAGAAGAAGCCAAAAAACTCTACGATATTTTTACAGGAATGATTCACGGAACGGCAAGCAAAGAACAGATTGAACAGCTCGACGAAGCAGCCTCTCTCGAAGACATTTCGCACATGCCAAGTCGCGTAAAATGCGCAGAACTAGGCTGGCGAACCCTCCACGAAATGATTTCCTCTCCAGCAAAAACGCAGGAAATTCAAAAAACCGCAACACAAAGCCACGAAAGCTGCCCGGCGTAAACAAAACTTTCCGCTCAAAACGGCAGTTTTACCTGTCAAACCCCGGCAATTTCGTACATTTTTCTGATTTCCGCTTTCCACAAATCAACCAGATTTTGAGGTTCAAGCGGAACAGCATTCTTTCCAAAACTCAAGATTTTAAACAAAACTTCCGTCATATCGGCAGCAGGAAAATTTAATTCCAAAAAATCTTTTTCTCCGCCTTCTCCGTCAAATTTTTCCGACATAACCTGCTTCGGATGCCATTTTTGAGTTTTTACAATCTGAACCGCTTTTCCATAAAACCTGATTTTTACGTTTTCTGTTTTTTCGCCAAGAAAAATTCCAAAACCGTTTTCAATATAATTTTTCAGTTTTTGCTCAAAATCGTTTCCGTGTTTTTCAAAAGACTTTTTTGTCAACGAAAGTTTTTTTATTCTTGCAACATTAAAAGTGCGAATTTCATTTCTCAAATAGTCAAAACCGACGACATACCAGTTTCCGCCGTAATTTATAAGGTTGCACGGTTCAAAAATCCGCTCAGAAAGCTCATTTTTCGTATTAGTGTAAACAAGCTCAAGGCAGAGCAAATCCCGCATTGCGCCACAAATTCCTGTAAAAATTTCAGGCTCCAGACTTTCCGCTGCTGGAATTTCGTACAAAATCCGCCCGCAAACCTTCAAATAATCTTTTGGAATCTGGCTCTTCAAATTCTGCAAAAGTTCGCTACTTACAGCCGGAAAATAATTTGCATTTTTGAGCATTGACTGCATCGAAAGATAAGCCAAAATCAAATGCTGGTCTGCAAATTTAAGTCTTTCAAAACTGCAAGAATAAACGTATTTTTTTTCTTTAAAATTCCATTCAATCGGAGCTTCAAAACGGTCGCGCATATATTCAATATCACGTTTAACCTGCCGATCGCTCACTTCAAAATAATCGGCAACTTCCTTAACCGTAAAATTTCCGCACGAACGCAGTTTTCGGTCAATAAAAAGAATTCTTTCTGTCTGGCTCATAAAACGATTATATCATATTTTTGAATAAAAACCGTACCGCATTTTTCCGACACGGCCGGCTAACCGGGGTTCGCTACGCGCTCATTGCCTTACGGCAACGGCACAGCCGCCCCTAATATCCGGGGTAAGTATTCCGTAAGCAAAAACATTTTCCTTGCGAATAGTTTTTGTGCTATAATAGATTAATCTATTTTATAAACACAGGCATTGCTGTCTGTCAAACAAAAAATCAAAAGGAGGCATAATAAAAACAGCCGAAAATGGCGTCTGTTTTTATCTTTGCAAGTTTGCGTTGCAAACTTTCTTATAATCTGTTGTTTCTCACTTCCTTGCGAAACAACTTAAAAAAGTCAATTCTAAAACTGAAGTTTTAATCTTGACTTTTTATGGGAGAACTAAAATAAAAACTATGTCGGTTTCAGAAAAAAACATAAACTGGGAAAATCTTTCTTCCCTCGAATCATTCAAAAAACTACAGTCTTTAAAAGGTGCGGTAAATATTGCGCAGGAACTCTCTTCACCAGAAGCTCAAAAACGCGTAAAAGATTTTTCCGTAAAAATGGGTGCAGGTCTTATTTACAACTACGCAGCAAAGCAGGTTGATGAAAAAATTCTAAAAGTTCTCGCTGAACTTTCAGACGAAGCGCAGCTCATTCAAAAATTCGAAGCTCTTTACAACGGCGAAGTCGTAAACACTGGAGAAAAACGTCTTGTTCTACACCACCTTACCCGCGGACAACTTGGAGACAAGGTTGTTGCAGATGGAGCAGACAAACGCGAATTTTACAAAACTGAACAGAAAAAAATTGCAGATTTTGCAGAAAAAATTCATTTAGGAAAACTCACAAACGAAAAAGGAGAAACTTTTACGACTGTCGTTCAAATCGGTATCGGCGGTAGCGACTTAGGTCCAAGAGCAATGTATCTTGCTCTCGAAAACTGGGCAAAAGCAAATAATTTCTTCAAAATGGAAGCCAAGTTTATTTCAAATGTTGATCCTGATGACGCCTCGGCAGTTTTAAATTCGACAGATATTTCACGCTCAATATTTATCCTCGTTTCAAAATCTGGAACCACCCTCGAAACTCTTACAAACGAAGCCTTCGTAAAAGACGCGCTCAAAAAAGCAGGCTTAAATCCTGCCCGGCACATGATTGCAGTCACCAGCGAAACCTCGCCTTTAGCCCACAATCCAGACTATCTCGAAGCCTTTTACATGGACGACTACATCGGAGGACGCTATTCTTCTACTTCTGCTGTCGGAGGAGCAGTTCTTTCCCTTGCATTCGGAGCAAATGTATTTGCAGATTTTTTGGAAGGAGCCGCCGAAGAAGACAGGCTTGCTGCAAACCCAAAAATTCAGGAGAATTCTGCTTTGCTAGACGCCTTGATTGGCATTTACGAACGTAATGTTCAGGAATATCCGTCAACAGCTGTTCTTCCGTATAGCCAGGCCTTGAGCCGTTTTCCTGCTCACTTGCAACAGCTCGATATGGAATCAAACGGAAAGTCTGTAAATCGTTTTGGTCAAAAAATTGACTATGTTACTGGTCCTGTAATTTTTGGAGAACCAGGAACAAACGGACAGCATTCGTTCTACCAGCTTTTGCATCAGGGAACAAATATAGTTCCTCTCCAGTTTATTGCGTTCAAAAACAACCAAACAAAGGTTGACGTAACAATCGAAGGCTCAACAAGCCAGCAAAAACTCGACGCAAACGTTACGGCACAAATAATGGCATTTGCCTGCGGAAAAACTGACGCAGATCCAAACAAGGCATTTGCTGGTGGAAGACCTTCAAGCCTCATTTACGGCTCAGAACTCAACCCAAAAACACTCGGAGCGCTTCTCTCCCACTACGAAAACAAAGTAATGTTCCAGGGATTTGTATGGAATATCAACAGTTTTGACCAGGAAGGCGTACAGCTCGGAAAAAAACTTGCAAAAAAAGTGCTTGCAAAAGAAACAGACGGTGCTCTAAAAGCATACGCACAACTGCTGGATTTGTAGTCTAAAAACAAAAAAGGCTTCTGCAATGCAGAAGCCTTTTTTGCCGAGAACCGGAATCGAACCGGCACGGCCGTTTGACTTGCCGAGGGATTTTAAGTCCCTTGTGTCTACCTATTCCACCATCTCGGCATTATCTTTCGTAAAGAAAAACAACTTGAATAGTGTAGCAAATACAAGATAATTTTTCAAGCCAGTTTTTAGATTTGTAAGATTTTTTCCTGGCAAGGCATATGGAGCACCGCCGGAGGCGGCCACTGGACTGAACGGAATAAAATGGAGTGAGGGAAGCGGCTGGAGCGAAAGCGCAAGTGCGGAACATGCCGGTTTTGCAAAGCAAAATGCCCCCAGATTAAAAATTTGCACTCTATTTTACAACACTGTGAATTTTGATAAAATCGAACTATGTTCAGTGATACTCATTTTCATTTTCATCATCTTACAGAAGAACGCAAACTTGACGGTCAAGCAATTCTTAGGGCTTTGGCTGAGCGCGACACTTTTTTTGGTCTGGATATTGGAACTAAGGCAGACGACCTTTTTCCACGAAAAAATGCAATCGACGGTGCAATTTTTGGACTTTCGGACGAATTCAAGAAAAAAACAGAGAAATTCATTCAGTTTTCGGCAGGAATCTGGCCTGATGTCGGCGCAATTAAAAATAGAGACGAAGATATTGCCCGGCTTGAAGAAAACATAAGGCTTTTTAACAAAAACGGTCCTAAAAAAATCATTGCAATCGGAGAATGCGGACTTGACCACCACTGGAACCCTTCGGGAGCCGACGGCCGGTGCGAAAAAGATTTTGACAAAAAAACATTCAACGGAGAGCTGGAGCTTTTTCAGATGCAAATTGAGCTTTCAAAAAAAATGGAGCTTCCTCTGATTGTGCACAGTCGTGACGCTTTTGAAGGCACAATCGACTGCCTCAAAAATATGGATTTTCACAACGGAATTATTCACTGCTACAGTTATGGACTAGAAGAAGCAAGAAAATTTTTGGATGAAGGCTGGTATCTGGCTTTTGGTGGCGGAACAACTTACACTAAAAAATCAAAAATGGAAGAAATGCTCGCCTTGCTCCGCTACGTTCCTGACGACCGCATTTTAATGGAAACAGATGCTCCTTATTTGGCGCCAGTTCCGTTCAGAGGGCAGACAAATACTCCTGTCTTAATCGAACAATGCTATAATTTTGTTGCAAATGCAAGAAAAACAAGTCCGCAGCAATTGAGCGAACTTGTGGATAAAAACATAAAAACTTTATTTAACCTGTGAGTAAAGGGAAGCCATTGTGTTCCTCCATTCTCCGCGTTCGCTGTCCCGCGCTTCCCATTCAATTTCTTTTACAATTGAAAAATGACGCATGTCGTGAACGTTCTCAAAATGAAGAACTGCAAATTTTCCGTTTCCAATGTAAGTGACTTTTTCGTTTGGTCCTGGTTTTGCCTGCTCAGAAAGTTGTTTTAAAACGCAGTCAAAATGGACAGGACTTCCGTCTTCACGGTTATTTATTGCGCTTGCCATATCGTTTATCTGTTCTCCACAGATTGCGCATTTTACCACTGCTGTTTTAAAAGCCCTGATTGCTTCTGCCTGTTTTTGAATTTCCGCACTCGTTACGGTTCTTTGAGCAAAAGAAAGACGATTTTTTTCTTGTTTTGAATTTTTATTAAAAGAATTTGAGCCGTTCTGGTAATTATTTGAATTAGAATTTTCTCCATGAGAAGAAGAATTTTTTGAATTCCAGTTTCCGCGATTTTTACCACGGCGATGATTATCTCGTACCATGTTTTCTCCCGTCGTATACAGGCTCGCTATCTTCAACCAATTTTCGGCTTAAAACCTGCGCAATGCGCTGCACGGCAGAATCCACGTATTCTGAATCATGAATTTTCCGTCTCAACTCCAACACACGGTCAGAAAACTGGTTATTTACAGATTTTGAAATTGCAGTCATACAAGCTCCGAGAAAGCATCTTCAATATGATAAACAGGTTCTAGCTCTGGCACATCAATTGCCAGAACGTCAAAACGAATTTTGCTGTTACTATATTGTCGATGTTTTGCAAGAAAGAATTTAGAAGTTTCGATTATTCTTTTCTGCTTTCTCAGATTTAATTCATGCGCAAGCGTTTCAAGTCCGCCACTCGGCAAGGTTTTTACTTCTGCAAAAACGAGCAAGTCTGATTTTTGTGCTATTATATCAATTTCTCCGAATCTTGTCCGCCAATTACGGGCAATAATCGTATAACCTCTTGATTCTAAAAACAAAGCGGCCCTGTTTTCTCCGTCAGTTCCAACGTTTCGTTTTGAGGGAAAGTCCGAAAGAATAGAATCAGAGAGTTTTATCAAACCGCTAAATTTCCTCTAATTCTTCGACTTCTGAAACGTCATCGAAATTCTCGTCTAGAGCTAAATTTTCGCTGTCAATTTTGTGGCCAAAAGACAAAAGATATGGAATTTTCCAGCGTTTTAAGGCATCGATATGGTACTGTTTTGCGGTTTTTCGCTCTGCCAAAAACATATTCTTTCCATCTTCAAAAAAAAGAGGCGCAGAAAAACGTGCTCCCAACTGGATTTCTGAACAGGGAATTTTCAAATACTTTTTGTCAAGAACGGAACTCATTGCTGTCATAATTACATCTTCCTTTCTGTCGATGAAATAAAAGCAAAAATATTCGCAATCGCTTCGTACAGGCTTTCTGGAATTATCTGTCCAACATTTTCCACAGAAAGCACATTTGTAAGGTTTTCGTTTTCTACAACAGGAATTTTGTTTTGCCTGGCAATTTCAAGCATTCTTTCTGCTGTAAAACCTTGTCCCTTTGCTGCAATGAACGGAGCAGCGGCCTTTTCTGGATATTTCAGACAGACGGCTTTTTGTTTTTTTTCCATTACGCTTCTCCATCAAAAATACCAAGTTCCGTATTTTCTGCTGCAAAACCTTCAAGTTCTTCAAAATCTGCCGATTCTACAGAACTCAAGGGAAAAAATGTTTTTAACTTTTGGTTCATAAAATGCAAAACACTGTCAGAAGCATTTTTTAACGCAAATTTTATTGCCTTTACTTTGCTTTCATTTAAATATAACACAAATGAATAGGATTTCTGTGAATTCTTACAATTTATTAGCAACTTCTTAATGCATTTTTTATCAGCGGAAAGCAAAACTCTAATTACTCCAAAGTAACCGTCAAAGCTCCATTCAAACGGCAGAACAATCCAATGGCTTTCGACGCTGTTCTTTGGTTTTAGCGAATTGAATAAAGAAAGCGGTCCACATTCATTTCTTTGGGAACTTTCAAAAACGCTTTCAAAATATTCTTTTATGTCATCTGAATTTATTTTTCCTTCGCCAGAGTTTTTATCAGATTTTTCGTCAGATTTTTCGTCAGATTTTTTGCCAGACTTTTTTTCAAAAAAAGAATTTCCGTCATTCTCTCTATCTTTTTTTTCAGAATTTTCTTCATCGTAAAAATTTCTTGAAACCGCTTCAACTGCAAAATCTGTCGGGGAAAGACCTTTTTCTTCGAGTAAAAGTGCAACCTGCGATTTTTGAATATCTTTTTTTCCGTTTTTTTGTCCGTGAAAAATGGATTTTTTTAATTTTGAAGATTCAATTTTTATTCCCATTTCTAGCGCAAACTGAATCAACTGCAAGCTTTCAGGAACCACAGGAAGTCCAAGTTTTATGAGCATATTTTTTAAGTTGGGATTGGAAGAATCAAAATTTTTAAGGTTAAAAGTTTCAAGTCCGCTATTTTTTGCGCTTTCCAAAACTTCTTTTAGAAAAACTTTTCCGTCTTTTACAAAAATCTGCGCTTTAAAAACCTGTCCGGGTAAAAGCATTTTTTGAGATTGAACCCGAAATTTATGTCCTGCAAAACTCACCGCATAAAAACCTGATTTTTCTTTAGAAATTACACGAACCTTAACAACACTTCCGTCATGCAAAGGCGACGAGGCATTTTTTTGAGAAAAATCATTTTTGACGTTTACAACCTGAACCGATGAATACATAAAAAAACCCGGAACTTTTATGAACCGGGCTAAAAAACTTAGGAAAGTTTTAACTTACTTCTTTTTTGCTTTTGCAGCAGCTTCAGCAGCCTGTGCTTCAGCAGCTTTTGCGTCAGCATTGATTGATGCTTCTGCAATGTCAGCAGCTTTGTTTGCAGCACGTGATGCAGCAATACGAGCGTTTGCTTTTGGTCCAAGAAGTTCCTTAATTCTTGCACCCTTACCAACCTTGTCGCGGATGTAGTAAATTTTAGACTGACGAACTTTACCAGTCTTCAAGATTTCTACCTTGATTACGCGTGGGCTGTATACAGGGAATACGCGTTCAACACCTACGCCGTAAGAAGTCTTACGAACTGTAAATGTCTTGCGAACTCCAGCTCCCTTAATGCAAATTACAACGCCTTCATATTTCTGAATACGTTTTACTTTGCCTTCAATAATTTCAAAGTGAACAACTACAGTATCACCTACTTTGTAAAGCAAAGCATTTTCTTTTTTCTGCTGTTCTTCAATAGTCTTAATAAGATCCATTGTTATACTCCTGATTTATCCGTAACTTTTCTGCCACGGCGTTTTCTGCCTTCATGCTTTTGAAAGTGCATGTCGGTCAGCTCCTCAATCATTTTTTCAGCTTCTGAAGTAAGTTGTCCTCTCAACCTTGCCTGAACAATTAAGTCCGGTCTGTTTGCAAGCGTTTTTTGAAGTTGCTTTTTCAGCCGCCACTTTCGGATCAATTCATGGTTGCCACCAGTTAAAACATCTGGCACTTCCATTCCCCTGTATACTTTCGGGTGAGTATACTGCGGATATTCCAAAAGCCCGCCAGAATAACTTTCCTCTTCCAGCGATTCGTGAGTAATAACATCATCAACCAACCGATAAACAGCATCGATTACAACGGTTGCGGCTACTTCTCCGCTAGACATAACGTAATCTCCAATGGAAATTTCGTCATCTACGTACTCATCAATTATACGCTGGTCAATACCTTCGTATCTTCCGCATATAAGGACAATTTCGTCCTTCTGACTAAGTTCCTGCGCCTTTGACTGTGTAAACGGCTTACCAGAAGGTGTAACATAAATTACATGCTTTTTGTAAGCTTTAACGCTGTCCAATGCGCGCCCGAGAGGTTCTGCCATCATCAACTGACCGGCTCCGCCTCCATACGGTTTGTCATCACAAGTTTTGTGTTTATCAAAGGCAAAATCCCTGATATTCACTAAATCGTAAGCAATAATTCCCTTTTCAACCGCCTTCGCCATGATTGAGGCTTCAAAAAATGCGCGCGGAATCTCAGGAAATAAGGTCAGCACAGTAAATTTCATGGAATTACTCCAGAATCCAGAGGTGCATCAACTGGATACACTTGTTTTTAATGTCAATATTTCTTACAAAATTGGGATTAAATGGAACGTAAACCGTCCTCACTGTTTTTCCGTCTGCAAGATATTTGACGTTTTGAGCAAGCAAGTCACAGTTCTCGGCCAGCAAAATCTCAAGGAGATTTCCAGAACCGCCTTCTATTACGTCTGTGATTGTTCCCACTGTTACAGGTTTACCTGCAGCAGGTGCAGTCCAAACTGCCAATCCGTCATCGCCCTGTTCAGGATAAAAGTTAAGGGCACAATTTTTAAGGTCTTCAATATACCACTCGTTTTTACCGAGTTTTTTGGCATATTTCCGTGGTACTACAATCTGCCATCCGCTGAGCTTACGAACATCTTCGGGTGAATCTATTCCCACGAGTTTTAAATACAAGGTACCGGCGCCTTCACTAACCGACTCAACCTTACAAAGTTTTGAGTCTCCTGTCTTACCGTTCCTTAAAGTTACCTCCTTCATTGAATAGAAATGCTCAAATTCACCGGAAGTACTTTCTACTTTCATATTACCCGAAATTCCATGAGAACCGCGGATAAATCCTACAATAAACTGTTCAGTCTGTTCTGCCATTGACTAATCCAAGATTTCAAGACTATAACGTCTTCCGTCTTTTGAAGCAGACGCACTTAAAACAGTACGCAAAGCTTTTGCAATACGGCCGTATTTACCGATCACCTTACCAATATCACCCTGGGCAACACGAAGTTCCAAAACAGGACCACGCTCACCCTCGGTTTCAGTTACCGAGACTGCACTGGGATCATCGACCAATGATTTTGCAATGTATTCAATCAGGTCTTTTTCCATTCCCCGTTACTCCAGTTCAGTTATTTGTTAAGGCCTTTTGTGCTAAAAAGTTTGCGTACAGTGTCTGAAGGCTGAGCGCCAACACTGATCCAGTACTTTGCACGATCTTCTTTTACAGAAAACTGTTCTCCTGCTGCGATTGGATCGTAAGTTCCAATCTCTTCGATTGTTGTGCCATCACGTGGTTTGCGTGAATCCTGCACTACGATACGGTAAGCCGGACGCTTTTTTGTACCGAATTTCTTGAGTCTGATTTTGACCACTTTATCCTCCAAAGGACTTATTTAAGTCCTAAATTTGCCATTTTTCTTCACGAGCATAATAACACTAGTGTAGAATGCAAAATATTTTATTCTTTTGTATAGATTTAATCAATATAGCAAACTAAAGATTTTCAAGTTTATAACCGATATTTTTATTTGGAGCGAATCATCTCACAAACCGGCTTTCCACCCTTCGCTAGCGCTCATTGCCGTTCCGGCAACTTTGGGGCTCCAATCCGGGCTATAAGCCCGGTCGTGCGCTTTTAGCGCACACGTAAATAGACGGGTTTTGCGCAAGCAAAAGCCGCAGCATGCGATAGCATGCAGAAATCCAGGC
>NZ_DAVZIU010000022.1:8612-30304 GCF_052273165.1 Treponema berlinense | reverse complement strand
AAATTCCCTTACCGCGGCAAGCCTTCTGGTATTCAGCCTTTTGTACACGCCGTGCGTTGCGGCAATTTCGGCAGTCCGCCGCGAGCTTGGAACAGGATGGGCGGCCGGCGTTGCTCTCTGGCAGTGCGCGCTTGCATGGATTATGGCATTCGCCGTACATTTTATAGTGCGATTTATTTAGAGCTTTTAATTTTTCAATTTTCCAGTTTTAAATGGAAAAAGATAAAAGCATTGAAAAAAAATCAGCGGTCTGCAAAAAGACCGCTGGTAAAATTAGAATTGCTTATTTTAAAAGATATTCAACCGTAGTTACGACTCTTACGTTCTTTTTTTCTTCAAGACCAGGAGCTGCGTCTTCGATTGTAAATAAACCTTGTGTTGCTTTTTTGATTTTTCCAACTTTGCTGTTTGAGTCGCGGGCAAACTGTTCTGCTGCGGTTCTTGCATTTTCTGTGGCTTCTGCAATCATTTGAGGTTTTATTTGATTCAATTTTGTAAATTCGTAGTTTACTTTGCCATCATATTCCTGGAGAACTGCAATTCCGCTAGAAACCAAATTTAGTGAATCTGCATAAGCGGATTTTACGCTTTCAATTTTTGAAGAACGGATTAAGATTGTCTGTCTTGCAATAAAAGTATAGCGCAATTTGCTTTGATCCATGTATGAATTGAGCGAATTGTCCGTAATTGCCGCTGGCTGTACTGTAAAGTCGTTTTCGTCAAGACCGTGGTCTTTGAGATATTTTTTTACTGTCTGAGTTTTTGAAATAACCGACTGCTGCAAAGATGAAAGATTGTTGTCGCCTGTCGAGAAAGTCATATTCCAGATTGCAAGGTCGGCATCAACTTCTTTTTCTGAAAGTCCGCGCACAGAAACGCTTCGTTCTGGCGTGATTATGTTTGTAAGTCCGAACGCAAGAATCAACGATGAAATGATGATTGAAATTCCGATTTTTAAACTGTTCATAAAGTTCCTCCCGTAAAAAAGTCTGTTAAAAACTTTTGTTTTGCTTTTATATTTTTGCGCTAATGAATATTATAGCCCGCTTTTTTGATTTTTCTATCAATTTTATTTTTCCATGACAGCTTTTGCCAGTTGGTCTGCGCAACTTGTTCCTTTGTCGCGGCAAAGGTTGCCAGAAAGTTTTGCTGAAATTTCTTCGGCAGTCATTCCTTCGCAGAGTTTTGAGATTGCCTTTAAGTTTCCGTCGCAACCGCCTTCAAATTTTATATTGTGAATTCTGTTCTGTTCATCGCGTTCAAACGTTATTGATTTTGAACAGGTTCCTTTTGTTTTATATGTTGTTGTTTGCATTTTGCACCTCGTTTTTTGTTTAATTTTCTTCTTCGCCGATAAACGCTTTTATCTGACCGACTGTTTTTTCGTCAGGAATGTGAGAAGCGGCTTCCATTATTTTAGCCCTCGTCATTATTGATTTTGCAGTTTTTTCGTCAATTCCCCGCGACTGAAAATAAAACAGTTCTTCGTTGCCAAGGTTACCGAGATTTCCGCCGTGTGCGCCTTCTACGTTTTCTTCTCCACACAAAATCATTGGAATTGAACGGTTTACGGCAGTTGGCGAGGTTAGAAGTGTTTCTTCGTATTCGTTTCCTTTTGAACCTTCGCAACCACGTTTAAAATCGATTGTTCCGCGGTAAAGTTTTTTTGCATTGTCTAAAAGAGTGCCTTTTATGCTCATTTTTGACTCTGTGTTTTTTCCTGTGTGCGAAACGCAGTAATTTATGTCTAAATTTTGTTCATTTTTTGCGGTATAGGCGGTTTCGCTCGTAAAGTTTGAAGCGTAACCCGAAAGAGCGCAGGTTACGTTTGCAAAAACCTGTTTTGAGCCGAGTTCAATTTGCGTTACTTTTATGCTTGCGTTGTCTTCTGCAAAAAACTGAGTGTCGTCAAGGTGAGTGTATTTTTGGCCTAAAAGCTGAACTTTTACAAGGTGAATTTTTGAATATGGTTTTGCCCAAAGCTTTGTCTGTATTGCGCAAAAACCACCGTCAAAAGGAAGAGAAGTGTAGTTCATTATTACGGTGATTTCGGAATTTTCTTCGGCAATTACGATTTGCCGTCCAGAATAAGTTTGTCCGTCTTTGAGCTCAAAATCCAAAATTACTGGTTCTGTGCATTTTTTTTGTGCTGTAAGCGCAAATTTTACGGAATTTAGTGAATTGATGATATCTGTAGTGTCTGTGCTTGAACTTTGTGCCATAAAAGGAAGTGTTTCTTCGAGTTCTGCAATTTCTGTGCAGCCACTTCCGTCGTCTTTGTAGAGAATTACTCCTTCTGTTGCTCCGCGGATTTTTGCGCATGGAACGACAGAATCGTCGATTTCTGTCTCGAGAATGCCACGGTTCATTTTGAGCCAGTTCCATGTAAGGTACGGTGTTTTATTTACATTATGATAAGAAAGTTTTTTTGTCATAATTACATTCCTTGTAAATTTAAGGCTGCATTCGGGGGCTTGGGGCGCTCCCCAGGAGAGGGGGTAGCGGAAAACCGCAGGTTTGCAGCGAGGGGCAGGCGCCCCTTTGTATTTTTTTACATATTGCCTTTCATTTCCAGACGAATCAGGTTGTTCATTTCGACTGCGTATTCAAGCGGCAGCTCTTTTGAAACAGGATTTGCAAAACCAGAAACAATCATTGTGCGTGCTTCTTCTTCGCTGATCCCGCGGCTCATAAGATAGAAAATTGCGTCTCCAGAAATGCGTCCAATCTTTGCTTCGTGTCCGACTGCGCATTCGTCCGTGTGGATTTCCATTGCAGGAATTGTGTCGGAGCGGCTTTTGTTGTCGAGCATAAGTCCGTCGCAGCTTACACTTGCTTTTGAGCCTTTTGCTTCTGGTCCAATGTAGATTGCGCTTCGGTAAATCGAAGAACCTCCAGCTTTTGAAAGCGATTTTGAGGTTATGAGCGAAGTTGTGTCTGGTGCAAGATGAACCATTTTTGCGCCTGTGTCTAGTTCCTGTCCTTCGCCTGCAAATGTTACGCCTGTAAATTCTGCGTGGGAGCCTCTTCCGACGAGGTCGCTTTCTGGATAAAGGTAGGAAATGTGGCTTCCAAATGAACCAGAAACCCAATCTATCGAACCTCCTTCTTCAACCCGCGCACGTTTTGTGTTGAGATTGTACATATTTTTTGACCAGTTTTCGACTGTCGAATAGCGCAAATGTGCATTTTTTTTTACGTACAGTTCAACACAACCTGCGTGAAGGTTTGCAACGTTGTACTTTGGTGCGGAACAGCCTTCGATAAAATGAACGTCCGCGCCTTCGTCTACGATTATGAGAGTGTGCTCAAACTGTCCGGCACCTTTTGCATTAAGGCGGAAGTAACTTTGCAGTGGAATTTCGACTTTGACGCCTTTTGGAACATAGACAAAACTTCCTCCAGACCAAACTGCCCCATGGAGCGCTGCAAATTTGTGGTCGGAAGGCTTTACAAGCTGCATAAAATGCTCTTTAACCATATTTGCGTAAGGTCCGGAAAGTGAACTTTCAAAGTCTGTGTAAATTACTCCTTGCTTTGCCACTTCGTCCTGAAGGTTGTGATAAACCAGTTCAGAGTCGTACTGTGCGCCGACTCCTGCGAGGGATGTGCGTTCTGCTTCTGGGATTCCAAGTTTTTCAAAAGTTTGCTTTATGTCTTCTGGAACATCTTCCCACTTTGTCTGCATCTGCGTGTTTGGACGAACATAGGTTACGATTTCTTCCATGTTGAGTCCAGAAATATCTGGTCCCCATTCCGGAACTTTTAGTTCGTTGTAAGTTGCGAGTGCCTTTAAGCGGAATTCCCTCATCCATTCAGGGTCGTGTTTGTCTTCTGAAAGTTTTTCGACGATTTCTTTTGTCAGCCCCTGTTTGTTGCGGTAAAATCCTTTTTCTTCATATTTAAAATCGTATGGAGACTCGGAAATTTCTGGTATTTCGTTGTTTTTTTCTGCCATTTGTCTGTCCTTTAAGCGTTATGCCAGATTTTCTCTTTCAAACTGCTCAAAACCATTGGCATTGATTTTTTCGACGAGTTCTGCTCCGCTGTCTTTTACAATTTTGCCTTTTACAAGAACATGAGTTCTGTCGATTTTGAGGCTTTCCAGGATTTTTGTCGAGTGAGTGATTATGAGAAGAGAGCCGTTTACCGACTTTTGATATTCTTCGATTCCTTTTGAAACTGTGCGGACTGCGTCAACGTCAAGTCCAGAATCTGTTTCGTCAAGGATTGCAAGTTTTGGCTTGAGCATTAAAAGCTGCAAAATTTCGCTCTTTTTGCGCTCTCCACCTGAAAAACCGACATTCAAATCGCGTTTTGCATAACTTTCGTCCATGTTGAGAAGAGCCATTTTTTCTTTCAGCTCTTTCTGAAATTGAAAAAGTCGCACTCTCTGACCTGTTACTGCTTGAAGAGCGCTTCGTATAAAACTTTCAAGGGAGATCCCTGGAACTTCGAGAGGTGACTGAAAACTCAAAAAAAGTCCTTTTGCAGCGCGTTTGTCTGCTGGAAGGCTTGTAATGTCTTCTCCCTCAAAGAAAATTTTTCCGCCAGAAACAGTGTAGCGCGGATTTCCCATGATTGTGTAGCCGAGAGTCGATTTTCCAGCTCCGTTTGGTCCCATAAGAACATGAGTTTCGCCGGCATTTATATTTAAAGAAACGCCGTTTAAAACCTGTTTGTTTTCTATATTTACTGATAAATCTTTAATCTGTAATAAATTGTCCATAATTTACAAATTATATAGAAAATATGCGTTTTAGAGAATACTATTGCGAACTTAAAAAAAAGGTCATCAGGAAAATTGCCCGATGACCAGATAAGGTTTGAATATAGTTTTAATCCAGTTTGAATGAAGAAAACTGATTTTCCAGAACTTCAAGATCGGCTTTGTTGTTTTCTGTTGCCTTGTTTACTTCTTTTATAGATTTTGTAATTTCTTCTGTTCCAGAAACGATTTCTCTCATTGCATTTTTTATCTGAACTGTAACGTCGGCAAGAAGTTTCATTTCATCGATAATTTGTTTTCCGCCGATTTTGAGCTCTTCCGACTCTTTTTGAACAGAATCAGAAGAATACTTGATTTCGCCCATTGCTTCGAGAACCTGGCTACTACCTTCTGCCTGTTCTTCCATTGCGGACTTAATGACATCTTCCTGCCGTCTTACTGTTGTTGTTAGCTCAAAGATGACTTCAAACTGCTTTTGAACTTCCTGTGTATTTTCTGCAACCTTATGGATTACAGTGCTGAGTTCTTCCAACTGGCCAGAAATTACCTTTCCTTGAGTGTTTGACTGTTCTGCAAGTTTTCGGATTTCGTCTGCTACAACAGCAAAGCCTTTTCCTGCTTCTCCTGCGTGAGCCGCTTCGATTGCTGCGTTCATTGCCAAAAGATTTGTCTGTTCTGCAATGCTCTGAATAATCGAGCTTGCTTCCAAAAGACCTGCCGAGCGCGAAATGATTGAAGCTGCAAGGTCAACAGACTGATTGATTTTTTCGCGTCCATGTTCGGATTCGCTTCCTAGTGATTTTACAGAAACAGAGTTTTTTTCGAGAATAGACGTAACGCTTTTTATGTTTGCAACCATTTCTTCGATTGCGCTTGAAGCTGTCGAAATTCCGTTTTTCTGACTGGAAATGCTGTCGTTAAGATGGTCAATCCTTTCAATCATGCGGTTGATTGTCGTAGATGATTCTTCAACTCCTGCGGCCTGATTTAAAGTTTCTGTCTGAATATTGTTTATGTTGCTTGAAATCTGGTTTATTGAAGAAGCTGTTTCTACCATTGTGTTTGAAAGCTGGTCTGCCGTGTTCGTTGAAGTTTTAACAGAAGTTTTGATTGTATTCAAAAGGTCTCTTGTAGAACTGTGGAATTCGTTCAAATAGTTGATTAAAAGACCGAATTCGTCGCGACTCAGAACCTGAAGCTGTTCTTTTGTGTAATCTTTTGCGGCGATTCCTTTTGAAAAGTCTGTCATCTGCTTAATGCGCTGAGAAGTTCCTTTCATCTGACGGAACGAGTCTGCAAGCGCAATAAAAAATCCCATGCTTATAACCGGGAACATATACCGGAAAAGAACTACTTTTGGTGGAAGTTCGTCGAAGTCTTCTACAAACATTGGTGCAATTGAAAGACAGAGAATACCAAGAACTGCAAAACCGTTTACGAGCAAAGTTCTCAGCAGGAGGTTTAGGGAAAGGTTTTCTTCGGAAAAAATAACCTTATGAAGTGCTTTTTCAAAATTTTGCATAAAGCAGATATAGAAAAAACAGGTAAAAAGTCCTACCGAAGCCATGCATACAAGAAAAACAGGTACTTTTGGAAGGTCAATTCCATTTGCACCACAGAAATTCAAGATTAAAAAACCGAGAAACGGTCCGTTAAGAATGGCTATTGCAATTGTGAAAAGTTCAAAAATCTTTATTGCTTTGTTTACTTTTTTTGCAGATTCAGCAGAACCGTCATACATCTTAATTTTTTTTATAGAAATTTTGTAAAAAACTGTCAGAACGGAAACGAATACCAGGGCTATTAAAAGCGGTACTGGTTTTATAAAAGTTGAAAAAATTTCGGAAAATGAGATAATCTTAAAGAATGCTAGTGTAAGCAACGTATTTATTATTGTAACGGCGAATAAAAGCGTGTAATAAACAGAAATTCTTTTTGGAAATTTTAACTCAGAAAAATTTTGGGTTTCAAGCATTTTGTTCTCCAGAAAATAGAATTTTACCTGAATACTCAGTTTTAAATGCTTTAAACTCAGTATTCAGGTTATTAGTACGATTATAACTCGTATTTTAGTTTTTATAAAATAAAATCTTATCAATTTGTGTTTTTTAACAAGAGATTTTTTTTATTAATTTTGCCTGCTTGTCATAATTGAATAAAAAATGGCTATCCAAAAGGCAGTGCAATTTTTTTTCTTAAAATGCGGTTGTTGAGATTGTTTTGCTTTGTGGACAGCCTTGATTTTTAGAACGGTTTTACTGTTATTCCGACAGAAACCATATCAATGTTTTTTCCGAGTTCTATTGTATTGTTAAAATATTCGTAATCTTTGCTGTTATAGAAACAGTGCATATAAGCGGCTGTTGCCATAACCTGTTTTGCGAATCTGTATTCGATACCGCATCCTGTAACAATGCTGTCAAGGACAGGGCTGAATGCACTGTTTACATCTGATTTTGCGCCCTGTTTTGTGTACATTGCTCCGGCAGAAACTCCAATCTGATTGTTAATCTGCCAATCACAGCCGAGCCCAATTTCCCAAGAATCGTTGTATTTGAGATCTGAACCTCCGAGAGGATTTTGCATTGTTGCCTGTTTATTAAAGTAATAGTTGCAACTGAGGCTCAAGTCCAGACAGTCAAAAAGACTATAGCCTGCGCCGAGAGTAAGAACAGCAGGAAGATCGTTCTTGTATTTATTGCCTTCTGTTACGCCGAATGCACTTGCCATCTTGCCTTTTACAGTATCGAATTCAATTTTGAGTTTTGTAATTGTCTGATACTGGATGGAAAGTGTAAGACCTGGAATAAAATCCTTGGCATTTACGCCAAAAATACCGCCAAAACCGCAGCCAGATGCTTCGTATTCGATTGAATCTCTGCCGTTAACAGAGGCAATTCCTGGAGCGGTGAGTTTCATATTTGAAGAAGCATGAAGAAAGCGACCTGCAGCGGCGAGAGAAATATTTTCTGTAACATTGTAAGAAAAACCGAGAATTTCGCCCATTGTTGCGGAATATGCTTCGAGAGAATGATTTTTTGCAATTGTTGGTAATGAGGTTGCACCGTAAAGGGCAAGAAAGGTTGCCGCCGTACCGTTTTTGTAATCAAGCGAACCGCCACCTGCAAATACTCCAAAGCCTCCGAATACAGCCCATCTGTCTTTTTTATAAACCGCTTCTACATCAGGAAAAAAGAGAACTGTTTTGTTATCTTTATATTCTGTGTTATTTAGTTCGTTTGTGTATTCCTTAAAAATGAACTGGTTTCCGATTGTAAATGCAAGCCCGTCTTCCATAAAAGAAGTTCCGCCGATGTTGTAGAGAACTGCTTCTGGGCGTTTTGTTTCTGTTGCACGGCTCGGATTACGAAGATAGCCTGTCGAAAGATTTGACTTATTGTCAATTCCACCTGCAAAAATAGCTGTTGCGCACGAAAGTGTCAAAACTGCTGTCAAAATTTTTTTCATTTTGATTTCTCCTTAAAAATAAATGAATGAAATAACTTTGTTTAAAACAGTATTTCTGTGATTTTACTGCTTAAACTCAATGACAAAAATTATACTTCGAAATTTTTAAATTGTCAGTTTTAAAATGGGAATTCGGCATAACAAAGTTATGCTGCGACTTTTGCTTACGCAAAACTCGTTTATTTTAGTGTGCGCAATATGCGCACGGCACTGCCTGTGGCAGTGATTTGGCATAACAAAGGACTTTTGCTTACGCAAAACTCGTTTATTTTAGTGTGCGCAACATGCGCACGGCACTGCCTGTGGCAGTGATTTGGTATAACAAAGTTATGCTGCGACTTTTGCTTACGCAAAACTGGATCGAAAGCGGAACAGTGGAAAGCACGATTTTTAGGCTTGTTCTAAAAAGCCGCCCGAAAAAAAAACGAAAAAACGAATTTTTAATTTTTTTTAAATTTTAATGTGCTAGAATTGGTTTTATGAATTTAAAAAGAAAATCTGGAATATTGCTTCATCCTACGTCTTTGCCTGCTTCTGCTGGAATCGGGACTATTGGTCGTCCGGCTTTTGATTTTGTCGACTGGCTTTCGGCTTCTGGTACTAAATTGTGGCAGGTTTTGCCTTTGGGACCGACTGGTTACGGAGATTCTCCTTACCAGCCATTTTCAGCTTTTGCGTTAAATCCGCTTTTGATTGATTTTGAGGATTTAGTTGAGCGCGGCTGGACTGAAAAAAACGAAATTGTTCCGCCGGATTACATAAAAACTGATGGAAATGTTGAGTTTGGAAATGTTGTCTGGTGGAAAAACGATATTTTAAAGAAGATTTCGCAAAAACTTTTGGACGGCGGCTTAAAAGGTCTTAAGGCTGAATTTGAAATTTTCTGTAAAGAAAACGATTTTTGGCTTGATGATTTTGCTTGTTTTATGAGCTTAAAATCGCATTACGATAACGAAGGCAGGTGGAATAAAGCCTGGCCTGAAGAATTGAGGCTTTGCAAAAAAAATGCGGTTGCTTTATGGAAGAAAAGTCACGAAGTTGAAATTTTGACGACAAAATTGATTCAATTTTTTGCATTTACTCAATGGAACGCTCTTCACAAATATGCAAAGTCAAAAAATGTTGAAATTATCGGGGATATTCCGATTTTTGTAAGTGCTGACAGTGCGGATGTTTGGGCAAATCAAAAATATTTCCAGTTAAAGGAGAATGGAGAATCGAGCGTTGTTGCTGGAGTTCCGCCGGATTATTTTAGTCCGACAGGCCAACTTTGGGGAAATCCTCTTTACGACTGGAAGAAAATTGCGGAAGACGGTTTTGAATGGTGGATTTTGCGTATAAAAAATATTTTAAAACTCGTTGATTATGTGCGAATTGACCATTTCCGCGGTTTTGATTCTTATTGGGCGGTAAAATTCGGTTCTAAAACTGCCGAAAAGGGCAAATGGCTCAAAGGACCTGGAACTGCTCTTTTTAAGGCGATAAAAAATGAACTCGGTGAATTGCCTTTAATCGCCGAAGATCTGGGCGAAATTACGGACAACGTGCGCCGTTTGCGCGATAAGTGCGGACTTCCTGGAATGAAGATAATTCAGTTTGGCTTTGATTGTGCGGAAGAAAAAAAAGGTTCTCTTGTAAATGCTTTTTTGCCTCATAATTTTTTTAATGCAAATTGCGTTGCTTATACAGGAACACACGACAACGACACAACTCAGGGAATGTTGAATTCACTTTGTGAAGAAAATTTGTGCCTTGTTGCGTCGTATTTGGAAGGTCGGAAGGTTGGTTTTTCTGAGGCCTGTGCAATGCGTTCTGATGGGAATTTGTGTCGAAAACTCGTTAGTCTTTGTTTTTCAAGCATAGCTTCTTTTGCTCTTGTTCCCATGCAGGATCTGTACGGCTTTGGTTCCGATTGCAGAATGAATACGCCAGGAATCGCCTGTGCAAACTGGTCATGGAGAATGAGAAGCGATATGCTTTACGGAGAATCTGCCCGCAAAAAGTGCGAATGGCTTAAAGAATTGAACTGTTTATACAACAGATAGAGTATATAAGCATAGAATTTAGATACAAAAAAGTTGAAAACACAGACTGTATGAAGTGAAGTAAAGCGCACCACTAAAGCCAACCAAAAAAGTTCAGCTTTAGGAGGTGCGTTTTTTATGATCAAATATTAAAAATGATCAGAATGGCTTAAGCTAAAACTTGTTTCAGAGCAAGTTTTGGAACATATTGAAAATTAAAAGTTTACTAGCCGAAGAATAGGTTTTCCAAAGAGAACTAGAATAAAGTCAATCAGCCATACGATATTCCATCCGAAAAATATGCGCAGAATTGTCGCCACAATCTTTTTTTCGGAAAGTCTTGTAAAAATTCCCATTATCGGACCAAGAAAGAGGGCAAGAAGCACGCTTACAAGCCATGGAAGTCCGAAGTAATCCTTTGATTTTCGAGATTTTTTTGCCATATTTTACAATCCTCCAATTATTTGTATAATCATCATCAATGTAAAAAATCTTTTCGTCAAACTTTTTGTTGAAGTGGATTAAAAAATGCAGGTGAACAACATGAAAGAAAAATTAAAAACTTTGTGGGAACTTTTTAGCGTAATGTTCAAGGTCGGTTTATGCACTTTTGGAGGTGGCATTGCAATGCTTCCTATTCTTGAACTTGAGCTTGTTGAAAAACGTGGATGGACTACTTCCGAAGAACTTCTTGACTGGTTTGCAATTGGTCAGTCAACTCCAGGAATTATTGCCGTAAATGTCGCTACTTTTACAGGATACAAAAAACTTGGAGTAATTGGCGGATGTGTTTCGACTTTTGGAATGGTTTTTCCTTCTCTTATAATAATTACGATTATTGCGCTTTTTATAAACAATTTTGCGGAGCTTGCTTGGGTTCAAAAAGCGTTGCGTGGAATAAACGTTGCTGTTGCTGCGATTTTGACTAGCGCAGTTTACAAATTTTCAAAAAAATCTGTAAAAAATATTTTTGGTTTTATTCTTCTTGTAATTTCGTTCCTTTTGATTTTTGTTTTTAATGTTGGAACAATTTGGATTATACTCGGAAGCTGCAGCCTCGGAATTTTACTTGCAGGTTTTCGCGGCGATTTTAAGAAAGTTTCCGAAAATAAAAATTCAACTTCTGACGGAAACACTCAGGTAAAAAGATAAATTCAGAGAATAAGTGGCTGGAGGCATGATAAAAAATTACATTCTTGTAATTTTTATCATCACAGTTTGCACAGGCGTTGCTTTCACAAACTGTGATTCTTGCCATCCGTGTCTTGCCACTAACGCGGAGTTTATGGGAGAAAAATATGACAGAATTTATTATGACACAGATTCAAAATCAAACAACGATCGGACTTTTTTGTCTTGTTGCGGTGTTTTTTTATATAGGACTTATAACAATCGGTGGAGGTCAGGTTGGAATTACAATTATTCAGCAGATTGCGGTTGATAATTTAAAGCTTCTTTCGGCTGAAAAATTTTTCAATATGGTTGCAATTTCTGAATCTACTCCAGGTCCGATAGGAATTAATCTTGCAACTTATGTTGGCACTGAACTTTACGGCATTTTTGGCGGAATTATTACGACATTTGGACAGGTTTTACCTTCTTTAATTGTAATAATGCTGATTGCACGCTATTTTGGAAAATTCTCCGAAAAAAAAGGCGTTCAGGCTGCTTTTTCTACATTGCGTCCTGCTGTTTCTGGCATAATTGCGGTTGCTGCGGCAAAAATTCTTATTCTCGCCCTTATTACTGTTACTTCGGGGTTTGTAGTATCGGATATTTCAACCTGGCAGAGTGGAATTATAATTAGTGCAGTTAATGCGGCTTTTTATGTTCTTTGTCTTATTGTTTTGTTTACGACAAAGCTTCATCCTGTTTTTATAGTTTTAGCAGGCGCGATTTTTGGAGTTGTTTTCTGCTAAAAACGGAGGTAAAATTAAAAAAGTTATAATCGCTGTTTTAATAGGGAGGAAAAATGAGCACACATATTAACGCTCCTGCAGGAGCAATTGCAGAAAATATTCTTTTGCCAGGTGATCCTCTTCGTGCCAGATTTATTGCAGAAAATTTTTTGGAAAATCCAAAACTGTATAACGAAGTGCGCGGAATGTACGGTTATACGGGAACTTACAAGGGAGTTCCTGTAAGCGTTCAGGGAACTGGAATGGGGCAACCCTCGCTTTCGATTTATGCTACTGAACTTTTTAAGGATTATGGTGTTCAAAAAGCGATTCGTGTCGGAACTTGCGGAGCAATTTCTGAAGATCTTGAACTTCGAGATACGATTCTTGTAAATTCAGCGTGTTCTGATTCCTGTCTTTTAAACCAGAGGTTTGGCGCACTTCATTTTGCTCCAACTGCCGATTTTAATATGGTAAAAACCGCTGATTCTGTGGCTCAAAAAATGGGAATCCGCTATACGGTTGGTTCTGTTGCTTCTTCCGATTTCTTTTATGACATCAATTCAAACTGGAAAAAGTGGAAAGAATACGGCGTAAAAGGAATCGAAATGGAAAGCGCGGAGCTTTTTACTCTTGCCGCGCAATATAACCGCCGTGCAATGGCAATTATGACGGTTAGCGACCATATTCTCAAAGGCGGAGAAACTACAGCCGAAGAAAGACAGACGACCTTTACAAATATGATGAAAATTGCCCTGGAAACGATAATTTCTGTCTGAAAAAAAACTGAAAATAGAAAGTGCCATGGAGGTTTGGACGGAATGTTCCTGAAAAATCCTATGGCACTTTTTTTTATTTTGCTTTGATTCTTATTATTTTTGCCTTACCTTCGAGAGTAACTTTTTCTCCTGGAGAAACTGCAAAAATTTGTTCTGCTTTCAAGTTTTCAAAAAGAACTTTTTGTCCGTCGGAAGCTGTTCCTGTTGCCTTTAGTTTTTCTGCGTTTATGACGAATAAAAGTTCATAGCCTTCGTTTTTGGAGGCAAGAAACGAATATCCGCCAGAAAAATCTTTTTGAACAAGTGAAAAATACGGACACTCAAAATTTTGTGCAAGAGGTGCGATTGGCGAAAATCTGAATGGTTTTCCGTCAGAAAAGCATTCTTTTGTGTCTGCTTCGAGTTTTATTGATTTTACGCCTTTTTCGATATGAAGTACGCGCGGACGTCCCCAGTCGTAGAGCCTGTATGTAAGGTTACAACTCTGCTGGACTTCCATGAGACGAATTCCTCCGCCTATTGCGTGTACAGTTCCTGCTGGAATAAAGATGAAGTCGCCTTTTTTTACTTCGACGCTGTTCATAAGTTCAGAAATCGTTCCGTTTTTTATTGCGTCCGAAATCTGTTCTTTTGTGCAGCCGTCTTTTAAGCCGGCAATCAGTTTGGCTCCTTTTTTGCAGTCAAGAATGTACCAGCATTCAGTTTTTCCGCGAGAGCCTTCGCCTTCAAGTTCAACAGCGGTTTTGTCGTTTGGATGAACCTGAACCGAAAGAGTGTCGTTCGCTTGAATGATTTTTACAAGAAGAGGGTAGTCTTTTACGAGTTTAATAAAATCTTTCTGGGGACCGTCTTTGTGGGTTGAAGCAATCCAGTCTTCGTATCCCCATACTTTTTCTGAGCGAATCGGTTTTAAAAGTTTCAATTATTTGTCCCAAAGTTTTTCAGGATAGTAGCCAGATGCAATTTTTTCGGTGATTGCGTCTTTTACAACCTGTTTGTCTTCTGCATAAGTCATGCCAAACCAGCTTTCTTCGGAAGTGAATACTTTTATCTTGCCTTTATTGTCTTTTATAATCTGACTTGCGGCAACTGGAAGAAGCGCTTCTGCTTTTTGTGCTTCAAGATTTGTTTTTTTGAAGCCGTCCCAGTATTTTTCAAATTCGTCGAAAGCGGCAGGTGTAAAGCCGAAGAGGTTCATGCTGACAGTTTCGTTTCCTGTCAGTTTGTAGATTGTGCCGTTCAAATCTGATTCAATTTCGTTTCCGCTGAAATTTTCGCCTGTATAGTAAATTTTTGTGTTTTCTGTAATAGATTCAAGGTAACCGTCTTTTGTCTGGCAGATCCCTCGGCTTACAGAACCGTTTCGGCTCATTGTTTTTCCGAGAATGTAGCCGACCATTGCGTGTTCTGTGCAGTTATTATCGATTGAAGAAAGGTATTTTCCGAGTGTTTCAAATGCTGAGCGTCCGTAGTAGTCGTCCGCATTGATTACTGCATAAGGAGTGTTGAGTGCTTTTTTTGCGCAGAGAACAGCGTGAAGAGTTCCCCAGGGTTTTTTGCGACCAGCTGTTTGAGAAAGCTCGTATTCGTCGTTAGTCAAAAGCGCTTCTAGCGACTGAAAAACATATTCTGCATCGATATTTTTTGCAATTCTGTCAAAAAGACGTTCGCGGAAATCTTTTTCAATGTCCTTTCTGATTATGTAAACGATTTTTTCAAAACCGCATTTTTTTGCATCATAAGCAGCGTAGTCAAGAAGACATTCACCGTTTTTTCCAACTGTATCAATTTGTTTGATTCCCCCGTAACGGCTTCCCATGCCTGCTGCAAGTACGAGTAATGTAGGTTTCATAATAATCTCCCATAATGAATGTTATTTTAGAACATCTTTTGTGCGTTCAAAATTTATTCTAGCACTAAAATTTCAGTTTTTCAACAAAACGTTTTTTTGTTGTGTTTTAGAATTTTTTGAAGGTGATTTTTTAATTGTTATAGGCGGGCTTGTAAAAAAACAGAAGCTTATACAATTTTTTTTCTGATTGTAACAAGGGTTTTTATTCATTATAATTGAAACTTCTAAAAAGTTGTGAGGTTTGTATGCTTACTTTGAAATTTGGTGGTACTTCGATGGGATCTGCTCGCAGAATGCTTGATTCTGTGGAAATTATGCTTGGCAGGGCAAAAAATGACAGAATTAGCGTAATTGTTTCTGCCGTTGCCGGAGTTTCTAATGCTCTTCAGACCGCTATTGACGGCTGTGTTTCTGGTTCTCTTCCTGCAAATTTTATTGACGGCATAAGAAAAACTCATGAAGAGATTTGTGCCCAGCTTCATGCTTCTGTAGAAGGTTTTGATGCTGCTTCTACAATGGCAAAAATCGGACCTAACTTTATTGAACTTGAAAAACTTCTTTCTGGTGTTGCAACCTTTGGCGAATGTCCAGAATCAATTTACTGCCGCATAATGGGAATGGGCGAACTGTGCTGTGTCCCGATTATAAATGCAATTCTTATTGCAAAAAAACAGAATGTTCTTGTTTTGGACAGCCGGAAATTTATTTTTACAACAGGAAACCAGATTGAAAGTGATCCTGATTATACAAGAACTTCGGAAGCTCTCGGACCTTACCGCGACGGCGCTGAATGTTCTCAGGCGCAGATTCTTCTTTTTCCTGGATTTGTATGCGGTTGGTCTGCCCATGCCGACGACGAGCCGAAAATGGGACTTTTAGGACGCAATGGTTCGGATTTTTCTGCCGCAATAATCGGTGCCTGCCTTGCTTCTAAAAAAGTTGAGTTTTGGACGGATGTTGATGGAATCTACACCGCCGATCCTCGTGTCGTAAGCGATGCAATTCTTGTTGACGATATGACTTACGAAGAGGCGATGGAACTTTCGTTCTTTGGTTCAAAAGTTCTTCATCCAAAAACCCTTGCTCCTCTTGTTTCCCGCGGAATCGAAGCATGGAGCTTAAATTCTCACAATCCTCAGGCACGCGGAACTAGGATTGGTCGCGGTCCTTTTGAATCTGAAAAAAAAGTTGGACCTGTCTGCGGAATTTCTTGTCTGAAAAAAACTGCTCTCGTTTCTGTAAGCGGTGGCGGAATGAAAGGAAAAACTGGTATTGCAAGCCGGATTTTTGCTGCAGTAAGTCGCGCAGGAATCAGCATGCTTTTGATTACCCAGTCTTCTTCAGAATATACAATTTCGTTCTGTGTACGTCAAAGCCAGAGCGTAGAAGTAAAAGATGTTCTTGAATCTGAATTTGCCTTTGAAATCCGTGACGGTCTTATAAATCCGATAAGTGTGATCGAAGATTGTGCAATTGTTTCGATTGTCGGCGACGGAATGAAGCAAAATCGTGGTGTTGCAGGAAAATTCTTTAATGCGCTTTCGAGCCGAAGCATAAATATTCTTGCGATTGCACAAGGTTCAAGCGAGCGCTCAATTTCGACAGTAATTGCCGGTGAATATGGCGACATTGCCGTAAAAACAACTCATAGATTTTTCTTCAATACAACTCAGCCGATTGAAGTTTTTGCTTTTGGCGCAGGAACAATTGGCGGAGCCTTGCTTGATCAGATTTATAAGCAGCAGAAGATTTTAAAAGAGCAGAATATCGACATTAAAGTTTGCTGTATTGCGACAATGCGCGGAATGCTTCTTGACGGAAATGGACTTGATTTGTCTGACTGGAGAAATGCCGTTTCTGCTTCTGGAAAAAAGACGAATCTTGATGAAGTTTTAAAATTCGTAAAGGAAAACAAGCCTCTGAATCCTATTTTTGTTGACTGTACGGCAAGTTATGATCTTCCAGAACGCTATCTTGATGTTTTAAATGCTGGCATGAATGTTGCGACTCCTAACAAACGTGCAAATTCAATGTCTATGCAGTATTATCGTGAATTGCGTGAAACTGCGAACAAAAATCATGTACGCTTTTTGTACGAAACAAACGTTGGAGCAGGACTTCCGATTATTGATACTTTGCAGAACTTATTTAAATCTGGAGACAGTCTTGCAGGTTTTAACGGAATTATGTCAGGTTCTCTTTCGTATATTTTTGGAAAACTCGACGAAGGCAAAAAATTTAGTGAAGCGGTAAAAAAAGCCAAAGAAATGCGCTTTACAGAACCAGATCCTCGCGACGACCTCAAAGGAACTGATGTTGCGCGCAAGGCTCTGATTATTGCACGCGAAGCTGGAATGGAAATTGAACTTTCTGACATAAAAATGAATTCGATTTTTCCTGAAAGTTTCAGCTTAGAAGGAACTGTAGACGAATTTATGGCTCGTTTGCCGGAAGTTGATTCTTATTTTGATGAAAAAATGGCTTTGCTTAAAAAGCAGAATAAAGTTTTGCGAATGGGCGCATCGATTAAAAACGGAAAAGTTTCTGTCGGAATGTTGGAAGTAGGACCGGAAAATCCTCTGTTTGCGGTAAAAGGCGGTGAAAATGCCTTTGTATTTGAAACAGCAAGATATACACCGATTCCTTTGACAATCCGTGGTTACGGAGCCGGAGCAGACGTTACTGCGGCCGGAGTATTTGGCGACGTCTTAAGAACAGTAAGTTTTAATCCAGAATTGTAGCTTTTTACAGAAAATCCGTGTGGCAGAGAATGTTGCACGGATTTTTTTATAAAAACAGAGTTTTGGCACTGCTTAAATTCTTCGGCAGTTTTATTAGTTTTTTTTAATCTGTTCTATTGCCATTAGTGCGGTAAAAATTTGTTTCTGTCCGTTTTTTTACGGGGCGTTGCGGGGTGTCCCCGCTTGAAGGGGTAGCGACCAGCGAAGCGGGCGCGCAGGGGAAGGCTTTCCCCTCCTTTAATTTAATTCAACATAGGTTTTTCCGAATCCTCCGTCTTCTGCTGAAGCGTAATGAAAACTTTTGACGGCCGGGTATTGAGAAAGATATGTTTGGACTGACTGTTGCAAAATGCCGTTTCCTTTGCCGTGTATTATCGAGAAGTTTTTGAAATTGTGGATTTGGCAGAGGTCGAGCTGGCGTGCAAGAGCTTTGATAGCTTCTTCTTCGCGCATTCCAAGGAGACGCAGTTCGAATACTGGTTTTGCCTGTCCAGAAACGTCTTGAGCTAGTTCTATGCTGACTGTCGCTCGAATCTGGGTTGGAGCTATGAGCTCGAGGTCTTTTTCTTTTAGATTCATCCGGATTGAGCCTAGTTGAACTGACCAGACGCCTTTTTTTACGCTTGAAATCAAGGTTCCGCGCGTTTTTGTTGCCCTGTGCAGAACTTCGCTTCCAGCTTCGAAGGCTAGCGGCGAGGTTTGTATGCTCTGTGCTTTTGTTATGAAATTTGAGCTTGCCTGTGCGCTGAGTTTTTCTGCTTCTTCTGTCGTGTATGTGTTTTTGGCCAGTGCAAGTGCCTGCGCATTGCTGAGCTTTTTTTTGCTTGCCTTGTTTGTTTTTGAGCGGTTTGAATTGTTTGTGCTTATGAGCATGCCGTTTTCTAAGCGGACTGGTTCGGACTTTAATTTTTTTTCGAATTCTTCTTTTTGTTTTTCGAGACGGATTTTTTCTTCTTCGAGGGATTTGTCAGATTCTTCGACTTTTCCTGTAAGTTCGTTTAAAAATTGTTTTACGCTTAGTGTCTTTTCGCGGGTGATTTCGCCTTCGCGGAGTGTGCGCACGAGGTTTTCGAGTTTTTTTCGGGTTTGAGAAACAAAGATTCCAGATTCCTGCTGTTCCCGTTCTCTAAGTTCGAGTTCTTTTTCTTTTTGTCGAAGAAGTTTTTGTTCTAGCTTGAGTTCTTTTTCTTTTAGTCGGTTTTCGCGGTCTGCTGATTCTTTTTCGGCTTTTGCAAGTTGGGCATATTTTTCGGTAAGTCCTTTTATGAGCGTACTTACGTCTGCCTGTTCGCTTTGAATGTAGTGTTTTGCTTTTTCGACTGTTTTTGAGCTTAAGCCAGAGCGCTTTGCAATGTCCAAGGCGTGGCTTTCTCCTGGAACTCCCATCAAAAGTCTGTAGGTCGGGCTTAGTGTGTCTGTGTCAAAATCTACACTTGCGTTTATGCAGAATTTGTTTGTGTAACCGTAATTTTTTAAAATTCCGTGGTGGGTTGTGACAAGGACGAATGCTTTTTTTTCGATAAGATGGTCAAGAACTGCCATTCCGATTGCTCCGCCTTCCTGTGGGTCTGTTCCGCTACCAAGTTCATCTAGAAGAACCAAGCTATCTTTATCTGCCTTTTTTACCGCTGCCGCAATGTTTTTCATATGTGCGGAAAAAGTGGAAAGGCTTTGGTCAATTGACTGTTCGTCGCCAATGTCTGCAAAAAGAGAGTTGAATACAGGAAGTCTTGTGCCGTCTTTTGCAGGAAGGGGAAATCCAGTCTGGTTTAAAAGCGCAAAAAGAGCAAAGGTTTTGAGACTGACTGTCTTTCCGCCAGTGTTTGGACCTGTAATTATGAGGACATTTTTTTCGCTTAAAAACTTCATGTCGATTGGAACAGCTTTTTCGCCAAGAAGTGGATGCCTTGCTGCGACGAGGGCTGGCGGCAGAACAATCCCGTCTTTTTCTGTGCAGGAAAGAGCGTATGTGCAGTCGTTTGCAATTCCCCAGCGGGCCGCAGCGTATGTTTGGTCGAGTTTGATTAAAATTTTGAGGGCGGAAGAAATGAATTCAACATAAGGCGCTATTTTTGCCGTGAGTTCTGTAAAGATTTTTCGTGTTTCGCTCTGAAGATGGAATTCTTCTTGAATAAGTTCATTATTCTTTCGTACGACTTCGTCAGGTTCAATAAAAATTGTCTGGCCTGACGCGCTTACTTCGTGGACAATTCCCGAAATTCGTGCGCGTTGATTTGCTTTTACTGCAAGAACCTGCCTGTCTGCTCTAAAAGCCGGAACATTGCTCGAAAGTACGTTTGAAAGGCTTGAGTCTGCCGTGTATTTTTTGAGTGCACCTGCAATTTCTGAGTGAAGCTGGGCGATTTTTGAGCGAATTTCGCGGAGAGCAGGAAGGTCTTTTAGTTGTCCGTCCTTGTCTAGAACTCGCGAAATTTCGTTTTTTACTGTCAAAAGTTCATTTTCCGGAAGAGTCTGCGAGAGTGAATGAAGCTTTTTTACGGAAAGTGTTTTTGAAGCAGTGTTTATTGTTTCTTCTGCGTTTAGAGCCGAAGTTGCGAACTGCAAAATTGCAAAAAGTTGTTCGCGGTCGAGAGTTGTTCCTTCAACCCGTAAAATCTTAAAAAAAGAATGAACCGGATTCCAGCTTTTTATAGAAAAAGAAGATTTTGAATTGAGAATTATGTCCCATTCCCGGCTCAGATTTTTTAATTCTTCGATTTTTTCTGTTTCTGTAAACGGAAGTTTTGTTTTTAAAAGTTCCTGTGATTCTTCGCCTGCGCAAAATCCTGCAATTGTGTCGCGGATTCTAAAATAAGCAAGGTCTTCGAGTGTTTTTTTGTGCCACATTTTTAGTCTGTCCAGCTGCCTGTTTTGATTTCTTCTGATATTTTTTTCCAGTTTTCGTAGCGTTCTCGGCTGATTTGTCCAGATTCAACTGCCTCAAGAATTTTACAGCCTTTTTCGTGTATGTGTGTGCAGCTTAAGCCAAAGTTGCATTTTCCGACAAGGGGGGACATTTCCCTGAAGTAAAGGGCAAGGTCTTTTGATTCTATGTCGTGTAGCACAAAGCGTCTGACTCCTGGAGTGTCTATTATTGACGCTACAGCGCCTTCTATGCCACCTGTAAGCGATTCGTTTAATTTTATGTGAAGCAAAGTGCCTTTTGTTGTTGTGTGGCTTCCTTTGCCGTATTTTTTAGAAAGACTTCCTGTCTTGAGGACAACAGTGCTGTCAAGAACGTTTACAAGAGATGATTTTCCGACTCCAGACTGACCTACAAGTGCGCAGAGTTTGTTTTGGATAAAGTGTGCAAACTCGACCATGCCTTCGCCAGTTTTTGCAGAAATTTTCATCACCTTGTATCCGAGTTTTTCCCAGATTGAAACGTATTTTAAGAAATCTTCGTCCTGTGAACCTTCAAGGTCGCATTTGTTGACAAGGATTACTGGTTCGATCCCCTGTCTTTCGGCCTGTGCAAGTTCTCTGTCAATAAAACGCGGGCGGAAATCCGGTTCTTCTGGAGTTGTAACGAGAATTACATAGTCAAGATTTGCTGCCAAAAGCTGTGGAGAGCGGCCTTTTACGTTCCATCTGACAAATTCGTTTTTGCGCGGAACTAAAGCCGTGATTTGACCTTTTTTGTCTTCAAGACTGTCAACTTCAATTTGAACAATGTCGCCCGGAGCGAGAGGATTGTAATATTTTTTGTCAGATTTTAACCTTTTGCTTTTGAGGGCGCATGAACGGATTATAAAACTGCCGTCATCTTCAGAAAAAGATTCAACTTCAAAAACATTGTTCGAGCCGCTTAAAACGGTACCTGTAAGTTGGTTCATATAAGTTGATTTTACGTAAGATTTTAAGCTTTTGCAATATTCCTTGGCACCTTTTCGCCTGTCGGCGCGCTCACTTCGCGGTTCGACTTCTTTTTGTTTTTTTAGACATAAAAAAAAAGACATCCAAAAAAGATGTCTTTCAATTCTGTTTTTGTTATTAGCTCCAACGGGAGTCGAAGCCCTCCAGTCGCAAACGTCGTGTTTGCTCCCTCCGGGCCGTCTGCGTTCGCTTTCGGTGCCGTCCTTGGCACCTTTTCGCCTGTCGGCGCGCTCACTTCGCGGTTCGACTCCTTTTTGTTTTTTTAGACATAAAAAAAGACATCCAAAAAAGATGTCTTTCAATTCTGTTTTTGTTATTAGCTCCA
>NZ_DAVZIU010000022.1:0-8512 GCF_052273165.1 Treponema berlinense | reverse complement strand
ACGGGAGTCGAACCCGTCTCCCCGCCTTGAGAGGGCGATGAACTAAACCGATATTCGATGGAGCCGTTTTTTTTAATAAAAAAAGCTGACCTGTAAAAAGTCAGCCCTTTTTTGAGTTCCCCAAGGAGGATTCGAACCCCCACAGTCAGAACCAGAATCTGAAGTGCTACCATTACACAATCGGGGAATGTGATTTGTGATGTAAATTACTATATGAAAAAATAAATTTTATGTCAAGTATTGTAAATTAAAAAATAATTTTTTTTTTCAAAAAATGTGTGTTCTGTTTTTTTTGTTTTGTTGAAACGGAAATGTTTTTTTTCTAAAATAGAATTATTGCCGTTTTTTACACGAAGTTTTTTATAAGGGTAGATAAAAATTATGTTTAATACTGACGGAATCTCTGCTTTTATTTTTGATATGGATGGAGTTCTTTTGGACACTGAAAGTTTATGTAAAAAATGCTGGAGACTGGCAGCTGAAGAATGGAAGCTTAAAGACGTTGATAAAGTTTATTATCAGTGTGTAGGGCAGGCAACTCAGGACACTCTTTTTACTCTTCAAAATTTTTTTGAAAAACAGGATAAAAATTTTAATGCCCGAGAATGGTATGATTGCGCTAGAAATTTTTTTCGTAAA
This sequence comes from Treponema berlinense, assembly GCF_052273165.1. Taxonomy (GTDB): domain Bacteria; phylum Spirochaetota; class Spirochaetia; order Treponematales; family Treponemataceae; genus Treponema_D; species Treponema_D berlinense_A. Next base: position 7,873 of record NZ_DAVZIU010000022.1, on the reverse strand, counting down.
ACAGAAGAAAGCGAAGGTATTGAACTTATGCCAGGCGCAAAAAACTGTCTTGAGCGACTAAAAAATAAGGGGTTTGTTCTTGCTCTTGCAAGTTCGACCAGAAAACAGACTGTCGAAAGACAACTTTCTCGTTCTGGACTGATTGATTATTTTAAGACTCTTACCTGTGGCGACAGCGTAGAACATTCAAAGCCGGATCCTGAAATTTATTTAAAGGCCTGTTCTTCTGTCGGCATAAAGCCAAAAAACTGTGTTGCCGTCGAAGACAGCCCGAACGGTGTTCTTTCGGCATACAATGCTGGTTTAAAAGTTATTTTGATTCCAGACCAGATAAAACCTGACGAAAAAATAAAAAAAATGTGCGCAAAAATTTTAAATTCTCTGGAAGAAATTTAAAACTGTGTAAAAAAATTGGAAAATCTTCTTATTGTTAGGATTTTTTGATTTTGATATAATCTTTTTCTGATTTTTTATGGTCTTTAAATTTGATTTTTGAAGGCTGATTTTTTAGTGAAGAAATTTTTTAAAATTTTACAGGGTACGAAAATGGCTTTAGATTTTACAAAAATGCGCAACATTGGAATTATGGCTCACATTGACGCCGGAAAAACAACAACAACTGAGAGAATTCTTTTTTACACTGGAAAAATTCATAAAATCGGCGAAATTGACGACGGTGCTGCAACTATGGATTTTATGAAGCAGGAACAGGAGCGTGGGATTACGATTGCTTCTGCTGCAATTACGACCCAATGGAAAGGCTGCACAATAAATATTATCGACACTCCGGGACACGTTGACTTTACTGCCGAAGTTGAGCGCTCATTGCGTGTTTTGGACGGTGCTGTTGCTGTAATCTGTGCTGTTGACGGAGTTCAGCCTCAGACCGAAACTGTGTGGCGGCAAGCTGATCAATTTAATGTTCCAAGACTTTGTTTTGTAAATAAAATGGACAGAATTGGAGCGGATTTTTTCTATTCTATAAACGATGTCCGCGAAAAATTTGGTGCAAATACAGTTGCCCTTCAAATCCCTATTGGACAGGGTGAAAATTTTGAAGGCCTGATTGATTTAATTAAAATGAAGGAAATTCGCTGGAACGAAGATGATGAAGGCGAAACTTTTATTGAATCGGAAATTTCTCCTGAAAGAAAGGATGAGGCTGAAAAGTGGCATGCAAAACTAATTGACGATGTTGCTTCGGCTGACGATGAACTCGGAATGATTTATCTTGAAGGCGGAGAAATCTCTGACGATATGCTCAAAGCGGCTTTGAGAAGATGTACGATTGCCAGAACTGTTGTGCCTTGTGTGCTTGGTTCTGCACGTCGCGACAAGGGAATTCAGCCTTTGATAGATTCTGTTCTCGACTATTTGCCTTGTCCGACCGATGTTCCTCCTGCAAAAGGACTTCATATAAAAAAAGACCACGAAGAAGAAGTTGAAATTCCTTGCGACGAAAAGAAAATGCCGCTCGGTCTTGTTTTTAAAATCCAGCAGGACAAAGATATGGGTGCGCTTTGCTTTGTCCGCGTTTATTCCGGAAAATTTACAGCAGGAAGTCAGTATCTTAATGTCGGAAAGAAAAAGCGCGAAAGAGTAAACAGAATTCTTCGTGTAAATGCAAATCGCATGGAGCAGATGGATAGTGTAAGTGCAGGCGATATTGCCGTTTTTGTCGGATTAAAGCTCGCTTCTACAGGCGACACTCTCGGTTCTGAGGGAATGCCTGTTCTCCTCGAAAGTCTTAAATTCCCAGAACCTGTAATTTCTATTGCGATTGAACCGGAAACTCTTTCGGATAAAGATAAACTTATTGATACTCTTGCAATTATGAGTCGCGAAGATCCTACATTTACAAGTCACGAAGATGCGGAAACCGGACAGCTTATCATAAGCGGAATGGGCGAATTGCATCTTGACGTTTTGGTTACAAGAATGAAGGAAGATTTTGGTGTTAAGGCTAATGTTGGCGCTCCACGCGTAACATATCGCGAGTCTGTAAGTTCTGGAGTTGAACAGAGTTCTGTTTGGGAAAAGAATCTTGCTGGAAAAGACAATTTTGCAGGCATAACATTAAAAATTCAAAAAAATGAGCAGGGACAGGGAAACACTTATTCTTGCTCAGTTCATGGCGGAGAAATTCCGGACGAAATTTACGATGCTGTTAAAACAGGAATCGAAAACTCTTTTGCCTCTGGAATTCAGTACGGCTATCCTTGTGCCGATGTCGGTGTGACCGTCACAAAAATCGATTACAACGAACTTACTGGAACTCCTTTTGCATTTACTGCCTGTGCTGCCCAGGCTTTTGACGAGGCTGCAAGAAAAGCAGGACCGGTAATTCTTGAGCCTGTTATGAACGTTGACATAACAAGTCCTGTCGAGTTTGTAGGCGAAGCAATCAGTCAGATTACTCAGCGTGGCGGAATTATCAGTGGTCAAGATTCTAAATCTACTGGCGAAATTATCCACTGTACTGCTCCTATGGCAAAAATGTTCGGATTTTCTACAAACCTTCGTTCTGTAACCCAGGGACGCGCAAGTTTTAGCATGGAATTTGCTCATTTTCAGGTTAAGCAGGGTGGCTTAGATAACGCAGGATTCTAGAAATCAGGAATATATAAAAAAATACAAAAAGCCGTCATAAACTCCTAAAAGCATGCGTTGGCTCACTGTTTTTCAGTGATATTCTTCTGCTTACAGAAACTGCCTGCTCGTTGTCATCAATGCTGTTAAAAATTAATCTGATTAATCTGCATTGGACAAACGAGTGCTCTTTATTTTCCATATTTCGGAGGCTGAGGACTTACAATTTTAAGCAAATCGTAAGCTTCTGAGTTTTCATAGCCAAAAACCTTTGCGTCTTCAAACAGATTCAGTTTTTCAGAGTCCGCAACAAATTCCTGAAGAATCATATCCGCATATTTTGACGGAATAAACACATATTCAAGTCCGCTTGCTGAATACATCTGTTTTGCATACTGGACTTTCGCCTGTGTGCTTGCCTTGTCAATTAAGTTTTCGCCCTTGATTTTTACGTAAAAGTATAATAAAACTTTCTAAAAAATATATCAAAATCTTTCCGATGTACTGTCAGAATGATTTGAATGTACTGTCAGAATGTTTAATAATGTAAATTTAGACATAATTTTCTCCTATTTTTCATAATACGAGAATCATTAAAAACTCCAAAAAAGAAAAATGGAGTTAAGATTCAGCACGATTTAGATTAGAAGTAACCATTTTTCTTTAATTCATCATCTAACAATTTCATCATTATGTCACAATGTTCAGTTACACAGTTTTTAGTCCAATCTTCATTCTTTTTTCGCAATTTTTCCATTTCAATGAATTTCAAACTCTGTTTCAAAGTATCAGGATAATTTTCTATTTTTGAATTTGGACTAAAATTAGAAAATCTTGAATTAGCCTTTACGGTAATAAGAACTAAATTGCCAAGGTCATTCAAATAAGACTGTCTATCTTCTTGTGTATTCCAGTCTTCAATATTATCAGACTGAATTGGATGCTGAGGATGAAAATGCTCTATTGAAGTCCGGAACTGATATTGGAAGTCTCCATACTTAAACTTATTATCTTTTGTAATTTCAAAGGTTTCGTTTTTAAAGTCTCTAAATAAAATATAATCCAAATAAGTAAATACAATACGTTCAATATCAAAACCTTTTTTATTATGATAATTTGCTTCCTGTACTTTCTTACATGCGTATTTTTCAAGAACATGCAAAATTTGAGCTGCTGTAATTTTTTGTGTTTCTGTGTGATATACTTCATGCAAAGTTTTAGAAATCCAATGCATAGTCTTTGGAGAAGTATATGTAATACGAAGTCCAGATTGTAGTGTTCGTAACCGTTTTGAATCTTCATCTTCTATATCAGAGCCGCTAAATGTTGAAACATACTTAGGCTTATCAGGGTCAGATGCAGTTTCAAGTCTTTCCAAAGACCACTTTCCGTCATTCTTATACTCTCTAACGAATTCACGTTTTATAATAAAACGATCGAACAGATATTTCATTTTAAGCATATCAAAGATAAATTGTTTGCAACGCTTTGCAGCCTGTCCATCTTTATTATCCCAAATATACTGCAGTTTTTCTATAAACTGTTTATCGTCAAGACCTGAATCATCTTCATTTTCTTTAAGATTCTTTGCTTCATTTACAATCATCAAGAAATTTGGGAAATTTATTATTGATTCAAATCTTTCGTTTTCTCCATCTTCTTTCTTTTCTTTTAAAGTTTTAATGTTGGTTGTATCAGTAATAATTTGCTCAAGAGAATAAAGTTTACTTATATCAACCTTTTCTTTATCTTGCTTCTTCTTGTCAGCTTCAATAAACTTTGCATGAACTTCTTCAAAATTATTGCAATTAAAATCTTTCCAATTCTTTTCAAAGATTTTTTCACGTACATCTTTTTTTATACACATCTGGATATAATCATCCATCTGTGAACAAGCATCCCAAATAGTAGCTGCAGTCTGTTGTTCTTTTTTGTCTTTTATATTATCTAAAATACGCCCTTTTGCAATTTCATGAAGTTCAAGTTGTTCTCCACGAGTGTTCATTATTTCAAAGTAATGATTCAAGTCTATATTCTTCGGAACCTGTGTACGAATCAACTTTACTTTATCAAGAACAGATAAAATCTTTTTTATATACTCTTCCTTTGTATCATTTGTGTTCTTTGGAGACTTAAAGAATTGCTGAATTACTTTTATTCCTGCAACAATCTCATCATTATATTTCTCACCATCTTCAAAGTCACCATCTCTTTCAAATTTTGGAGATTGTAAGTCTTTCAAAACAGTATTAGATTTTTCTCGAGCTTCGAAAGTAAGACAATTTTGTCGTAATAAACTTTTATCTATGTATGACATCAAAAGATACAAGGTTGTCAAACGTTGCTGACCATCAATAACAGAGAAAGAATGATTTGATACTTTATCTACAATTAAACTGCCTAAGAAATATTTTTCATCTGGCTTATCTGCCCGATTCTGTGTGGCAAAATCATGCAAATCTGTGATAAGTTGTTCTATTTGCTTATCAGTCCATGCGTAACTTCTCTGATAGATAGGAATTGAATAATAATCTTCCTGAAATACCTTATTTATTGATAATTCTTCCGGCTGTTCAAATTCTTCACTCATTTATTCACCCCAAACCAAGAGTCTTCGAGAGGTTTATTCTTGTTTGTATATCCCTTTGTTTTATCTTTTACATTTTCCAACAAAATCGAATCCATTTCTGACGGAGAAGTCATTTCTGATATTTTTGCAAAAAGATTAAGTCCATCATTTATTCTGGATTTACGTCCTAATGCGTAATTATTTGCTGTTTCAATATAAACAGAATACATTACATATCTGAGAGAATATGCCCAATTAAAAAACTTATTCAAAACAGAATCTGTTAAAGCATTTGTATCAAACTTATCAACGTAAAACATAACAATATTTATCAAAAGATTTCTGACATAACCGTTTCCGCTGTTGGTATCTTTTATGATAATACGGTCTTTGAATTTACCTTCTATCTTTGCAACAACCCAATCATAAAGTTCAAGATAATAAAGTGTGTAAGAAAAGAATCTTCTTCCTGCAACAACAGGTTGAGTTAACTGGAATTGAGCAATCTCTTTCCCGCTGGTCAATTCAAACATTTTCTCTGAATTAAATCGTTCAATATATAAACTGGCAGCCTTATGATAAACAGCGTAATTAAACTTGTTATCTTGTTTTACACCCTTAAAATTCTTAATTTCTTTTACTGAATAATTAATTCCTGATTTTCCTTTAAACCATTTTGTAAGCGGATAAAGATGATTTTCAAAAAACTTTGCAAGTTCTCCCTGATTTTCTTTTTCCCATGCTTCAATAAGTTTTAGCTTTACTTCAACACTGTCGTTATTCATCTCTCTAAGATGATAAGACTTCAAAAGATCATGAGGTTCTAGCTCCTTACCACGACTATTTTGACAGTCAAAAAACTGAAAGGCTTGCTGTTCGCTGTCTGTAATAATTTTTACAAATGTACAATTAAATAGAATATATTTATAAAACTCACAAAGTTCGTTTTTTTCAAGCTCATTGCATTTATCTTTAAGAATTCTGTAATTATTTCTTACAGCTTCTACAGACAATGCATTATAAGTTTCTTTTTCTTTAAATAAACCTAAATACTGTTCAATTTGTTTTGCATCACTTTCAAGTATTTCACTAAAACAGTAGAAAAGAATTGATAATGTTGTTAATCGTTGCTGACCATCAACAATCATCATTTTCTTCTTCTCTTTATCATTGTGAATTACTACAGTCCCAATTCGGTATTCTTCTCCAATTCTCTTAAATGATTCATACATATCGTTAAATAGCAATACCGATGACTCTGTTGTCCATCGATATGGACGCTGATAAAAAGGAATACCCAAAGAGTCTTTTAAAATTGTTGAAACAGATACAATCTGTAAATTCTTGTCTTCCATATTTTTCCTGCCACTAATACTATTGCGCTGTCAGCCCATATTCAAAATTACTATCAACAAAGTTAATCTTCTGAACAAGACGAACAATATTTGAATCAAAAATAATTGGCTGTCCAGTTTCTAATTTGAACGCTGCAATGATATTTTTTATTGTTTCCTTCTGCTCTGGGCTCAATTCATCAATAATCAGATATACATGAATATTTCCATTGAATGCCTTTTTCAATTCTTTCTCAAACTGACTGATTACAAATGCTTCCTGAATTTCAGAATTCAGTTCTTTCATCCATTTTGTTACTTTCTGAATATCAATTCCTGTTGTCTCAATCTTTTCAATCCAGTCAGAAATTGTATTATCGCGAGTTGTTTTATCTGTGATAGTGCTAAAACTTGAAGCAAACTGCATAAGTTGCGGAATAATATGAGAGTTCATATATTTTGATTTCTCGGAAGTTTTTAATTTTCCTTCGCCATAGCATTCATATTCAACAAGACTTATTCTAAGTGGAATTTCTCTATTTTTATCAAAGGTAATCATTAATGCATCGGGAATTCTTGATTCACCAATTACTGTTTCTTTTTTCTGCTGAGTTTTAAATAAACGATTTTCAGAGATAAGAATTGTATGTTCTTCTGGATAATTAGGAAAAAGCTTAAAGAAGTTCTCTGAAACAAGCTTCTCTAATCCCCTAAAAGAGTCTGTTTCATTTCTGAAGTTTATTGTTTGGAAAGTTCCCATAATTTTAATTTCAGCATCAGGAACTGCTTTCTCAATCTTTTTTCTTTCTTCTTCTGAATAATCTTCTTCATCATCTTCAGATTCTGCAATCTGTTCTATAGGATATGTTCTTTCCTCTACCTTATTTGCTGTAAATAGTTCATCTAATTTGGCTATTGCTTTCTCATCTTTGAATGCTTTTGCTCCTTGCATAAACATCAATGGCCAGTATTTCCCACCAAACTCAGAAAGAAAACTCATATCAAAGAACTTGCAATATTCTATATCCTTAATTGAATAACATAGAACATAATTGTCAGCATCGTCCCAAGGTTTTTCATCTGTTATCTGATCCAACACAAAACGAGCACCACAAAGAGATTTCTTCCCATTTTTATAAAGAAGATAGATAATATCTCCTTCTACTGGACCGCGATGAGTAAAACCTGCAACTTTATGTTCAAGACATAAATTATAATTAGTTGTGTTTGTGCTGCAATGTAATGTTCTTATCATGGTTAATTATTCTCCTCTGTTTTTCTGTTCTTTCCTAAAAGTCCTGTTTATGCTGCACTTCCGTAAACTGACTGCACATACTCAAAAACCTTCTGTCTGCATTCACTTACGGCTTTATCATCATAG
>NZ_DAVZIU010000021.1:0-30837 GCF_052273165.1 Treponema berlinense | reverse complement strand
TTTTTCTTTTTAAATTATTTTTTTTCATTCTTTCCAGTCAGCGCACTTTGTGTGGTCCGGTGCTTTATTTTTGCGTGTTTCTGCCGTTTGTACATTTTTTTTCATATCATTGATTTTTGTTTGCTGCAAGGTTTTGACATTTCCGTGTGTTTTTGACGTTTTTGTTGTTTTCTGCCGTTTGCGTAGTTTTCCCGTTTTGTTCCGTATCTGGCAAAATCGACCGGGGACTTAGCCCGTGCCGGAGCAGCGCGCAGCGTTGAAAAAGCGGGCTTTTTGTGTGCTGTTTTTTTTGCGGTTGTAATTTGAGGACGGCGGATTATGGCTTTTTTTTTACTTGATGGCCGCTTTTTTAATGGAGCGGACAGCGGAACTGCGCAGGGACGGTGTGGCGGGAAACTGTGTGTCCGTGCGCTTTTTGCCTGCTTTTCGTGTGGTGTGCTCCTGCTTTTTATTTTCTGTTTTGATACTTTTTTATTGGGAATTGACAAAAGATAGGTATTTCTTTATGATGTTTCTATAAACAGAAACAATAACTGGAGAAATATATATGTACGAAGAATCTATTGACGGTTTTTTTGGTGATTACGGTGGAAAATATATTCCTGAAATTTTACATTCGGCGATTGACGAGCTTGATTCGGCTTTTAATTTTTATATTCACGATAAGGATTTTTTGGAAGAACTGAATATTTTGCGTCGCGATTACATTGGCCGCGAAACTCCGCTTATGTTTGCTGAACGCGCTACTGAACTTCTTGGTGGCGGAAAAATTTTCATAAAACTCGAAGGCTTGGCAAATACTGGCGCTCACAAAATTAACAATGCGATTGGTCAGGTTTTGCTTGCAAAAAAAATGGGAAAAAAGCGGATTATTGCAGAAACTGGCGCAGGACAGCATGGAGTTGCAACAGCCGCAGCCTGTGCAAAACTTGGAATGCAGTGCGTAATTTATCAGGGAGAAGTTGACGTTCGCCGTCAGCAGCCAAATGTGGCGGCAATGGAGCTTTACGGTGCAAAAGTTGTTGCCGTAAAAACTGGTTCTCGCACTCTAAAGGACGCTGTAAACGAAGCTATGCGCGACTGGGCTACTAATTTTGAAACCACGCATTACTGTCTTGGTTCTGCCTTGGGACCAGCTCCTTTCCCGGACATGGTTCGCACTTTTCAGTCGATAATCGGCGAAGAAGTAAAAAAACAGTGTGCAGAGCGCAATATACAGATTGATTCTCTTGTTGCCTGTGTTGGCGGCGGTTCTAATGCTTCTGGATTTTTTGCTCCATTCTTTAAGGACGAAAAAATCAAACTTTACGGTGCGGAAGGTGGCGGAACTGGACCGGAAATCGGACACAACGCAAGTCGCATGGTCGGAAATCTGGCACGCGACGGAATTATGCAAGGTTTTAAAAGCCGTTTTTTGGTAGATGATGACGGTCAGGCTCAAAAAACAAGTTCAATTTCTGCAGGACTTGACTACCTTGGAATCAGTCCTCAGCTTGCAATGCTCGGAAAAACTGGTCGAATTACCTTCGACGCAATTCGCGACAACGAAGCTCTCGAAGCCGTTAATTTTTTTGCAAAAAATGAAGGAATTCTTATGGCTCTCGAAAGTTCACATGCGGCAGCTTACGCAATGAAACTTGCACCTAAAGTTCCAAAAGACAAGGCGATAATCATAAATATGTCGGGACGAGGCGACAAGGATGTTTTTATTACAAGTCCTGTTTTTCGTCCAGAAGAATGGAAAGCCTTTCTAAAAAGCGAATTAAAGCGTCTTGAAGAAAATAAAGATGTTCACGAAAAATATTAGAATTTGGGCGTTCTGACAGCCTCTTTTAGAAGCTGTCAGTCGGGCTTTTCGGGGTTGGCATTGGCGATTGCAGGCAATCGCCAACGGCTACGCCGCCCCTACAATCCCTAACGCAGGTTTTGCAGATTCAACCACAAAAATAAGGAAAAAATTATGATAAAATTGATGTCGCACTTAGTTGCAAATTATCCAAATCCTGAAATTTCTTTTGCTGCCGCCGAAGCTCTCGTAAAAGGCGGAGCCGACTTTCTGGAAATTCAGCTGCCGTTTTCTGATCCAAGTGCAGACGGTCCTGTAATTCAAAACGCCTGTTCAACTGTTCTTGCAAACGGCGCAACAACACAAAGTGGTTTGGATTTTATCGCAAAATTACGCAAAAATTTTCCAAATGTAAAAATTGCAATAATGTCTTACGCTTCTCTGATTTTTACTCCTGGCGTTGATAAATTTTGCCAGAGAGCAAGCGAGGTTGGCGTAAATGCAATGATTATTCCAGACTTGCCGTTTGACTGCGACGAAGGTCTTACTGCTGCATGCAAAAAATACGGAATGGAAAATATTCCTGTTGCGGCCCCAAGCATGACGGACGAACGTCTTCAAAAAATGCTCGGTTTCGGGTTTAAGACGATTTATGCGGCTTTGCGTGCAGGAATTACTGGAATGGACACAAAAGTCGACTCTCATACAGTTGAATTCTTAAAAAAATTAAAGCATCAGAATAAAAACGGCATTGTTCCAGAAATTTATGGGGGATTTGGAATTCACGGAAAAGAGCAGGCACAGGCAATTGCGCCTTATGTCGAAGGAGTCGTAGCAGGTTCAGTTTTTGTCCGCCTTATAGATTCTGCAGACGGCGACAAAAAAATTCTTCAGAACACAATTTGCGCAAAAGCAAAGGAAATAAAAGGTCTGTAAGTTTACATTAAATTAGGTAAGTTATTATTTGCAAATCGTTTTGATTAGTCGATTGAATTTACCGGTTTGTTTTCTTTTAGCCACAAAATACGCTGGTTGCTGCTTCCGCGGTAATTTAGAGTTATATCTTTTAATTCCTGCTTAAATGGTCCGTCTACAAGAACGTCTATACAGTCAAGCATGCGGTCTGTTACTTCGCAGTGTTTGCGTCCATCGGAAGGTTTTAAATCTATGTCGTAAATGTAGCCGCTATAACACCAAATTGTTTTTTTTGGGAATGCGGCACGGACTTTTTCCAAAAATGGCGCAAGAACGCGCTGATTTTCTTCTTCAAAAGGTTCCCCTCCAAGAACGGTAAGTCCCTGAATATATTCTGGTTTTAGCGCTTCGAGAATTTCTTCTTCCGTTTTTTGAGTAAATTCTTGTCCGTAGTTAAAATTCCACGTCATCTGATTAAAACAACCAGGACATTTATTTCTGCAACCGCTTACAAACAGGCTTACTCGAACTCCAAGCCCATTTGCAATGTCGATTTTTTTTATTTCGCCGTAGTACATTTTTACAGATGCAAAACGCGCTCTTTAATTTCTTGAGTGCGTCCCTGATTCCAGTATTGTGTTCCAATGTAGCCACAGGTTCTGCGTGCAACATTCATTTTTGTCTGATCTGTGTTTCCGCAGTTTGGACATTGCCAGACCAACTTTCCGTCAGCATCTGCAACAACACGAATTTCGCCAGTGTAACCGCATTTTTGGCAACAGTCGGATTTTGTATTCAGTTCTGCGTACATTATGTTTTCATAAATGTGCTTGAGCAAAGCGATTACAGCAGGAATATTGTTTTCCATATTTGGAACTTCGACATAACTTACAGCGCCACCCGGAGAAAGCTCCTGGAATTGGCTTTCAAATGTGAGTTTTGCGAATGCATCAACTTGTTCGGTTACATGTACGTGATAAGAATTTGTAATGTAGTTTTTGTCTGTCACGCCTTCGATTTCTCCAAAGCGACGTTTTAAGCATTTTGCAAATTTGTAAGTTGTAGACTCGAGCGGAGTTCCGTAGAGTGAGAATGCAATGTTTGTCTGGTCACGCCATTCGGCACATTTTGTGTTCATATAGCGCATTATTTTTAAGGCAAAAGGAGTTGCTTCTGGATCTGTATGAGGTTTTCCCGTCATGTATTTTGTACATTCGCAAAGACCTGCGTATCCGAGAGAAATTGTTGAATATCCGCCGTACAAAAGCTTGTTGATTACTTCTCCTTTTTCAAGACGCGCAAGAGCACCATTTTGCCACAAAATCGGGGCAACATCGCTCGGAGTATTCAAAAGTCTGTTATGACGAGCCATAAGCGCACGGAAACACAACTGAAGGCGTTCGTCAAAAATCTTCCAGAAAGCGTCCATATTTCCGCCAGACGAGCATGCTACGTCGACAAGGTTGATTGTTACGACACCCTGATTAAAACGACCGTAGAATTTTGGCATGTTTGTTTGAGGATCATGATAAACTGTAAGGAACGAACGGCATCCCATGCAAGGATAACAGTTTCCGTCTTTGAGTTCCATCATCTTTTTTTCGGAAATATAATCTGGTACAAGGCGACGTGCTGTGCATTTTGCGGCTAGTTCTGTCAAATAAAAATATTTTCCGTCTTCAGAAATATTGTCAGATTCAAGAACATAAATCAGTTTAGGAAATGCTGGAGTAACCCAGAAACCGGCCTCGTTTTTAACGCCCTGAAAACGCTGTTTTAAAACTTCTTCAATAATGAGCGCAAGGTCAGACTTGGTCTGTTCGTCTTTAACCTCATTCAAATACATAAAGACCGTAACAAAAGGACTCTGACCGTTAGTTGTCATCAGAGTTACAACCTGATACTGAATCATCTGAACGCCACGAGTAATTTCGTCCTTAAGGCGCATTTCTACAATTTCCTTAAATTGTTCCGGGTTGTAATGCAGTCCTGTTTTTTCGGCGATTAAGTTCATTTCGCGGATAATTTTTTTGCGGCTTACATCGACAAATGGAGCGAGATGTGCGAGCGAAATCGACTGACCGCCGTATTGGCTCGAAGCAACCTGAGCAATAATCTGAGTTGCAATGTTGCAAGCTGTAGAAAAAGAATGAGGTTTGTCTATTCTTGTGCCAGAAATAACAGTTCCGTTCTGGAGCATGTCTTCCAGGTTTACAAGGTCGCAGTTGTGCATGTGCTGAGCAAAATAGTCAGCATCGTGAAAGTGAATTATGCCTTCGTTGTGAGCCTTCACAATGTCTTCGTCGAGCAAAAATCGTTTTGTAATATCTTTAGAAACTTCTCCAGCCATGTAGTCGCGCTGAACCGAAACAACAGTCGAATTTTTATTTGAATTTTCCTGCTTAACTTCTTCGTTCTGACATTCAAGCAGCGAAAGAATCTGTTTGTCGGTCGTGTTTGCCTTGCGCATAAGTTCGTGCTGGTAACGATAAGTAATATATTTTTTTGCAATATCAAAAGCACCAGCCTTCATAATTTCTTTTTCGACCATGTCCTGAATTGCTTCAACGTTCATTTCGTGATTTTCAGAAGCGCAGGCATTTTCGATATTTTCTGCGATAGATTTAATTTGATTGTCAGAAAGCTGGTCGCTGAGCGGAACTTCGGCATTTGCTTTCGAAATTGCCGTTATAATTTTTTTTATGTCAAAAACAACTTCCACGCCATTTCTTTTGATAATCTTCATTTTATAGTTTTCCTCCGAAAAATATTTTAAGAATTTTTAGAAAAGCACTTGACAAATAAAAAAAAGTGATAGTGTCAAAAGTGATGAAAAAGCCCCAAAAAACGCTATATTTAGTGTTTTTGGAGCGCTTAAATAATATATATCGGACACGAAAAAACTTCAATCGTAAACCGCTAAATTTGCATAAAAAAAATTAATTGGGCGGCTTTTTGCTGCGCAAAAAACGGGCTCTCCAGGGCTACGGCTTTTGCCTCCGGTATTTTTGCAGGCAAAAACACACGCTTCGCGTCCCTTCCGATCCCTGCCGCAAATCTGAAAATACAAAAAACTCTCCTTTTACACAGTTTGTGCGAATTGATATAATTTGTTTCTATAAAAATACAAGAACTGAGGTTTTTAATGATTAAACTTGTGGCTTTTTTGGGAAATTATGGCAGCGAGTACGAAAAAACTCGGCACAATGTTGCCTGGCAGTTTGCTTCGCAGCTTCCTTTTTATAACAGATTGAACTTTCAGAATAAATTTAAAGGCGACTATGCCGTTGTAGAAACTTCTGTGCTCGCACATTGGTTTGCAGAAACAGGAATGTATTCTAAAAAAGACGGTTCTGATCCGATTGTGCCGGAAAGCTCTCCAGATAAAATCTACTTTTTAAAACCGCTTACTTATATGAATTTGAGCGGAGAAAGCGTTGGAGAACTTGCCCGTTTTTATAAAATTCTTCCGGAAGAAATTTTAGTTGTTCACGACGAGCTTGAACTTCCTTTGGGAACTGTCAGCTTAAAATGGAGTGGCGGTCTTGGAGGGCATAACGGTCTTCGTTCAATGAAGTCTGCTTTTGGAACGGCCGATTTCTGGAGGTTGCGTTTTGGACTTACAAAACCGCAAAACCGCGATATTGCCGACTACGTGCTTTCCAGTTTTACGGCAGACGAGCAGATAATTCTTGCCCAGGAATTTGCACAGACAAACGAAATGTTTGCAAAATTTTTGCTTTCCACGGACGAAAACCAGCAGCGTATTTTGCAGGGCTGGAGCAAACGAAAACTGATTTAAGGGGGCTTGGGGGATTTCCCCCAGGAGAAGGGGTAGCGGAAAACGCGGCGAAGCCGTGGTTGCAGCGCAGGGGAAGGCGTTCCCCTCCTGTCTTTTCTGATTTTTCATTAGACAATAAGCGGGAATTTTTATATATTTTAAGTATGGCTAAATTTATTGACGAAGACGAAAAAAAAGAAAAAAAAGGTTCTACAGACGCTTTTGCTGAGAAACTTTTAAAAACTCGCCAGATTGTTGTTAGCGGCGAAGTGAACGAAGAGCTGGTTGAAAAAATTGTAAAGCAGCTTCTTGTTCTTGAAGCAGATTCTGATAAACCGATTTATCTTTACATTGATTCTCCAGGAGGCTCAATCGACGACGGTTTTGGACTTTACGATATGATTCGCTTTATAAATGCTCCTGTTTATACGATTGGAATGGGACTTATTGCGAGCATGGGTGTAACCTTGTTTTTGTCTGTTCCAAAAGAAAGACGCTTTAGTTTGCCGAACAGCCACTTTTTGATTCATCAGCCTTTGATGGGCGGAAGCCGTGGTGTTGCAACTGATATTGAGATTACTGCTCAGGAAATTTCAAAATCGCGCGAAAATCTTACAAAATTGATTGCAGAAGCAACTGGAAAAGATTTTGAAACTGTAAAAAAAGATACAGAACGCGATCATTGGCTTACTGCTCAGGAAGCGGCAGATTACGGCATTGTCGGAGCTATCGTTTCGAGCCGCAAAGAGTTGCCCGAAGCATAAAATTTGTGTTATATTAAGGCAATCAAAATAAAAAAGGGTAATTGATGTTTTTTGAATTAACTGATTCTTTGTGCGCAGACATTTTGTTCGCCATGGAAAATCAGCAGCAAAATTTTGGTTTGGATGCGAAAAATTCAAGGATTGTTCAGTGTGAGCCAGAATCGGTTGATGAGGAAAATATTTATTCGTTGCCGTTATGGACTAGTGCCGACGGCTACAGTTTGCTGGAAGATTTTATTGCAAAGTACAAAGGCATAAAAGCTTGTGGCGAACTTAAACAGATTTTACTTGAAGGACGGGGGGTTTTCAGAAATTTTAAAAATACATTAAAAAAGTATCCTGAAGCAGACAAAAGATTTCATTCTTTTAAGAACAAAGAAATGAAAAAAACGGTTTGTGAATGGTACAACGCACTGCGGGAGTCGTGGGGGCTGGAAACTTTAGATCAAGACTTTTACGAATATGACGATCTGGTTCTTGAAGACTTTGCTTTCCGGACATTTTCTGCGGATATGGACAGCGGAAATGTTGCTTTTTTGGCAGGTGCTTTTTTTGAAGAATTAAAAATTCAATTTTCAGGTGAACTTGGTTCAGCTATTTCTTTACAACTAAAAGAGCAGTTTGACTCAATCAACGCTCTGGCTAAAAATTGTACTGGAGGTTTTGTTTGCCGTACTTTGTCGGACGAGTTTGCCGGTTGTATTTTATATTCGGGTTTGTCCAGTAAAAAGGTTGCATTTTTAAACGCCCTTTTTGTAAATCAGAATTACCGTGGGCTTGGAATTGCCAGAGAACTTTTATCAAGAAGCATTTCCACTTTAACCGAAGACGGAATTCAATTTTTTATAATTAATAATTCATTTGTGCCAAAAATGCTGAAATCAACATTGACCGATTTAGGTTTTAAAGAAAAAGATTTTGCTTTTGTGGCTGAATTGAACTAAAGCCTATTTAATTTAAGGCATTTTTTTTAGGAGTATCAAAATGGCTTTTAACAGACGTGAAACTGAACTCAGCATGGATCAGGTAGCTGCTTTTTTGAAAAACGCAGTTTCTAAAGTAGAATCAAATCCGGAATATTATGAAGAACTTAAAAAAGTTTTTAAGAAAAATGTTCCTCTTACAAGACGCTCTTATGTTGCCGCTTTCCTTTTGCAGGCTTCAAAAGGTGCAATTTATCGCTTTAATCCGAACAGAGCAACACGCGAAAATTTCCGTGAACGTCGTGAAGAAAATCGTCGCAACCGCTACGAAGAAAGAAAAGAACGTCAGGAAAATACTGAAAACGAACCAAAAGAACGCAGTCCTCGTGTAGAAATTGCCCCGGAAAATGCTGCAACAGTTTTTGTAAGCATTGGACGTAATCGTCACGTATTTGCACGCGATCTTCTCGGTCTTTTTATCAACGAAGCTGGAATTGAACGCGAACGCATTGGAAATATCAAAGTTCTTGCAAATTATTCTTTTGTTGAACTTTTCAAGGAAGATGCAGACAAGGCAATTTCTGCGCTCAACGATTTTGACTGGCGCGGTCGCAAACTTTCAGTCAGCTATTCTGAAAAGAAAGATGTTGCTGAATTTTCTGAAAAAGGAAGCGAACCTGCAGAAGAATACATTAACAACGAAAGAGTTCCAAATGTAGAAAACAAGTCTGCCCCGATTGTTGACAGTTTTACCGCTTCAAATTCGGATACAGTTGCTCAGCAGGCTGCTTTTGCAAAAGAAATGGAAAAAGCACCAATTGAAATGACAGACGAAGAAATCATGGCTCTTCGCAAGCCTCGTTCAAGTTCTTCTGCTGATCTGTAAATTTTAAATGGCATTGAGTTTTGAAAATTTTGATTTTTTAAACTCAATGCTTTTTTTTTGCGAATTTGATTTTTTGCAGAGGTTTGTTATGGTAAAAATTTTTAGAACTGGTCCGCTCAGTGTAAATTCTCTGGTTGTGGAACTTTGCGAAAATAAGGTTTTTATCGTAGATCCTGCCTGTTGCGAATATTGCGGAGATAAAACCGTAATTTCTGATTATTTAAAAGAAAACAAAAAAGAGCCGGTGTCACTTGTTTTAACTCACGGTCATTTTGACCATGTTGCCGGACTTCCGATTTTTAAAGAATTCTATCCGGATATTCCTATTTTAATTCACAATGCTGATTCTCAAATGATAGGCAAAAACTCTTCTAAAAATCAAAAAGAAGAACTTGATGCAATCGGCTTTTCTGATTTTTTGAGCGCGGTGAATGCTCTTCCTTCTGCCGACTGTTTTTTGGAAGATAAAAAAACACTTTTTGACTGTATGGAACATTTTTCCGGCGGACTTTCTGAAAAAGTAAAAAATTCTCTTAAAAATTGGAAAATTCTTCATACACCAGGACACACGATGGGAAGCGTCTGTCTTTACAACGAAGCCGAAAAATTGCTTTTGAGTGGCGATACTGTTTTTTACGGAAGTTATGGACGGACAGACCTTGGCGGAAGCGAAGTTTTGATGATGCAGAGCCTCAAACAGTTAAAGCAGGACGTAGACGGAAAGACTTTGGTTTATCCTGGACACGATTATTGTGGCTTTAAAATGGGCGAGTTTTTCTTCTAAGCTTTGTTTTGCAGAAAAATTGCAAAATCAAAGCTCAAAAAATTCATATTTTATGTTTTCTTTTGTGACTGTCAAAACCGCATAACTTTTTTGCGAATTATTTCTCGGCAAGGAAACGCTTCCGGGATTTAAAAGCAGAATATCGTTTGAAAATTTGGCAAATGGCACGTGCGTATGGCCGAAAAGACCTGCGTCAAATCTGTTTTTTTCAAGATAATCGAGCAATTCCTGAGTTGAATAATAAACTCCAAAAAAATGTCCATGAGTTACAAAAAATTTTTTGTGTGCAACCGTAAAACTTGCATCTTCCGGAATCTGTAAAATTTGCGGTTTGTCTGTAAAAAAATTGTAATAAGGCGAATCTCCGTTTCCGCGGACAAAAATTACATTTTGTGGCAAAATTTTGTGTTCTGGAGGAGAATTAAAATCTTCTTCCATGATTGTGATTAAATCCAACATTCCGTCGCCTGTAAAAACGAGGGCATCGCAGGTATTTTTTTGAGCTTCCAGAACAGAGCGCAAATTTCTGGTTTGACCATGGCTGTCCGAAATAACCAGAATTTTTGCAGATTCTTTGTTTGCGAGATTTTTAGTTTTTTCTTGAATCAGGTGCATCAGTTAAAAATAAAATGATTTGCGGATTTTAATCCAGATTCATAATCTGTGTAATTTGAAACATGTTTTTGTTTCCCGACAATTTTTTGCACAACTTGAATTAAATTTTTATTGATTTCAAGCGGAGTGCGAAGTTTTATCATTTCGTCGATTGCATTTAAGAGCATTGAACTTGTGTCAAAGTCTGGAATGCTTGCGCTTTGCTCCATTTCGAGCGAATTTTGCTTTGGAGTATAGTCGAGGACAAAATCTGCCGTCGATTCGGAACCGAGAGTGTCGTCCTGTTGAAAAAACGAAAAAACAGGATATGAACGTTTTAAAACTTTTTCGGTTTTGCCTTCTTCCTGCCGTTTTATCGAAAGATCTTCGAGCCTTGCAAGTGCGTTGCAAAGTCCTTCTGGTGCGCCAAATGTTATTATTCCTGCAAGATTTTTGTATTCAAGTTTTGAATAAATTGAACTGATTCTTGGTTTTCCCGCAACTAAAAAATCTTCCGGATAAACCAAGATTGTTATTAAAGCTTCCATTTCGTCAGTTTTGACGCCGTAATTTATGTTCAAAAGCCGCCTTATTTTTTCGACAGTTTGCAAATCGTTGTAACTATGTCCCAAAACTACGGCAATTGTTTTGTCGGAAAGATATTCTTTTGTCTGTTCGTCCAAACTGTTTAGTTTGACGGCAATTTTCTGTTCTTCGGTTTGAATTTCTTCTGTAACCGCTGGCTGTGTTTTTTGTTCTTTTGCGCAACCTGTAAAATCTACTGCACAAACAACAAAGAACGCGCTTATAAAAAGTGCGTTCTTTGAGATTTTTTTAAATTTTATCTGTTTCATTTATTCTTTTATCGTAATATTTATAAGAAGATTTGAGCGTTTTTGTGAATTTTGATTGGTTGGACCGGAACTTTCTAATTCGCCGATGTTTTCCGAATTTTTTTTCAGATTTTCTTTTGGGGAAGTAGAAGAATTTTCTGTATAAGAAGATTTTGTGTATTTTCTTACAATAACTTCTCCTGACTGGCTGAAAAATGATTCAGAATCGCTTTCGTCAATTTCAATGTCATCGTCTGTAGTTACAATTTCTGGCTGCTGTTGCAGAGAAGATTTCCAGGTTGAAGTTTCGCCTTCGTATCCGATAATTTCTGTTCCGCCGTAAATGTTTTTTACGCTGAATTCAGTACCTCGGACAGAAGCGGTTGCAACTGGTGAGCGAACTGTAAAACCAACTCTTCGGTCTTCTGTTTTTTTTATGTTTGACCTTACAGAGCCAGTATCTAAGAAAAGTTTTGTTTCGTCCTTGTCTTTTTTTTCGGCGAGTTGCTCAACTGTTATTCGGCTCATTGGCGAAACTGTTACTGTCGAATTTTTTATTTTGAGAATAAGTTCCGACTTAAAACCTGTCTGAATAATATCGCCACGACTTACTGAATTTCCTGTCGTAAGCGCAGTCCACACTCCTGCGCGCTGAACTTCTGTTTTTCCTTTTGCAGAAACGACTGTTGCTTCAAATGGGGCAGAAAAAGCACAAATAGAACCAAAAAGTGTTAAACAAATAAATGCAACCGTTTTTACTGCTTTTTTCATGTTGCTTCCTCCATAATTTAGTTTAGAATATAAGAATTGCTTTTAACGAAATCGACGTTTTGTTGTTGTCAGAGTTGTCTTTGTCGAAGAATTGCGAAAGTTCTGCGCCTGCAAATAAATCGCTTAAAATCTGCCAGTTTGCAAGTGCTTTGTATTGAAAGCCAGAATACTTGTTTTTATTTTTGTTTGTGCTAAAAACCGCCTCTGCGTTTGTCGCAACAAGAAGATTTTTTACAGGTTTTATCGAAGCGGAAAGTCCGGTTTTAAAAATTCCAGAAAATTCAGGTTCTTCGATTGAATTTACAGCAGTTGAACTTGTGATTGCAGAAAAAGCGTTTACCGAAGAATCTTTGTCTTTTTCTTCTCCTGTGGTGTAGACAGCGTTTAAAGAAATTTGCGTATCTTTAACGCCTGGATAAAAATAGATTCTTGCTTTTGAAAGGTTTGCAATCTTGAATTTCTGGTCGTCGTATTTAGAGAATTCTACCGCTGCCGTCAAATCGTAAAAAAGACGGTTCAAAACAGAAATCGGTCCTTCGAGTTTTCCTTCTGCAAAAAGCCTGTTGTAATTTTTTCCTTCAAGTCGGCAGGCATTTAATATTTCGGCAGAAAGCGTCTGTTCTCCAAAAAAAGACGGCAATTCAACTTTTAAACCTGCAATAAGATATTTAGCGCATAAATCGTAGATTTTGTCTTCGTCGGCGATATAATCAAAGTCGTTTAGTGTGACAAACTGAGAATTTAAAAGTCCTGTGTAAAAACCATATGCGCTGGCTTTTATTCCAGGATGTTGAAATTGAATTTCCGCGCCGTCTCCGCTCTGATTATATATAATGGAAGAAATGTCTGAATAATAAAAACGTCCAACGTTGAATAGAAAATTTTGTTTATAAAAAACAAGCTGTGCGTTGTCAAGATTTAGTGCGTTTATTGAATTTTTTTTGTCGGCGTCATATTCGTGCTGAAAACGTCCCTGCACAAAAAAATAATTTTTTGTATCTTGAAAAGGAACCTGTCCCCAAAACGAAGCATAGTTTTTTTGATTGAGTTTTAGACCGTCGTTAGAAAAAGTGTCTTCAAATTTTGAAATATTTCCAAGACTTCCTCCAAAATCGAAGGCAGAAAGCGAGATTGCCACAAAAAAAGCAGATATTGTAAAAATCGATTTTTTCATAATTACTCCCGATAAAAATGTTTTTTTTGCAGTTTTTATTCTTGCGAAAGACAGCCGTTAAAAATTGCAATTACGTCCCGACCGTTTACTTTTTGTGACGGATCCGAGTTTTTGGGCAAAATTTCTTTGGCCTGAAGTTCCTTAAAGGCGTAATGTGGATTTGAAAAAAGCGTATAAAAAATTCCGCCTTTCAAATCTGCAAGTTTTGCACAGATAAAAGAAAGTTCTGAGAGTGTAACAGGTGATGATGAAGAAATTTCTCTTTTTAATGGAAAATTTTCTTTTAGAATGTCGAACGATTCTTCGTAAGATGCATTTTCATCAATTTTTTCCGAATAAACTCCATAAAGATACGCCACCTGACCGTAAGTTACAGTTGTTGAGTTGATGAGTTCTGTTAATTTTTCGGAATTTTGAGCAGTTGCAGAAAAGGAAAGCAATGCTACAATCAGCAACAACAGATTTTTTTTCATATTTCCTCCACGATTGAAGTTGTTATATGATTTCGAAAAGAGAATTGAAATTTAACTATATAAAATCATAACATGTGTTATACTTTTTGTCATAATGAGAGGTAAATTTTCTACGAATTTGTTAAAAAAGTCGGTCGATAAAATTGCGGTTGTGCTCGTAATTTTGCTTTGTGCAGGTGCTGGGTTTTTGGGATTTTTTCAAAAATTTGATTACAGGCTTTATGATTTTATGCTTTCGCTTAGAAAAGAACCTAAAAGCCGGCAGGAAATTCTTTTTGTTGAAATTGACAATAGATCGCTCGAAGATTTAGGCCCATGGCCGTGGAGTCGCGATATTCTTGCAAATTCTCTTTTAAGAATGAAGGAACTCGGTGCAAAAACAGCAGTTTTCGATATTGAATATCTTTCTCCTTCTCACCTTGGGGTAAATCCTCAGGCTTCTGTCGAAATTGGAAACGCTCTCGATTCTCAAAAAAAAGATGTTTCTGATTTTATAAACCAGTTTGCTGATGCCGCTGTAAGTGGAATGTACGGAAAAAAGGACTTGATTCAACTTGCATATGACGCGATAGAAGATTGGGTTAATCCGGAATTTGATTCTCTAAAAGAAAACATCTTGAATTCGAGTTTTCAGGATAACGATGAACTTTTTGCAAAGGCGATTCAATTTTTTGGAGATACCTGGCTTACTGTCAATATTTTGGATTTAGATATAAAATATTCTCCTGAATATCTGGAATATGTCCGCAAAAAATGCCTTTATTTTAATGTTCAGGACAAAAAACAACGGATTTTAAAAGGAAATCAGTATTATTTGATTGACCAGGGTGGCGACAACAGACTTGGATTTTGTCCGGCACTTGAACAATTTATGAAAAGTTCAAAGGGCGCCGGTTTTACAAATGTTGTTTTGGACAGCGACGGAACGAGAAGACGCGTTGAGCTTTTGAGCCGCCAAAATGATGGATATGCCGGACAGTTGACTTTTGCTCCAATTCTAAAAAAACTTGCCCCGAAAGAAATTATAAGAACGCCATTTTCTCTAAAATTGATAGATGCAAAGAATCCTGACAACGAATCTGAACGGATAAATATTACGATCCCTTTGGATATTCACGGACGAATGCTGATAAATTGGCTCAATAAAGAATTTATCGATTCTTTCCGCCGGGAAAGCGTTGTAATGCTTTACCAGTTGGACGAAACGGAATCAAAAATAGTTTCGCTTTTGGAAACCTTGAATGGATTCAATTTATGGGACGCACAGGGAAAGTCTCTTTCTTATAAAGAAGAAATTTCTGAACTTTTAAACGATTACAATTACATAAAACAGTATAAAAATTTTCTTTTGGAAAAATGCTGCGGTTTTTCGGACGATGGAAAAGCAATCGATGGTGGGATTTTGCCAGAAGAATACACTGATTATTTTGAT
The DNA here is from genome assembly GCF_052273165.1 of Treponema berlinense. GTDB lineage: Bacteria > Spirochaetota > Spirochaetia > Treponematales > Treponemataceae > Treponema_D > Treponema_D berlinense_A. Next base: position 15,721 of record NZ_DAVZIU010000021.1, on the reverse strand, counting down.
GCTCGGCAAACTTTTTTTGAACGCGTAAGAAACTTTATTGACGGTTTTTATTTTGAAGAGATAAATTCTCGTCTTGATGAAATGAAGAATGAACTTGACGAGCAGAATTACATAGAAATAAAAGATGGAATTAAAATTCTTTACGAAAATTTGAAGAATGAAGATGAAATTTATCACGGAACTTTTAACGAAAAGAAAAAAGCCTATGAAGGTTCTTTTTGTATTGTCGGAAATACTGCAAGTTCTACGACAGATTTAGGTACAACTCCTTTTAATCGCGCTTATCCGAATGTTGGAACTCACGCAAATGTTTACAATACGATTATGAATCAGGATTTTGTCCGGGAAATTCACTGGCTCTTGGGTTTTGCAACAGCTTCTCTTCTTGCATTTTTGTCTGTTATTTACACCAGCGGAAAAAAAGTCTGGTTTCAGAATATGTTTGGAATTTTTACCGTAATATTTTCTGTCGGTTTGCCTTTTGTATTGATGGGCTTTTTTGGACTTTATGTTCCTGTTGTTGCGCCTGTGGTTGTGACAGGTTTTTCTTATCTGCTTGTCGTTGTTCTGCGTTTTGTTACGGCGGAAAAAGACAAAGGCGTGCTCAGAAATGCTTTTTCGACATACCTTGCGCCTGCAGTTGTTGAAGAAATTGTAAAAGATCCTTCAAAATTAAAACTCGGTGGCGACGAAAAGAGAATGACAGCGTTATTTTCTGACATAAAGGCATTCTCGGCTTTTTCTGAACTTGTAACGCCTACAAAACTTGTAAGCATTTTGAATGAATATCTTGGAAGTATGTCGGATAGAATTCTTGCAGAGCAGGGAACTATCGACAAATATATCGGTGATTCTATCGTAAGTTTTTTTGGCGCTCCGATTGATTTAAAGAATCCTGCTTGGAGCGCTTGTGTTTCTGCAATTAGAATGAAACAAGAAGAAATTCTTTTTAACAGGCGTGCTTTGGCAGCTGGAACAAGTCCTAGGGCATTGGAAACTAGAATCGGTATAAATAGTGGAGAAATGGTTGTCGGCAATATGGGAACAAGTGCAAAAATGAATTACACGATTATGGGCGACGCCGTAAACCTTGCAAGCCGTCTTGAAGGCGTAAATAAAGCGTATAAATCCTGGATTTTGTGTAGCGATGCAACCTGGAACGAAGCAAATTCCGGCGAAAACTTTGACAAAATTCTTGCAAGAAAACTCGATAGAGTACGCGTTGTCGGTAGGGCGGAACCTGTTCAACTTTGGAATATTTTGGGCTTTAGAGAAGAACTTCCTGAAAATGTCCTTGAAGCGGCAGAAATTTTTAAGAATGCAATGGAACTCTATCTTAAAAAAGACTTTATAAAGGCAGGAAAACTTTTTATAAAGGCGAATAAACTTGTTCCAGAAGATGAAACTCCTTTGGTTTATGCTCAGCGTTGTAAAGAATATCTTGAAAACGGATTGAGCGAAAACTGGGATGGAATTGTTAATATGACTTCTAAATAACAACTTACGCCGGATGCGGAGGGCTTTTGTTTCTGGACAGGTTGGGCTTTTGCACAGCCTGTCCAGAAATGGAGCGAAAGCGGAACCCGGAGCAGCCGGTTTTTGAGGCCAGAAGCGTTTTTGTGCAAAAATTGCTGCTAAAAGGTGGCCTGCCGTCCAAATTTTAAATTATTCGAGAACCAAATCTACGCTCTGGGCGTCTGTGGCTTTTAATAAATCGGCTGGTGAAATTACAATTTGCTGTCCGCGGACTCCGGCACTTATGTAGATTTTTTCAAAATTAAGGGCAGTCTGGTCGATAAAGGTCGGAAACTTTTTTTTCATGCCAAGAGGTGAGCAGCCTCCGCGGATGTAGCCTGTTAAAGCGAGTAGTTCGTCGGGTTTGACAGGATTGATTTCTTTTGAGGCGGATGCGTTTCGGGCTTTTTTTAGGTTGATTTCGTGAAGTGCACTTTGGCAAAAAACGAAAATTTGCTTGGATTCGTTTCGCATTACGATTGTCTTAAAACAGGCGGCTGGATTTATTCCGAGTTTTGCCGCGATATTTTCGGCAGCTCCACGGCTGAGCTCGTGTTCACCGTCGTCTTCGTAACTTAAGGTTTCGTATTTGATTTTGAGACCGTCAAGGATTCTCATTGCGTTTGTTTTTTTCATGGTTTTTATATTATCTGCAAATTTTTAAAAATTATAGTCTTTTCGCGAAAAATTTATTATCTTTAATAGGAAGATTTTTTAATAAGAAGTTTTTTTGGAGGATATTATGGCTAAGGCAAAAACACCAATCACACTGCTTTGCGGTTATCTTGGTGCAGGAAAAACGACTCTTTTAAATCAGGTTCTTTCTAATCAGAAAGGTTATAAGGTTGCAGTAATTGTAAACGATATTGGCGAAGTAAATGTTGATGCAAAATTGATTGCTGATGGAGCAAAAATCACCGACACTTCGGACATTGTTCCTCTTACGAACGGCTGTATCTGCTGTACTTTAAAATCTCAGCTTTCGCAGAATATTGAAAATCTCATAAAATCTGGAAAATACGATTATGTTATGATCGAGGCTTCTGGCGTTTGTGAGCCAATGCCGATTGCTCAGGAACTCGAAACTATAAAAAATGGAGTGTTGGATAATGTTGTCGGAGTTGTTGATGCAGCTCGCCTGGTTGATGAATTTGCTGGCGGAAACAAACTTCTCGACAAAAAGGACATGGGCGAAGAAGACATCGAATCTCTTTTGGTTCAGCAGATTGAATTCTGTTCAACTCTCGTAATCAACAAAAAAGACCTTGTTTCTGAAGATGAATTTAAAAAAGTTCGCAAGGTTATTGAAACTCTGCATCCTGGCGTAAAAATTATCGAAACTGACCATGGCAAGGTTGATGTTGCAGAAATCCTTTCAACACATTCATTCGATTTTGAAACAGTTTATGCTGCTGCTGGCTGGTGCAAACATCTGGAAGAAGATGAAGTTGAAGAATGCGAGCATGATCACGAAGAGCATGAACACGAACACGAGGAAGACCACGAACATCACGAGCATCATCACCATGAGCACAAGCACGATGGAGATTCCGGGGCCGACGAAGACGAATACGGAATCGGAACATTCATTTACTTCCGTCGTAAGCCGTTTGACCGCCAGAAACTTGATGAATTTGCAGCAAAATGGCCGAGAAATATTATCCGCTGCAAAGGCTTGATGTGGTTTGCAGACGAACCGGAAATGGCCTGGGTTTTTGAAACAAGCGGAAGACAGATTCAGGCAGGTTATTCTGGCCAGTGGATTGCTGCGGCTCCTGCAAAAGAACAGAAAAAAATCCTTGCACAGAACCCGGAAATTCAAAAAGAATGGGACGAAACTGTCGGTGACAGAATGATAAAACTCTGCATTATCGGACAAAACCTCGACAAGAAAGCAATTTCTGCCGATTTGGACAAGTGTCTTGCTGAATAGTAAATTTTTCTAAAAACAGCAAAAAAATGAATGCCGTCTGAATTTTTTTGAATTTTGGACGGCATTTTTTTGTTTAAAATTAAATTTTGCACAAAATAAAACTTAACTCAAAAACCGGCTGCTCCGGGTTCCGCTTACGCTGCATTGTTGAAACGATTGTGCTTTGCACAACCGTTTCAACAACTAAAGCCCTCTGCATCCGGCGTAAGATTTTGAGAATTGGTTTGTCTTTTAGCGTAAAATGTAGCCCGGATCGGAACGGCGCGAATGCGTCCGCCTTGGCGGATGGAGCTGGAGCGAAACCGTGGAGAGCCGGTTTGTGATTGTGGTGTGCTCCCTTTTTTCCAGGTTAAATTTGATGAATTTTGAGGTTGTTTATTGACTATTTTGCACAAAAAATTTATGTTTATCTCATACGGCAAAGACGCTGTAAATAAAACGCTATCATTGTCTTTAAATTCAATGCGTGGAGTTTTGTTTATGGCGTCTTATTTTTTTGCCTGCTTTTAAATGCTAATCAAAAAGGAGTTAAAAATGGCACTTAAAGAATTTAACGTTAAAAATGCTTACTGCAAACGTGTTTGGGACGAACTTAAGGTTCGCTATGCTGATGAGGAGCACTTTCTTCAGGCAGCTGGTCTTGTTCTTGAAACTCTTTCTCCAGTTGTTGACACAATGCCTGGAATTGAAAAATCTGCTGTTCTTGAAAGATTTGTTGAACCTGAAAGAATCATTATGTTCCGTGTTCCTTGGACAGATGATGCTGGAAAACCTCATGTAAACCGCGGATTCCGTGTTCAGTTTAACTCTGCAATTGGACCTTATAAGGGAGGTCTTCGTTTTTCTCCTGAAGTAAGTTTGGACGTTCTTAAATTCTTGGGTTTTGAGCAGGTTCTTAAAAATTCTTTGACAACTCTTCCAATGGGTGGCGGAAAAGGTGGCGCTGACTTTGATCCTCACGGAAAATCTGACGCAGAAGTTATGAGATTCTGTCAGTCGTTCATGACTGAGCTTTATCGTCATATTGGAGCTGACACTGACGTTCCTGCTGGAGATAAAGGTGTTGGTGGACGCGAAGTTGCCTGGATGTTTGGTCAGTACAAGAGAATTACGAACCAGTTTACTGGCGTTCTTACAGGAAAAGGCCTTGACTTTGGCGGTTCTTTGATTCGTCCTGAAGCTACTGGTTACGGACTTATCTATTTTGCAGAATGCATGCTTAAAGCTGTAAACACAGACTTTAACGGAAAAACTTGCATTATTTCTGGAGACGGAAACGTTGCTCAGTATGCTTGCCAGAAAGTTACTCAGCTTGGTGGAAAAGTAATCACTCTTTCTGATTCGTCAGGTTATATTCTTGATGAAGATGGAATCGACGCAGAAAAACTTGCATTTGTTATGCAGTTCCGTGATGAGCACAAAAAAATCGACACTTATCTTACAAAATATCCAAAAGCAAAATTCTTCAAGGGAGAAAAACCTTGGGGCGTTAAGGCTGACTGTGCTTTCCCATGTGCAACTCAGGACGAAATCTACATGGAAGATGCAAAAAAACTTGTTGCTAACGGTGTGAAACTCGTTGCTGAAGGTGCAAATATGCCTACTCGTGCAGACGCAATTGAATATTTGCAGAAAAATGATGTGCTCTTTGCTCCAGGAAAAGCTTCTAATGCCGGAGGTGTAGCAGTTTCTGGTCTTGAAATGTCTCAGAACTCAGAACGTCTCTCATGGACTCGCGAAGAAGTAGATTCTAAACTAAAGCATATCATGACACAGATTCACGACAACGCTTACGAAACTGCAAAAAAATATGCTCCTTCAAAGACAACAGACTACGTTTCTGGCGCAAACATCTACGGCTTCCTCAAAGTTGCCCGCGCAATGGATGCTCAGGGATTGGTTTAATTTAAGTTTTTGCAGAAAGCTAAACAAAAAATAAAATTTGCGTGATTTTGTTCACGCTTTTAAGTCCGCATTTTCGGTTTTGAAGTGCGGACTTTTTTATAGAGCGTTATGCAGAAAAAACAATAGAACGGATGTCTCAGTTGTTACCCTGCAAGAAGCGGAACCACTGAAAGTATTATTCCGCCGATTATTACCGAGCCGATTTGTCCGGACACATTCGCGCTTACGGCGTGCATCAGGATAAAATTCTGGTCGTCGTCTTCGAGCGCTATTTTCTGCACAACGCGGCTTGCCATTGGAAAGGCTGAAATTCCGCATGCGCCGAGCATTGGGTTGAGCTTTTTGCTTTTTGGACGGAAAATATTTAATAATTTTGCAAAAAGAAGTCCGCAGGCTGTGTCTCCGATAAACGCGATAAGTCCCAGGAACATTATTAAAACGGTCTGGATCTGGAGAAAATTTTCCGCGCGCATTGAAGCTCCAACGCTTATTCCGAGCAGAATTGTCACAATGTTTGAAAGCTCGTTCTGCGCGGTTTTTGAAAGTTTTTCGAGGACTCCGCATTCACGGATAAGATTGCCGAACATTAAAAAACCAATCAGCGGAGCTGCAACCGGAACCAAAATTCCTACAATTGCCGTCAAAATTACAGGGAATGCTATTATAAGCCATTTTGGCACATTTGAATCTTTTGCTTCCACATGAATCTGCCGTTCTTTTTTTGTCGTTAAAATTTTTATTACCGGCGGCATGATGATTGGAACGAGCGACATATATGAATAGGCTACAACCGTAATCGGTCCCATGAGGTTTGGCGCAAATCTTGAGGTTACAAAAATTGATGTCGGGCCGTCAGCCGCTCCGATAACGCCGATGCTCGCCGCTTCTTTTATCGAAAATCCGAAAAATTTGTATGCGATAAAAGCGGCAATGAAAATTCCTGAGTGGGCGACAATTCCAAAAATCAGCATCCACGGTCTTTGCAAAAGCGGCCTAAAGTCAATCATCGCTCCGACTCCGATAAAAATTAAGAGAGGAAAAAGTTCTGTCATAATTCCGCATTCAAATAGGATTTTGAGCGCGCCTGATGTTCCTGCGTGTTCCCAGACAACATTTAACGGAAGATTCACTAAAATCGCCCCGAATCCAATCGGCAGAAGAAGCATTGGCTCGTAGTTTTTTGCCACGGCAAGCCAGATTAAAAGCGCGCCAACTGCGTACATGACCGCTTCCTGCCAGCCGAGAGAGCGAATTCCTTCTGTAAAGTAAAGAAGAACCTGTTCCATAAAGACACCTCCAGAGTCAAAAAATGGATTTAAACAAAAAAAGACCTTTTGCCTGTTATTCCTAAAAAAGAAATAACAGACAAAAGGTCTTGTTTCTTCAAAATTGAAGCCACAGAACCAGACTTTTTCAAAAAAGCCGGTTGTTGATTCTGAGGAAGTAACTACTCCCCTTTCGCTTATAGCCGAAGAATAAATGAAAATAAAATGAGCGTCAAGAGATTTTTGCAAAAAACGGAGAATTTTTTTTTAGTTCTCTTGTCATTATTTTTCAAAATCTGTTATATTTTGAACTGGAAACGCATGTTTCCATATCTTTTTTTATCATAGGTTGGTTCTCACTTCGTTGCGAAACAACTTAAAAAGTCAATCCTAAAACTGAAGTTTTAATCTTGACTTTTTATGGGAGGTTTTTATGCCTGACGGGTCCATACCCTTATTTATTTCAATTATTGTTCTAATCGGTTTTTCTGCTTTTTTTTCGGCGACAGAAACGGCCTACACTTGCGCCAGCAGAATTAAATTAAAATCACTTTTTTTTAACGGCAACAGGCTCGCCGGAAAAGTTCTTTCTCTTACCGAGAAAAATTACGACAAACTTTTAAGCACAATTCTTATCGGAAACAATATCGTAAATATTTCCGCTTCAACTTTAAGCACACTTTTTTTTGCAATTCTTCTTGTAAATTCACCTCTTAATCCTTCTGTGGTTTCTACTGCCGCAATAACGGTTGTTGTTTTGATTTTTGGCGAAATCACTCCAAAATACATTGGAAAAGCCTATGCTGAAAAACTTGCAATGTTTGTTTATCCTGTGCTTGCAGTTTTGATTTTTGTTTTTACTCCGTTGAATGTTGTTTTTTCCGGCTGGAAAAAGTTGATTGAAAAAATTTTCCGCTTTGATTCTAAAAATATAATCACCGAAGAAGAAATTATAACGATGGTTGATGAGGCCGAAGAAGACGGAACTTTAAAAGAACACGAAAGAAATTTTATCCGTTCAGTAATTGAATTTGATGATTTGGACGTTGAAGACATAATAATTCCTCGGGTGAACATCTGCGCTGTCGAGAAAAATTCAACTTATGATGAGGTTAAAGCCAAATTTGTTGAATGTGGATTTTCTAGGCTTCCTGTTTATGACGGCGAAATTGATTCTGTTGTTGGTTTTGTTCACGAAAAAGATTTTTTTAAGGTTGGAAAAACTGATTTCGTTCTTGAAAGAATTATGAAAAAGCCGTTTTTTTCGACAGGCAAAACTAAAATTTCAAAATTACTTTTTAAAATGCAGAAAGAAAGGGTTCAAATGGCGATAATTCTGGATGAATACGGCGGAACTCTCGGACTTGTTACGATGGAAGATATTCTTGAAGAGCTTGTTGGCGAAATTTACGATGAACACGATTCTGAAGTTGAAAATATAAAACCTTGTGGCGACGGAAGTTTTATTGTGGACGGCGAAACTTCAATGCACAAGCTTCTTAAATTTTTTGGCATAAAAGAAGAAGATGACTTCAGCTCGAACACCGTTAGCGGCTGGATTACAGAAACTTTGGGCGACTTTCCGGAAAAAGGCTGGAAAATAGACTTTAACGGTCAGATTGAATTTGAAGTTTTAAAAAGCGAAGATAATATAATTCGTGAAGTAAAAGCGGTTTTGACAGATCCTCTAGTAAAAAACTCTACTCTTCCACTTTAATTTGAAATTGCCGTTTTCCAAAGAAACTTTGTTTATTGAGCAATTTGGAAAACGCACTTTCCAGAAATTTTTAAGTGTGCGTCCGTCAATGTGCATAAGCAGCGTCTGGAGCGTGCCTCCGTGCGTAACGACAAGCAGGTTTTTGTTTGATGAACTGTCTGCCAAAGGGCGGATTTCGTTTTCCCAAAAATCTGCAGTCCTTTTAAAAACGTCATCGAAGGTTTCTGCGTCTTTGTCTGGTGAATAAGCTGGCGGATTTGTAAAAAAATTTTTTATTTGAGCAAATTCCGGTTTTGTCTGCCGTTCTTCTGGCGTTGAACCTTCTGCTTTTCCGAATGAAAATTCAATTATGCGGTTTTCTTTTATGATATTTGAAGAATCGAATCCGCTTATGAGTTCTGCCGTTTTTACAGCTCTTTGCAACGGACTTGAATAAACTTTGTCAAAACTTATGCCAGCTTTTTTTAAATTTTCGCCAGTTTGTTCTGCCTGTTCAATTCCAATTGCGTTTAGAGGAATATCGGAACGTCCCTGTAATTTTAACTGAACGTTCCAATCTGTTTCTCCGTGGCGGACAATGTAAATATTCATATTTATTCTTTTCCGTTCCAGCAGAATGTACAAAGTTTTGAGTGATCAAGTCCTGTTGAATTTAGCATATCGTCAAGGCGATGGAATCTTAGTGTTGTAAAATGAAGCTGCTTGCGGATTTCTTCCTGCATCTTTGCGTATTCTGGAGTGTCTGGATCGCAATATTTTGCCAAAATTTCTTTGCTCGGATTTTCGCCTTCAAACTGTTTTACAACACGACGAGCAATCAAGTCCATTTCGCTTTTTGAACGGCTAAAGTTGAGGTATTTGCAACCGAACATAATCGGCGGGCAGGCTGGGCGAACGTGAACTTCTTTTGCTCCCGACTGATACAAAAAGTCTGTAGTTTCGCGAAGTTGTGTTCCACGGACAATTGAGTCGTCAATTAAAAGAATGCTTTTTCCTTTTATGAGCTGAGGAACTGGAATAAGCTTCATGTGTGCGATTAAATTGCGCTGTTCCTGGCTTGCCGGCATAAATGAACGCGGCCAGGTCGGAGTGTATTTGATGAACGGCCGTGTAAATGGAATTCCTGCTTCGTTTGCATAGCCTACAGCGTGTGCTGTTCCTGAGTCTGGAACTCCAGCAGCGCAGTCTGGATGAATGTTTGAATCTTTGTCGCGTTTTGCAAGAAATTTTCCGCAGTTGTAGCGCATGGCTTCGACATTTACGCCTTCGTAGCAGGCTGTTGGATATCCGTAATAAATCCACAGAAAGGTGCAGATTTTCATTTCTTTTTGAGGTTTTTGCAAAATTTCGTAGCGGTCAGATGTTACATAAACGATTTCTGCAGGACCAAGTTCGTGTTCGTCAGAGTAGCCGAGATTCATATATGCAAAGTTTTCAAAAGAAAGACAGTGCGCAAGAATTGAACCTTTAGCGTCTTTTTTTATGCCGATTTGAAGCGGAGTGCGTCCCATTCTGTCGCGTGCTCCATAAATCCCTTCTGGAGTGGCAACAAGCATTGTGATTGAGCCTTTTATTTTTTTCTGAACGTATTGAATTCCTTCGAGAATTGTTTTTTGAGTGTTTAGAAGAGCAAGAATAAGTTCTGTCTGGTTGATTTCGCCACCAGACATTTCAAGAAAAGCGCCGCCATTTTCGATAAGTTCTTTTGAAAGTTCGTCTTTGTTTGTGACGATTCCGACGGTTGTAAGTGCAAAACGTCCAAGGTGAGAGCAGGCGAGAAGAGGCTGCGGTTCGTAGTCGGAAATACAGCCGATTCCGATGTGACCTTTCATTTCTTCGATGTCGTTTTCAAATTTTGTTCTGAACGGAGAATTCTGAATGTTGTGAATTGCACGCTGAAATTTATCATCGTCGCGGTAAACTGCAAGTCCGCCGCGGCGGGTTCCTAAATGTGAATGATAGTCAGTTCCGAAAAATAAATCCATCGAACAGTCGTCTTTTGAAGCAACGCCAAAAATTCCGCCCATAAATGTACCTCTTTGAAGTCTTTGCAAAAATAAAGCATAATTATAGTACCAAGACGATTTTTTTACAATAAACTGCAAGTTTTACCCCGGATCGTTGCGGAAAGACCGCAGCGAAGCGAGGACTTATAGCAAGAGCCGGATATGACGGTGGATGTGGTTCTTATTTTTTGATTTATTGAATAGAACATTTTTTTATGGTAATTTTTAAGAATGAAAGAACTTGAATTGAAATATGGATGCAATCCAAACCAGAAACCTGCACGGGTTTTTGTTGATGAAGGTGATCTTCCAATTACTGTTTTGAACGGAAGACCTGGTTATATAAACTTGCTTGACGCTTTGAATGGCTGGCAACTTGTCAAGGAATTGAAGGAAGCTACCGGACTTCCTGCCGCAACTTCTTTTAAGCATGTTTCTCCTGCTGGCGCTGCAATTGGCAAACCTTTGAGCGACACTCTCAAACAGATTTATTTTACCGACGGCGTTGAACTTTCTCCTTTGGCTTGCGCTTATGCCCGTGCCCGTGGTGCGGACAGAATGTCTTCTTTTGGTGATTTTATTTCTTTGAGCGACGAATGTGATGAAGCTACTGCTCTTTTGATTAAAAAAGAAGTTTCTGACGGCGTTATTGCTCCGGCTTTTTCTGACAAGGCGCTTGAAATTTTGAAGGCTAAGAAGAACGGAAATTACTGTGTTATTCAGATTAATCCGTCTTATGTTCCTCCGGCAACTGAAGTTAAACAGGTTTTTGGCGTAAAATTTGAACAGGGACACAACTTTATAAAAATTGACGAAACCTGTCTTTCTAATATTGTTACAAAAAATAAAAACTTGAGCGAAGATGAAAAGCATAACCTTATTATTGCTCTCATTACTCTCAAATATACACAGTCAAATTCTGTATGTTACGTAAAAGACGGTCAGGCGATTGGAATTGGCGCTGGTCAACAGAGCCGCGTTCACTGTACACGACTTGCCGGTCAAAAGGCTGACAACTGGTGGTTGCGTCAGTCGCCAAAAGTTCTCGGCTTGCAGTTTGTTGACGGAATTAAACGCGCAGACCGCGATAACGCAATCGACGTTTATATTGGCGAAGAATATGAAGATGTTCTTGCAGAAGGAAGCTGGCAGAGAATTTTCAAGGTTAAGCCTGAAGTTTTTACTCGCGAAGAAAAAAAAGAATGGCTTGCTAAAAATACAGACGTTGCTCTCGGTTCAGACGCTTTCTTCCCGTTTGGCGATAATATTGAACGTGCGCATAAATCTGGCGTAACTGTAATTGCTCAGCCGGGAGGTTCTGTTCGCGATGATCAGGTAATCGAAACAGCTGACAAATATAATATGGTTATGTGCTTTAACGGAATTAGACTTTTCCATCACTAATTTTTTATAAATTGCGCAATTTTGTGTAGTTTGTAAAAATCCTTGACGAAAAAGTATTAACGTATTAGAACTAAAACGCTCTCGCCCGAGAGCGTTTTTTTTGTGGCCATTTTTTTGCAATGATTTTAAGTTTTTTGTGGCGATTTTGATATTATTTGGTAGAATAAGATGTGTTTTTTTGTATTTCAAATTTTTATTTAAAAACTGCAACTTTTAGATATTTTGTTTAGATATTCGGAAGGATTATTTTTTTAGCTGGAGGCATTTTTTATGAAACTACGTAAGACAGAAAATCAGCAGGAAAAGAAAAAGAGAGGACGCCTGTTTCTTCTTATAGGCGGTTTTTTAGCGGGAATTGTTATTTTCTTTAACGTACTGCAGATTCGGTTTGTAACAAAAACTACAAAAGAGGAACTTAAAAAAAGTACGGAATTTGAATATACCCACTTTGTAGATACTTATGCAAATCTTGAAAAAAATGTTGTTGAAAAATATTTTGCGGCTCTCGATTATTACTGCAATTCGGATGTTATAAAAGGAAATGCAAGCACGGAAGAAATCGTTGCCTGGTTGCGCGACCACGAACAGAACAGAAATAAAGATTTTTTTGACTACGTTGCTTGGGTTGATAAAGACGGACTTTATTATTCGGATATTGGAACGCAGACTATTGTTTCTGACCGTGATTATTTTAAGGAAATCATGCAGAACGGCGCAGATTCTTATATTGATAATCCCGTTCCTTCTAAGGTTTCGTGGAAAACAGTTGTGCATGTATGCCGTGCTGCCAAACGCAATGGCGAAACGATCGGTTTTTTTTGTGGAAACGTTGAAGAGTCTAATTTTGCGAAGGTTCTTGAAGATATAAATCTTGGTTCGATTGGCGAAGCCGGACTTTTTAGCAGTATTGGAAAAGTTATTGCGTCAAATCTAAATTCTGAAAGGCTAAAGGAAGAAGTGGATTATATTCGAAAAAATGACGTGGCTTCTTATTCTGTTTTTCAGACTGCATGGGCGAATGATAGTCATATCGGAACAATCAAAAATCGTTCTGGCGAAAACATTGTTGTTTTTTCTAAAGTTGTAAAGCATACTCCGTGGAAAATTATGCTTTTCTTAAAAGAAACCGAAATCAACGCAACGGCAACGGCTATTTTTTATAAACTTTTAATCTGCGGAATTATAGTTACCGTTGTAACTGTTCTTTTTGCTGGTTTTATAATGTACAAGCAAATAAAGCCTTTGAGGGTTGTAGAAAGCACAATTCGCGGAATTGCAACTGGAGATGCAGACCTTACGCAAAGAATTCAATTAAAGAGCAATAACGAAATTGGACGAGTTGTTGATGGATTTAATAAATTCTCCGAAAAACTTCATATAATTGTTTCGACAATGAAGCAGTCTAAGAACGAGCTTGTCGAAGTCGATGAACTTTTGCAGAACAGCACGGAAGATACTGTAGCGGCAATTACTCAAATTATTAGCAATATTCAGAGCATGGACAAACAGATTGGCGTTCAGAGCGAGTCTGTTCACGAAACTGCCGGAGCTGTAAACGAAATTGCTTCAAACATTGAGTCTTTAAACCACATGATTGAAAGTCAGAGTGCGGCTGTTACTCAGGCAAGTGCTTCTGTTGAAGAGATGATTGGAAACATCAATTCTGTAAATAATTCTGTGCAGAGAATGGCTCATACTTTCCAAGCGCTTGAAGAAAAAGCGGCTACTGGAATTCAAAAAAATAACGATGTTACTGCAAAAATTGAAGAAATTCAGGCAGAAAGTCAGGCTTTGCGCGAAGCGAACGTTGTAATTAATGGAATTGCAGAGCAGACAAATCTTTTGGCTATGAATGCAGCAATCGAAGCGGCTCACGCGGGCGAAGCAGGAAGAGGCTTTAGTGTTGTTGCCGACGAAATCCGTAAACTTTCTGAAGATTCTGGTTCTCAGTCGCAGACAATCGGTAATCAGCTGGACAAAATCATAAATAGCATTGAACAGATGGTTGATGCTTCTGGCATTGCTTCCGAGGCGTTTAATGATGTTGCCCAGGAAATCAATTTGACAAACAACCTTGTTCAGGAAATTTCAAATGCAATGATTGAACAGAACGAAGGTTCAAAACAAATTGCAGTTGCCCTTAACAGCATGAATGACACTTCTAACGAAGTAAAAACAGCGTCTTTGGAAATGGCTGAAGGAAATAAGGCGATTCTTGATGAAATTAAAAATCTTCAGGAAGCTACATTCAGCATAAAAGACGGAATGGGCGAAATGTCTTCCGGGGCACGTAAAATCAACGAAACAGGAGCAGCGCTTTCTGAACTTACAAACCGCATGAAAACTTCAATTGGACAGATTGGGATTCAGGTCGATCAGTTCAGAGTTTAAAATCGAAAAAAATCCATATTATGTTTTGATTGTAGCAAAGTTCATTTTTTTGCTACAATCAGAATATGTTGTTAAGAAACGATTTTTCTCAATTTACGCACTTTTTTTGGGATCTTGACGGAACTTTGACCCGTTCTGCCGAAGGAATTGTAAACAGTGTGCGTTATGCACTTGAAAGTTTTGGAATAAAAGAGGCGGACGATGAAAAACTCAAGCGTTTTATCGGACCTCCGCTTGCAGAGTCGTTCAATGTTTTTTATGGACTGAACGAAGAACAGTGCAATAAAGCCATCGAAAAATATCGCGAGTTTTATACGGAAAAAGGAATTTTTCAAAACGCAGTTTATGAGGGAATTCCTGAAACTTTGCAAAAACTCAAAGAAAACGGAAAAAAACTTTATGTTGCAACTTCAAAGCCTGAAGTTTTTATGTTCAGAATTTTGGAACATTTTAATTTATCTCAATATTTTGACTTTGCCGGTGGCGCGGACATAGCAGAAGCAAGAAGCGAAAAGCACAAAGTTATTGAATATGTAATTAAACACGAAAATTTGCAGATCGAACAAAAAAACGGCAAAATTCTGATGATTGGCGACAGAAAACACGACATTCTCGGAGCGCGAAAAAACGGCGTAAAATGTTGTGCGGTTTTGTGGGGCTATGGAAATCAGCGGGAATTTGAAGAATTTGAAGCCGATTTTATAATTTCAAAACCGGCGGACTTAGTTTGTGTAACTTGTAAAGAATAATTCCCCTGTACTGTCAGAATGATTTTGGTGTACTGTCAGAATGATTTGGATGTACTGTCAGAAGGATTTTGATGTACTGTCAGAAGGATTTTGATGTACTGTCGGAATGATTTGGATGTACTGTATATTTTGACACAGAGCAAGAAGCCCTTGCAAAAGAAAAATATCTAAAAAGCGGAGGTGGCAGAGAATGGCTGAAAAATATGATGAATTGTGCAAAATGATGAAAAAATCAGACACTCCGGCAATTAGATTTAAGGGCTTTACCGACCTGCCTGCCGGCAGGCAAGGCGCTTGGGAACAGCGTAAGTTGGGTGATTTTGGTGTTGTTAATCAAATTGAATTTCAAGGTCGCTCTTTTGCTGGAGCATCAGTGTCTAATTATGGCGTTGTTCATACAGGTGATGTTGTTTATACAAAATCACCACTAAAGGCAAACCCGTATGGAATCATTAAAGCAAATAAAGGAAAATCTGGCATAGTATCGGTACTTTATGGCGTTTACCACACGAGAGAAAATGCAAACGCTGACTTTATTCAAATGTATTTTGAACAAGATGCCCGTTTGAATAATTATCTCCGTCCGCTCGTTAATAAAGGTGCTAAAAATACCCTTCTAATTGGCGACACGAACGCTCTTGAGGGGGAAGTTTACCTTGCACCGACATTTGATGAACAGAAAGCTATTGGACAATTTTTTGACACCCTTGACCACCTCATCACCCTTCATCAGCGTGAGTTGGAAAAGTTAAAAAATATTAAAAAATCGTGCCTTGAAAAAATGTTTGTTTAGGAGGAAAAGTGAATGAATAAAATAATTTTATATCACGGAAGTC
>NZ_DAVZIU010000020.1:0-38039 GCF_052273165.1 Treponema berlinense | reverse complement strand
CTTGAGTTCAAGCCCTTTTCCGATAACGTCTGTGTGGAGTTTCGGCATAAGCTCTTTTGCCATTTCCGGTGCTGCAACGCGACTGAACAGGTAGCATCCGTATTCTGCTGTGTCGGAAATTACGCGGTTCATCTCGTAGAGACGTTTGCGGTCAATCAGGTTTGCGATGAGTGGAACTTCGTGCAATGATTCGTAGTAAGCGCTTTCTGGTTTGATTCCTGCGTCAACCATTGTCTCGAATGCAAGTTCGCAGCCGGCTTTTACCATTGCAACAAGCAGGATTCCCTTGTCGAAATATTCCTGCTCTGTGATTTCTTCTTTTGATTCTGGAGTTGATTCAAACGGAAGTTTTCCTGTCTCTTCGCGCCAGGTGAGCAAGTCGTGGTCTTTGTTTGCCCAGTCCTGCATCATTGTGCTAGAGAATTTTCCACTGATGATGTCGTCCATGTGCTTCTGGTAGAGCGGTGTCAAAAGTTTTTTGATTTCCTTTGAAAGCTCGTTAGCGCGGATTTTTGCAGGGTTAGAAAGACGGTCCATCATGTTTGTGATTCCGCCCCATTTGAGAGCCTCAGAAATTACGTTCCAGCCGTGCATCAAAAGTTTTGTCGCATATTCTGGAGCGATTCCCTCGCTTACCATCTTGTCAAAGCAGACGATTGTTCCGGCCTGAAGCATTCCGCACAAAATTGTCTGTTCGCCCATAAGGTCAGATTTAACTTCCGCAACGAAAGAAGATTCAAGAACACCTGCCTTGCTTCCGCCCATTCCTACAGCCAAAGCCTTTGCATAAGCCCAGCCTTTCTTTTCAGGGTCGTTTACAGGGTGAACGGCGATAAGGTCAGGAACACCGAATCCTCTCTGGAATTCGTGCCAGACTTCTGTTCCCGGTCCTTTTGGAGCGCACATTACAACTGTGATGTCCGGACGAATCTGCATTCCCTCTTCAATCATGTTGAATCCGTGTGAGTACCACAGAGCCGAGCCTTTCTTCATTCTCTTCATAACTTCTGTGATAACGGCTGTATGCTGCTTGTCCGGAGTAAGGTTTCCAACAAGGTCGGCAGTAGGAATCAATTCGTCGTAAGTTCCAACTTTGAAGCCGTTTTCTGTCGCGTTTTTCCAAGACTGGCGTTTTTCGGCGATTGCAGACTCGCGGAGAGCGTAAGAAACATCAAGACCTGAGTCGCGCAAGCACAAACCCTGGTTCAAGCCCTGAGCGCCGCATCCAACGATTACGATTTTTTTGCCTTTGAGAGCGTTTACTCCGTCAGCGAATTCTTCTTTTGCCATTGAGCGGCAGTGACCGAGCTGTAAACGAGCTTCGCGCCACGGAATCGAGTTAAAATAATTGTTTCCCATCTTTTTCTCCTATAAAAAGTTAATGAGGAAATATCAATTTCCGAGTTGACTTTTTAAGCATATTCGCAATTCAATGAGAATATGCAGTTTATAATGAAGTTTGCAACGCAAACTTGTAAATAAAAACTTTGACGCTATCTGAGGCAAAGTTTTTATTAGTTTCTCCTATAAAAAAGTCAGACTATAAATTGTTTTTTTTGGGCGGTTAGGCAACAAGTTGCCACCGGGCTTTTCGTGGTTCCGGCTTTCGCCTTCATTGCTTCACTTCGTTCCGCAACAAGCCACTACAATCCCTACCGCTTTTGTAAAAATCTAGTTTATTCTACAAAAAACTCAGTGTTGCGTAAAGTGAAATAAAATAAACTGAATGTTGTGTTTTGTGCAATGTGAAAAATATCGTATTTAGAAAGAAGAGGCTGTCCTAGAAGTAGTTAAACTTCATCAAAGGACAGCCTTTTTTCTTCATTTTTTTTATTTTACTTGTTTGTTTGAGAAGAAACTGTTTTTTCTTCAGCTTTTAGGTCTTTTAACAAAAATAAAAACATTCCTGCTGCAATTAAAACTGCAATAGCGTCGGCAAACGGCTGAGCGAAGATAATTCCGGTAAGTCCAAAAAGTTTTTGCATTATAAGGATTGCTGGTAAAAAGATAAAACCCTGACGGCTTACGGCAAGAACAAGAGACTGCAAGCCTTTTCCCATTCCCTGGAAAGTAAAATTTAAAACGAACATAATTCCGATAAATGGTGCCGATGACATAAGCGCATAAATAATATCTACGCCCATGGCAACAACAGCTGGATCTTCTGAGAAAATATTTATGATTGGTTTTGCAAAAATTACATAAAGAACGGTAAGAGAAACTCCAAGCACAACATTTACTAAAATCGAAAAATTGACGATTTTTTTAACACGCATAGAATTTTTTGCACCATAATTGTAGCCGATTAACGGAGCAATTCCAATTCCGAGCCCAAGCTGAATGAAAATTGTTAACATGTTTGCCTTGAGCGCAACTCCCATTGCCGCAACAGGAATATCGCCATAAACTGCTGTTCCGTCGATAAATGTCTTTATAAATGGCAAGAGTTTTTCTGATACGACAGGAACGCTGTAATACGAAGCGAGAAGATTGTTTGTTAAAATTGAACTTAAACTCATCAAAATGTTTGTAAGGCTTGCAGGAAGTCCGATTGCAAGAACGCCGAGTAAAATTCCGTTTGAAATTTTGAAATACTTCGGATTTATTGTGAGAGTTGAGTTTTTTGAAAGGATATGTACAAGATAGATTACAATCGTAACGATGTTTGCAATTACAGTTGCAATTGCGGCTCCTTTTACACCAAGTCCAAGCCCAGGAATTCCCAAAAATGAGTCGAGAATAAAAATCGGATCAAGTACAATGTTTACGGCTGTTCCAGCGATCAGTCCGACCATTGAGTTTTGAGAAGCGCCTTCTCCGCGGATTATGTTTGTGTAGGCTGTCGAAATAACAATTGCAGGTCCGCCGTACGCAATGTATTTTAAATAATCGCGTGCAAACTGTGCGGTTGTCTGAGTTGTTCCAATCATTTTGAGAATTCCTTCCATATTGAAAAGAATTAGGAATAAACCTAGAAAACCTGTAAAAATTCCTGAGTAAAAACAAAAAGAAGCAATGTTTTTTACTTTTTCGTAGTTTTTTTCGCCAAGCGCACGGCTTATAAACGAAGAGCCACCCATGCCGAAAATGTTTCCTGCCGCCATAAGAAAAAGAAAAATCGGAGTTGCAACGTTTACTGCTGCAAACTGACTCGGATCTCCTGTCTGACCGACAAAGAAAGCGTCAACCATGTTGTACAAAACAGTAACAATCATGCTTAGCACTGTTGGAAGTGCAAATTTAAAAACCGCCTTTGGAACCGGCGTGTGTTCAAAAATTTCAATATTTTTTATCATAGTACAAAAATTTTATAGAAAACAAAAAAAATGTCAATAAATGGTATTATATAGAAGAATTTGTAACTATTTGCAAAGAATTTTGTTTTATTGAGCGAAATTAACTGATTTGGTAAACTTTACAGATTATGAAAAAACTTATTCCAGTGATTTTTATTATTGTTGCCGCAGGACTTGCATTCTTTTTTGTCGGAAAAAATCTTTTTATAAAAGACAATTCTTATTCGCGTGCAAAAATTGTAAAACCGATTGTTGAAACAGAAATGTTCGAAGAAGAAAATTTAAAAAATGAATACGAAGATTATGAACAGACTTCGTTTATTGAACTTGCCAACGACGAAACTCTGCTGAACGTTGTTACGATGGATATTGACGATGACGGTTATGATGATCAGATAAATATTGTAAAAACATCAAGAAGTCCTTTTTTGGCGCTGATTGTCGGTCTGTACAATCCTTCAACATCTTCTTATGTCAGAGCGGCTTGGATTGCAACTTCAGTAAGTCAGATTCGTACTTTTGCCTGTACTGCGCTGGACGTAATCGGAAATCACAAAAATTCACTTGTTTATCAGGGAATTACGGACGAAGGTCATTCTGTTTTGTGTATTTTTAATGGAAGCCGCACCAAAAAAGGCGACTTCGTTTTAACAAAAATCGGAGACTTTGAGTCTGATGAAACAGTTTTTATTCAGCAGACGGAACGAAACGAATCGTATGAATTGAGTCAGACAAAGGCCGCCAGTTTTCCTGTTTGGATTTATGCTTCGGATTCTACAGAAGACAGCGCCAGGCTTGACCAGATTCAGACAATGTACGATTGGAACGAAAAAGAAGGAGTTTATACTCAAGTTAAGCAGGTTCGTGTTAAAGGAAACCTCATTGCCGCAAAAGAACTTGCTAGAATTCAGGATGGAACTGTCGCAACTTTTTCTAAATTTTTGGAAGGCTTATGGTATAAGACCGAAAATTCTGGTGGAAATGTACGATATATCTTTTTTGACACTCAGACGCACGAAATTATTTTTCATTATCAAGACAGTGAAGAAGTTTATTCGTGGTTGGATGCAAAGCTCCGCAGAAACGGAATGTATTTTACTTCAATAAACCAGTCAATCGAAAATCTTCAGAGGCGTTTTGATATTTCGCTTGTAAATGTTGATGAAATAAGAATCCGAATTCAAGATGACGTCCGGATGATTATCAGTGAAAGCACTCTCTGGGACGGAAATTATAAAAAAGTTTCGGCAAAATTAAATCAGAAAACTGTTGCAGGCGAATCTGAAAAAGCGCTAAAAAGGCTTGTCGAAGGACCTGCATGGACTACTTCCGATGGAAAGTATTTTGTTTTTGCAAACGGCGAATATCTGATTGAATCTGAAAAATTTACAGACAAAGGTCGTTTTGTCTTGAATAGCATTTCTGACACAAAATTGATGCAGTTTAGAAGCGATACCGCCGTAAAATTTTTTAACGGATATTATTCTGCAAGTTTTGGCAAAATTAAAAAAACTGAAAGAAATAAGCGTGGAAAAACAACAGAAATTCTTCTGGATGACAACGACACTATAATTTTGCAGTCGGTTGATGTAACTCCGAACGGATTTTTTCAGAATGAAGTATTGCCTTTGACTCTCAAAAAAACAGAGCTTAAAAAGACCGAAGAATAAAAAAACGTGCTGATAAAAAGGCGCGTAAGAGAATCTTGAAAGAGCCGAAAATCTTAGCCCGGATTGCGCGGAAAGACCGGACGAGCGGAGCGAAGGAGGACTTGTAGCAAAAGCCGGTCGCGGTAAGGCTTTGTGCTCCTTAGGTTTAAGATATTGAAATTCTGCGGTCAAATCTATAAAATGATTTAATTATGACTGCAAATGAATTACGTTCGAAGTATATCGAATTTTTTAAATCAAAAAATCACGTTGAAATTTCTGGCCAGTCTTTGATTCCGGAAAATGACCCTTCTGTTTTGTTTACAACTGCCGGAATGCATCCTCTGGTTCCTTATCTTCTTGGCGAAAAACATCCTGCTGGAACTCGTCTTACTGATTATCAGAAATGTGTACGCACTGGCGATATTGATGAAGTTGGAGATCCGAGCCACCTTACATGTTTTGAAATGCTCGGAAACTGGTCTTTGGGTGACTATTTTAAAAAAGAATCCATTGCCTTTTCTTACGAATTTTTGACAAGTCCGAAATGGCTTGGTCTTGATCCGCGCAAAATTTCTGTGACTGTTTTTGCTGGTGACGAAAATGCTCCTCGTGACGAAGAAGCTGCGGAAGCATGGAAAGCTAATGGAATGCCTGAGGACAAAATTGCTTATCTTCCTGCCGAAGACAACTGGTGGGCTGCAGGTCCGACAGGTCCTTGTGGTCCTGATACTGAGATTTTTTATTGGGTTGGCGAAGGTTTGCCTCCTGAAGGTTCTAATAAGGGAACTGACAGCGAAAACTGGCTTGAAATTTGGAATAACGTTTTTATGCAGTTTAACCGCGTTGACGAAAAAACTCTTGAGCCTCTTCCAAAAAAGAATGTTGATACTGGAATGGGACTTGAACGCACAAACTGCATCTTGCAGGGAAAGACTTCTGTTTATTTGACCGAAGTTTTCCAGCCGATTATCAAAAAAATCGATGAGCTTGCTGATTATGTTTATGGAACGGACGAAGAAAAAGACCGTTCTGTTAGAATTATTGCCGATCACAGCCGTGCTTCTGTATTTATAATTGGAGATCCAAAAGGTGTTTCTCCGTCGAATGTTGGCGCAGGTTATGTTTTGCGTCGTTTGATTCGTCGTGCCGTTCGTCATGGAATGAAGCTTGGGATCGAAAAATCTTTCCTTGCAGAAATTGCTGATTCTGTAATTGATAATTTCAAAATCGCTTATCCTGAACTTGAACAGAATGCTGATAAAATTAAGGGTGAATTGACTGCCGAAGAAGAAAAATTCCGTCAGACACTCAAAAAAGGCGAGGCTGAATTTCAGAAACTCCTGCCGAATTTGATGAAAAATCCTAAAAAAGTGATTTCTGGAAAAGTTGCGTATAACCTTTACGAAACTTATGGATATCCGCTTGAGCTTACTCAGGAACTTGGTGCTGAGCATGGTTTTTCGGTTGATGTTGAAGGATTTAAGGAAGCAGAAAAAAAACACCAGGAAGCTTCTAAGACTTTGGACGCTGGAAAAGCAAAGGGCGGTTTGGCAGAGCAGTCTGATGTTGCAACAAAATACCACACTGCGACACACCTTTTACAGCAGGCTCTGATAGATGTTCTTGGCGACAAAATTGCGCAGAAAGGTTCGAATATTAACAATGAACGCATGCGTTTTGACTTTACTTTTGACAGACCTATGACAAAAGAAGAAGTTCAGAAAGTTGAAGACATTGTAAACGAAAAAATCAAGGAAGATTTGCCTGTTACAATGGAAATTATGACTTTGGATGAAGCAAAAAAACAGGGTGCTCGCGCTCTTTTTGCAAGCAAATACGGCGAACAGGTAAAAGTTTATACAATCGGACGCGATTCAAAAAGTGATTGGTTCTCGAAGGAAGTTTGTGGTGGACCTCATGTTCAGCACACGGCTCAAATCGGTGAATTCAAGATTGTAAAAGAACAGTCTTCGTCTGCTGGTGTAAGAAGAATTCGTGCTGTGATTTCTGGCGGACTTCCGCTCGATCCTCAGTAAATTGCACAAAAAATAAGAGCCTCTGAAAACTTCTATTTTTGGAGGTGATTTTTTTATTTGAATGTAACTGGCTGGTTTTCCAGTTGTTTATATTTATTGAGGGTTTTTGGAACTTTTTTAGTTTTAGAAACCTCTTCATGTTCTCGTTTTACGGAACAAAAAAGACAAGTTAAGGAAAGTTTATGAAACGTTTTGCACTTTGCGTATCTTTGATTTTAATGGCAGGTACAGGAATTTTTGCTCAGGCGGATTTACAGCCTCTTGCTACTGTAAAACTCAATAAATCAGAGACAATCACCTTAAAACAGCTCAAAAACAGAGTTGAAATTTATGGAAAACAGAATGGAATTTCTTCTTTTACTGTTGAGCAGAAAAAAGAAATCCTTAATGCGATGATTGATGAAAAACTGGTTGTACAGGCTGCGACAAAAGCTGGAATGGTTCTTACTGATTCTCAGGTTAATCAGTATTTTATGCAGAACGTAAGCCAGCAATTTGGAAGAAACGTTACAGAAGCAGAATTTGAAGAAATCATAAAAAAACAGACTGGAAAATCTTTTGAAGATTACATGAAAAATACTGTAGGAATGGGAGTTGCTGAATACAAATCTTATTTGAAGAATCAGTTGATTGCCCAGCAGTATGTTTTGCAGCAAAAACAGGAAGAAATTCAAAAAGCTGCTCCGAGCGATGAAGAAATTCGTGCTTTTTATGAATTGAATAAGGCAAGTTTTGTTCAGAACGATATGCTTAAACTTTTCCTTGTGCTTTTTCCTAAAAACAATGATCCTGCCGCTGCAAAAACAAAGGCAGCAGCCATGCTAAAAGATTTTAAAGATAAAAAAATTACTACTGAAAAAATCAAGGCAGATGCCGCAAATTCAAAAGACTATCAGGGCGGGGATTTATTCATAAGCAAAACCGCTCAGCATGCTCAGCAGCTTGGCGTTTCATATAATGAACTTCTCGAACTTTTTGGAAAAGAAAAGGGATATATTTCTTCACTTACAGAAACAGAAAACGATTTTCAGTTTTATGCGGTTCGTGCAAAGTACAGTGCAAAAATGCTTGGTTTGAGCGATTTAGTTCAGCCAGAAACGACAATCACTGTCTATGATTACATTAAATCTAATCTTACACAGCAGAAACAGAGCCAGGCAATGATTGCGGCAGTTCAGGACGTAACAAAAGCTCTTGATACTCCAGAAAATGTAGAAAGAAAGAAGACGGGTGCAGCTTTAGACAAGTTGCTTAATTGGTAGTTTTACAGGAAAGATAAAGTGTCAAGAAGAAGAGGAAGAATTTTGGCTTTTCAGGGACTTTATTCCTGGGAAGTAGGCGGAATGCCTAAAGAAGATGTTCTTGAATTGTCTTGGGCGGATGGAGATTCTGAAAAAGACGCGGTTGATATGGAAACTGCAACTTTTGCAAGAGTTTTAATTGCCGGTGCGATTGAAAATCAGTCTCAAATTGATGAACTTATAAAAGAAAATCTTAAGGGTTGGGATTTTGCGCGCCTTAACAAGGTTACTCTTTCGATTTTGCGTATGAGCGTTTATGCCCTGCTTTTTCAGAAAGATGTTCCTGCTTCTATCGTAATTGATGAGGCGGTTGATATTGCAAAAAAATACGGACAGGATGATTCGTTTAAATTTATAAATGCAGTTTTGGACAGTATTGGAAAATCCTGCAATTCTCAATCGTCAGAAAAATAATTTTGGTCTGCGTATGAAGAAAAACTGGAAAATTTTGTCCAGCCGTAAGAATCCGGCAGTGATTTTTTTAGTTGCCGGATTTTTGTTTTTTTCGTGTTCGCAGAATTCAAAGCAGTCGTCTTTTTTGTCTGCTCTTGATACAGTTGATTCTTTTATTCAGCTTGGGCAGACTGACGATGCTTTAAAACTCTTAAAAAAAACTTCTAAATCAGCATACAGCGCTTATGCAAGAATTGGAATTTACCGGCGTTTTATGACGCTTGGAGAAAAAAGCCTTGCAGAAAAAATACTTTCCGACAGCTTAAAGAAAATTCCTGGCAACAATGAAATTTCCGCAGTCTATTCTCATTTTTTGTTGCGGGAAGGGCGGTTTGACGAAGCCTTAAAAATTGGTTCCGCCTTGGAAGGCTCAAAATACGGTTCGATTTATGCGGAAGCGGTTTTAAAATCTCAAAAAGAAAAAAATCTTCTTTTACCTCAGTTTTCCGAAATTTACGGAGCCTGTTATTCTTCAACAGGAAACGAAAAATGGCTTGTAAATGCGGCTCTTCCGTTTTTAAAAAATGGAAACTATTCTGCGGCGGCCACTTTGCAAAAATCGGTTCAGAGTGATTTTAATTTGTTTTGGGCTCAGGTTCAGTTTGACGCAAAAAATTACGATTTGTGCGTTGAAAATTACGAGAATGCTCAGTCAAAAGGTTTTTCTTTTGAAAATTTTGAACTGACAGATCTTGCAAGCGACGCTTTTTTTATGCTTGGAGATTACGATTCTGCGGAAAAAGAGCGTGAACGTTTGATTTTGCAGGCGAAAATTGAAAAAAACGCGGATATTCCAGAACTTATTTATGTAAACAGCGCGCTTTGGGCTTATAACGCTGCCCAGTATTCAAAAGCATACGATTTATTAATGACAGTTATAATGCGTGATTCAAAAAATATTCCTGCACTAATAACTTATGGAAAATTTGCACGAGCAGATTCTGTTTTGGAAAAACAGGATTTATTTGAGCGGGAATTGCGAAAGACTTCTTTGCGCACATATTCGATGAAGCAGAGAGATGAGCGACCGAAATTTTTGATAAGAGATGCAATTTTTAGAATTGAGCAAATGCTTGAATGGCAGAAAAAAAATGCGCAGGCTTTGAGCGATGAACTTTTGGTAGAAAAACTTTCTTTATGGCTGGCTGAAAATTCTGATTTGCCACAAAAAAAAGTTGAAAGCGAAATTTGGAAAAATCTTGAAATTAATGAAATTGAAAAAAATATGTATCCTCCGGCGCTTTTGCACTTTGCCGTAAACGAATTTTTAAATTTCGGAAAAAAAGAAGATGCCAGGCTTTTGTTTGAAAAATATTTAGATGCCCGCTATAAAATGAAAAAAACGGGCTTGCAGGACGAAAAAGTTGAATATGATATTTTTGGTGGTGAAAAAACATATTCTGCTCCACCGGTTCCTGAGTTTGTAATAAGGGCGGCTTTTGGCGACAGGGCGGCGGATTATGCAGGCACAATGGAAACCTGGGAAATTGAAACTGCCGCGTATTTTGCTCTTCTCGATAATAATATTTCCGCCGCCCGCCGTCTGTACGAATATGCCCTTTTTGAAACTGGAGGTGCTCGAACGATTGCGGCTGACGGACAGATTGTTTCTTTTAGCAGGCTTTGTGCTGTAAATTCGGCTGTTAATCTTGCTGTAATTTATGCTTCTGACGGTGAGTTAAAAAGAGCGCTGAATCTTTACGGACTTGCTTCCGGTAGAACTAAAGATAAAAAATTAAAATCAAAGATTCTTTACAGGACAGCTCTTGTCCAAAGCGATTTGCAGAATAGGGAAGGAGCAATTCTTTCGCTTGAATATGCCTTAAGCTTAAATCCAATGAATGCTGATGCAAGGCTTATGCTTAGAAAACTAAAATGACATAAAAAAACGGTCATTGAGTTTTTCTCGAAATGACCGTCTAAAATAAATTATTCTACCACAGCGATGATGTCTGAGTTTTTAACGATTAAATAATCTTCGCCGTCCATTTTTACCTGAACGCCTGAATATTTATCGTACATTACACGGTCGCCCACTTTTACAGTGATTTTTTCTTTTTCTGTGCCAGGTCCAACAGCTTCTACTTTTGCAGTCTGTGTTTTTTCTTGGGCAGATTCTGGAAGAAGAATGCCTGATTTTGTTGTTGTTTCTGCTTTTTCTTCCTTGAGAAGAACTCTGTCTGCTAATGGTCTGAGTTTCATATATATAACCTCCAAAAATTTTTTAATTCTTACTTTAAATATATAAATTTTGGTTCTTAATCGTCAACAAAAATCGTTTTAATTTGATTTTTTTTCAAAAAAAAAGAAAAAATGTGTCAAAAAGACGCAGCGTCAAATTGAAAGGTTGAAACTGTGTCAAAAAGAAACAGTGAAAAATTAAAAAGAGGATTTTTTTTACCCGAAAAATGCGCCCAGGGCCGGAAGGGAACGCAAGTTCGTCCGCAGGACCGAGGGTTACCGAGCCTGTAGGCACTGATTTGAAGAAAAAAGAGGAAAATAACCGGAAAATTGCCGTTTTTTTTGGCAAGTTGGGGCGCAAAAAAATAAAAAGGATAAAAAAAGTTGGCATAGTTCTTGCTTGTATATAAGTGTAAGAAATAAAAATAAACACCGTTTCGGCGATTTTAAGGAGCATTTTATGACAAATTACGACGAAAACTTGGGAATTTACTTGAAAGAAATAAACAAAATTCCGCTCTTGAATCATGAAGAAGAAACAGAGCTTGCAATTAAGGCTAAAAATGGCGACAAGGCTGCAAAAGATAAAATTATAAATGCGAATCTTCGGTTTGTCATAAATGTTGCAAAAAAATATCAGAATCGCGGACTGGAACTTGGTGATTTAATCAGTGAAGGAAATATCGGTCTTTTGACTGCGATTGAAAAATTTGATGTTACAAAAGGCTATCATTTTATTTCGTATGCTGTCTGGTGGATTCGTCAGACGATTTTGAAGGCAATTTGCGAAAAAGGACGTGCAATCCGCATCCCGATGAACCGCATGAACGAACTTGTTCAGATTGAAAAGGCTAAAAAACTTGTTCACGGCAAAAAATCTGAAAGTGAAGAAATTGAAACGATTGCGAAAATGCTTGGAATGGAAAAACAGCACGTAAACGAAATGTTGGAAATCAACCGCGATATGATTAGTCTTGATGCTCAGGTTGAAAATAAAGACGGTGATATTGGAACGGTCGGCGACTTTGTTAAAGATGAAAAATATTCGAATGTTGATGAAAAGGTTATAACGGAAAATCTTCAGAAAGACATTGCGAATGTTCTTGGAACTCTTAAGCCAGCGGAAGAAAAGGTTATTCGCCTTCGCTACGGTCTTGACGGTGAAAAACCTATGTCTTTGGCTCAGGTTGGCGAAGAATGCAATCTTACTAAGGAAAGAATCCGCCAGATTGAAAAAACTGCAATCTGCCGTATGCAGCATCCTGTTCGTGCAAGACGGCTTGAGGCCTATGTTGCTTAACGTTTAGCACGTTTTGCGGACTAATCTCGAGTTTTAAAAGTTTGTCGCTATTTTGCGGTGGATTGGACGTAATTGAATGCGTCGGCTCTTGCTTTTGACATGATTCGCCGGTCTTTGAAAAGATCGGCGAGTGCAAATGTTAATTCTCCACTTTGTGCGGTTCCGGTTATTTCGCCGGGACCTCTCAGTTTTAAATCTTCTTCGGCGATTGCAAAGCCATCGTTTGTCTGGCGGATTGCCTTCATTCGGGAAATTCCATTTTCTGTTATATTTTTTGAATAAATCAAAAAGCAGTAGGATTGTTCGCTTCCTCTTCCGACTCTTCCTCTGAGCTGGTGGAGAGCTGCAAGTCCAAAGCGGTCTGCCTGCTCGA
Source organism: Treponema berlinense (assembly GCF_052273165.1). Classification (GTDB taxonomy): domain Bacteria; phylum Spirochaetota; class Spirochaetia; order Treponematales; family Treponemataceae; genus Treponema_D; species Treponema_D berlinense_A. Next base: position 25,447 of record NZ_DAVZIU010000020.1, on the reverse strand, counting down.
TTACCATGCAGCTTGCGTTTGGAACGTTTACGCCGACTTCGACTACTGTTGTTGCGACGAGAATATTTATTTTGCCGTTTTTAAAATCTTCGAGAATTTGCGCCTGTTCGTCTTCGCTTATTTTTCCGTGGATTAGCGCGCATTTGTATTCTGGATAAACCTGGGTTTTGAGAAAATTGAATGCGTCTTCTGCGGCTTTTAATGCCTGTTTTTTTTTACCGCTTTCTTCGAATAATTCTTCGTTTGCGGAAAAATCGTTGTTTTCGGAAAAATTTTCTTCTTGCGCTTCGTTGAGCCCAATTGCTGGATAAACGAAATATGCCTGATGTCCTTTTTTTAATTCTGCCCGGACGGCTTCGTAAGCATTTGATTCGTTGCCTTCTTTTGTCAGGTAGGTTTGAATTGGTTTACGCCCTTCTGGCATTGTGCGGATTGTAAGAATATCCAGGTCACCGAATGCTGTGAGTGCGAGTGTTTGCGGAATTGGTGTTGCGCTCATCATAAGCAGGTTAGGTTCTGTGAGTTTTGCGTCTGAACTTGTGCGCGCCTTGTCTAAAATTGCGGAACGCTGCATGACGCCGAATCTGTGCTGTTCATCGATGATTGCCAGCGCGAGGTCTTTGTACTGGACGTTTTTTGAAAAAAGCGCGTGAGTTCCGATTACAAGGTTGATTTTGCCTTCTTTTAGGGCTGTTAAAAGCTGAATCCGGCCTTTTGCGTTTACGTTCCCGGTCAGATATGCGACAGAAACGTTCAGGGCTTCGAGTGCTTTTGCGGCATTTTCAGCATGCTGCCTGGAAAGAATTTCTGTCGGTGCCATAAGAGCTGCCTGGCTCCCGTAATCGATTACCCGGAGGGCTGCAAAAAAAGAAACGAGTGTTTTTCCGCTGCCGACGTCGCCCTGAAGAAGCGCCCTCATTGAAAACTGTCTTTGTTCCTGTTTTTTTGAAATTAAGGGAGAGGTTTCGTAGCTTTTGTCGATGTCGCAGTTCATCTGATAAATTACATTTTTTTGGTCTTTTGTAGGTTTAAATGGAATCCTGTGAAGATATTGCTTTTGCCGTGGAGAAAGTGATTTTGTAAACTGCTCGTCTGAAATTTGCGGTTGGTTTTGGTCTGGATTTTGCGGTAAAAGTTCAATCGAAGGAAGAAATCCACGGTGTTCGATTGACTGTCTTGCTATTGCGCATTGAAAAAAGAAAAATTCTTCGTAGACGAGGGTTTTTCGAGCTTTGTTGTAGTCGATAGAATTTTGCGGATTGTGAATGAGTTTTATTGCATCACGTTTGTGCAAAAGCTGGTTTTGAGAAATGAGATATTCTGGTAAATCATCTTCGATTCCGAGCGCAAATTGTGAAATTGCGGAATTTACAGCTTTTCGGACAATTTTTTGGCTTAAACCTTCTGTCAGGCTGTAGACTGGAAAAATTTTGCTTTCTGGTGGCATTGTGTTTTCGTAGTCTGTCAGATTTCCTTCGTCTGAGATTTTTTGTGTTTCAAAAGAAGATGACTGAAGCTTGCCGAATTTTGCTTCAAACCTGCCTGTTACAGCGATTATTGCTCCCTGAGGCAGTGTTTTTTCTAAAAACGGACGGTTAAAGGCTACGAGTTCTGCGCTTGCAGTTCCGTCTGTTATTATGATTTTGAGGGTTTTCATGTTGCCGTAGCCGAACCATTCGTGGCCTGTTACTTTTGCAATTGTGTGGACTTTTGAAAATTTTAATGAATCTTTTAAGGCTATTTTTTTTGTGCGGTCGTCATAAGTTCGCGGATAGAATTGAAGCAAATCTCCGACAGTAAAAATGTTTAGGCGTGAGAAAAGTTCTGCTGTTTTTTTTCCAACTCCAGAAAGCGCGGAAATTGAATTTTTAATTTCGGAAATTTTCACTTTTGCTACCGTTTATCCGCAGATTTTTAGGACATTTTAAAAAGGAAGATGTACGAGAAGATTGCAGATTATTGAAACTAAAAAATCTGCAAGTTTTACCGTAATCAGTGAAAATACAGTTGAAATTATAAGCGCTGTCGTAAAGGGAATGAATTTTTTTGTGAAAATTCCTGAGATTTTGTAGGCGAATGGCGAAATCAGGCTGTCGAGCTGATCCCAAATCGGGCTGTAAGCGCGGTAACCGTTTTTGCGGGAAATAAGACGCATGATTCCCATTGCGACAAGGCGAATTATTAAAAGCACGATTAAAAATTTTGTGACTGAGGAGATTAGCGACCAGACAAGGCTAAGTACGACTGCCAGAAGATATCCGACGGTTATTGGCTGTCCGTGAGAAAGGCTTGAAAGAATACCGGAAACGGCATAAAGGGCACAGAGCGCAAGTGCCGGACTAAAGTCAAGTCCGCGGAAATTTAAAAAGCGAAGCTTTCTGAATATGTTGAGATAAGGGTCGCAGACAGAAGATAAAATCCTTCCAACCGTTGAATAATTTGTCTTTGGAAACCAGGTTAAAAAAATTCTGATTAAACAGATAAAAGAATAAAAATTAACAGTCATAGCAATAATTTGAAAAATATTTCTCATTTTTTTATCTCCTTCGCCATGGATGGCGAAACACAAAGCACGCAAGTGCTTTGTGTCAAAAGTTTTGCGTCAGGGGGTGGAGCCATGCCGAAGGCAGTGCAAAGCACCGCGCGCAGCAAGTGGCGGAACACCCGACGGCGTAAGCCGGGACGCCCGAATTCTTAGAAAAGCCACGCGTCTTTTACGAACGACATTGATTTTACTTTTTCCAAAAATTCGTTTGTGCCTGGGGCGGAAAGTTGTGTGTTTGCTTTTATTGTATAAGAACTTTCGCCTGCATTTATATGAAAATATACTGAACAACTGCCAGAATTTCCAAATAAAAACTCTTTTAAATTGAAAATTTGCTGTTCTTCCTTAAATCCGTCGTCAAGCTGAATGTGGATTTCCTGGATTGCACGGTTTTTGAGCATTTCTGGGTCTTCGAGGGCTTCGATTATAAACGACGGTTCTTCCCTGTCTGGGCTTGTATCGAGCCGTCCGCGGAATGCATATACTTTGTCGTTTTCGATTTTTGCAGACAGTTGTTCCCAGGTTTTTGGAAAAAATGTTAAATCGATTGTGCCTGTATAATCCTGCAATTTTGCAAATGCCATCGTTGTTTGCTTTTTGGTGACGATGGAGCGCAGTTCTGTAATCATTCCGATCGCAACGTATTCTTTTTCGGTGTTTTTGAGTTGCCACGGTTTTGCGCCGGATTCGATTGCCGCTGCGTGCTGGATTTTTGCGGCCTTTGACTCGCGGGTTATATTCTGTGAGTTGAGTGTCGCTTTTTCGCAGGCTTTTTGGTAGTCGTCGAGCGGATGTCCGGAAACGTAACAGCCAATGAGTTCTTTTTCCATATTCAATTTTTCCATTTTTGTTGAATCTGGAATTACTTCAAATTTGTAGTCGGCAAATTCTTTTTCGCCTGTGTTTTCAAAAAGGCTGATCTGTCCGTCGCTTCCGCCGGAAACTTTTTTTTCGATATATGTCCAAGCAGGGTCGAGGTTTGCAATAAGGGTTGGACGGTTTTGGTCGAGGTTGTCGAATCCGCCGCATTTTATTAAAACTTCGACAGCTTTTTTGTTGATGGCAAGTTTTTCGCCTTTTTTCTGACCAGTTTCTTCGTCGATAATGTCTTCTTTTATGGTTATCATTCGTTCAAGAAAGTCCATGAAGGTTTTGAACGGTCCGTTCTGGGTGCGTTCTTTTACGATTGCATTTGCGGCTGAGTTTCCCATGCCTTTTATTCCGCGGAATCCAAAGACAATGTGTCCGTCTACAACGTCGAAATTTGAGTCTGAGCGGTTTACGTCTGGCGGATCGACTTGAAGTCCCATTCTTCGCGCTTCTGCAATGTAAACCGGAAGTCCGTCTGTCGAGGTAATTTCGTTTGTAAGGTTTGCAGCCATAAATTCTGCCGGACAATTTGCCTTTAACCAGCCTGTCCTGTATGCGAGAACTGAATATGCCGCTGCATGAGATTTGTTAAAACCGTAACCTGCGAAAGGAACCATTATGTCGAAAATTTCGTCGGCGTGTTCTTTTGTAAAACCCTGTTTTATTGCGCCTTCTTCAAATTCAACTTTTTTGCCCATCATAACTTCAGGTTTCTTTTTTCCCATGGCACGACGGAGCATATCTGCGCCGCCGAGAGAGAATCCTGCAATTCTCTGCGAAACCTGCATAATTTGTTCCTGGTAAACCATTACACCGTAGGTTTCTTTCAAAATTGGCTCAAGACAAGGGTCAGGATAGTGAATCGTTTCTGGCTTCCATTTTCCGTCGATGTAGTTTGGAATAAACTGTAGCGGACCTGGGCGGTAGAGCGCGTTTAACGCTACAAGGTCTTCGATTTTTTCTGGCTGAAACTGGCGCAGAATTTTTTGCATTCCTGGAGATTCAAACTGGAATACTGCGACTGAGTCGCCACGTTTAAAAAGGTCGAAGGTTTTTTTGTCTGTTTCGCTTACTTCTGCACAGATAAATTTTTCTTCGCCACTTTTTTTGTGCTTGTTGATGATGTCCTCTGCGTAGCGAATTAGCGAAAGTGTTTTGAGTCCAAGATAGTCAAATTTTACAAGTCCGCAAGGCTCAATAATGTCCATTGTGTATTGAACGCCGACTTCGCCTGTTTTTGAATCTTTAAAAACAGGCGCCCAGTTTGGAAGCGCAGTCAAGCCGATTACCATGCCCGAAGCGTGCAGACCTGTGTTTCGTTTGCAGCCTTCGAGTTTTAGTGCGAGGTCGAAGAGTTTTTCGTAGCGAGGATCGTGGCGGAATTCTGCAAGTTGTCCTCCGTCCGGAAATTTTTCGTTCGGCGGGTCAAAGCAGTTTTTGAGTTTTGTCTTTAGGTTTTCGGAAACCTTTGACTTAAGCATGTTTACCTCTGCAAGAGGAATTCCAAGCGTGCGTCCAACATCGGCAATGCAGTTTTTCGGCTTTAAGGTTCCAAAAGTAACAATGTGTCCGACCTGCGGATCGCCGTACAAATCGCGTGTGTGCTGTATTATATCTTGCCTGTAGTCGAAATCCATATCAACGTCAAAATCCGGCATTGAAACGCGTTCAGGATTCAAAAATCGTTCAAAAATCAGCTTAAAACGGAAAGGATCAATGTCCGTAATTCCAAGCGAATAGGCAACAAGAGAGCCTGCACCCGAACCTCGTCCCGGTCCAATCGGAATATACGGTTTTGCGCAGTTGTTTACGTTGTCCCAGGTTGATTTTGACCAGTTGATAAATTCCCATACGATTAAGAAGTAGCCGGAAAAGCCCATCTTAAAAATGATTCCAAGTTCGTATTCGGCACGCTGTCGGATTGTCGGTGTAATTTTCGGATAGCGTTTTCTCAATCCTTCTTCGACGAGATGACGCATGTAATCGTCCTGATTTTTTGTGTATTCGTCGCCATGTGTCTGGAATTCTTTCGGAAGTTCAAAGCGCGGAAGACACTCTTTTAATTCCTGCGTTTTGTACTGCTTAATTGTCAAATTGCACATATTCGCAATTTTTACTGTATTTTCGTAGGCGTCCGGACAGTCTGGAAAAAGCTGGCGCATTTCCTGTTCTGTCTTAAAATACCATTCGTGTTTTTCAGCGCCCATTGTCTGGTGCGGTTCGTTCATATTCTTTTTAAATCCAATACATCGCAGACAGTCCTGGGCTTCCCAGTCTTCTTTTTCGATATAGTGAATATCATTTGTGACAACGAGCGGAATGCCGAGTTTTCTCGCCATTGCGATCAGCATTTTATTGACAGTTTTTTGGTCTTCAAGACCGTGATCCTGCAATTCAATGTAGTAATGGTCAGGTTCAAATAGATTTTTGTATTTTAAGGCGAGTTCTTCAGCTTCGCTTTCCCGACCAGCAAGAAGCAGTTGCGGCAATTCTCCGGCAATGCAGGCAGAACAGCAGATTAAACCTTCGTGATATTTTTCCAGAAGTTCAAAGTCGATTCTCGGTTTTCCGTAATAAAGGCCTTCCTGATAAGCAATCGACGAAAGCCAGCTCAAATTTTCGTAGCCTTTCTGGTTTTTGCACAAAAGAATCAAGTGAAAATAATGAGCCTGCCGGTCTCCGTCCTCTCCTTTGTGCGAATAAGGAACATCGTTTTTTTCGAGGTGGCTTCCGTATGCAACGTAAAATTCTTCACCGACAATCGGATTTATGCCGTTTACATGGCAGAGTTTTTCAAAATTGAGCGCGCCGAACATGTTTCCGTGGTCAGTCAGCGCAAGTGCCGGCATATTAAGACGTTTTGCTTTTGCAACAAGGTCATCAAGTTTTGCACAGCTGTCCAAAAGCGAGTAATCCGAGTGAACGTGCAGATGAACAAAATTCGCCGGTGGAGTTCCTTCCGGGGCTGCCTCAAAAACGTGATAATCTGCCATAATTCCTCCCAAAAACAGAGCTCAACCGGAACAAAAAATTCCAGTGTTTAGAAATGCTTCGATTTTATCATTTTTTTTGTGATTTGGGCACTACCCGCTTGCGCGGGTCGCTACGTTCCAGGTTCCGCTTACGCTCCATTTCCAAATAAATTTGGAAACGCTTTGCGCCTTGCACATCGCTAGTGCAGGCAGGGCTTTAAATTCAAAAAAAATTGTGGGATAATTCAACACTATGAATAAAAAAATCGTATTTTTATTGTCGGGACTTTTAAGTTTAATTCTTTTTACCGGGTGTGGAAAACTCGGCTATTCACTTGTTCTTTGGAATAATCCGGAAACGGGAGTTCACGAAGGGCAGATTGTAAAAGTTTATGTAAAATCAAATATTTCCCAATCTTATATCATCATGGGACTTGAAAATACACACAAAGTTGAAATTCCTCTTTGGCAGATTTCTGAGCCTCAGAGCAAGTCTAAAATCGAAAAACTTGCTGCCCGCTATTCAAATTATGAACACACTTACGCAAGCGTAAAACTTGACGGTCTTCCGATTCGCTCTGGAACCGAAAACGGCTCAAAACAGGTCTACCGTCTTCGAAAAAATGAAGTAATCCGTGTTTTGTATCAGGGAAAAGGCGTAAAACCTACAAACGGTCATGGAGAACTTCCAGGCGAGTGGCTCCGCGTTTTAACCGAAACTGGAACTGAAGGCTGGTGTTATTCATACAATCTCAATCTTTTTGAACGCACAGAAAACCAGATTGCTGTAAAAAACGAAGTTGAAGAAGAAAAAATCGACGAAGAAATCACAGCCGCTTTCTCGAAAAAATGGTATCCGGAAGAATATAAATCAATGCTTTCGAGTGGCCGTCTGGATTTGTCAAAAATGGATGAAAGTTTTGGATTTGATTTTGGTCAGGTTGAATGGAAGTATCCGGAAAAAGCGCCGGAAGAAACTTCGGATCTGCCTTTTGACGAAAATCCGGACGGACAGAATGAAGTGGAAATTCAAGAAAAAATTCCTGTTCCAAAAGTTGCAAAAGAGGGCGAAATTTTAACTTTTACGGCAACCCTGCGTACAGAAAATCTTGATAAAAGATGGGCTTATACAAAAATCAAAAAGAACGAGGACGGAGCATATCAACTTGATGATCACGGAATCTACATCACTTTAGTTGGAAAAAATTCGCTTACCGTTCAATACATGGACACGGACGGAAAACTTAAAAGCGAGAATTTTGTTGCGCTTTCTCAAAATATTCAGACCGCAATCGAAACAGAAATCGAAAGACGGAATCTTGAAATCAAGAGCTTTGTGGACGAAGGACCTGTTTATCACAGTTCAAACTACGGAACAATTATTTTTAGCGAAGACAATACTGCTGTCTGGAACAATTTTAAACTGCTTGTTCCAGGCGTAGTTTCGAATCGCGCGCACGGAAACATAAAAGTTTCTGTAAAATACTATTTGAGCAATCAATTAAAGAAAGAATTTGACGGAATTTTGACATTCTCGTTTGAAGGAATGGACGAAGATGTTAGTTTCTTTTATAAGAAGGATCCTGAAGGCTTGCGTCTTGAAGATGCAAAAAAAGCGACAGCCCGCGGAAATCTTGTTACGGCTCGCGGTTCCTCTCCGCTTGTTATGTACTTTAGCAAAAATCACTAATTTGGAAAAAAATAAATGGCATTTGTTCAGTTTTCTCAGGTTTCCCTTGCGTTTGGAGACCGTGACATTTTAAAAAATGTTTCTGTAAACTTGCAGGCAGGCTCAAAAGTTGCCCTTACCGGAGCAAACGGAAGCGGAAAATCTACGCTCATAAAGGTTATGGCAGGTCTTGTTCAGCCAGACGGTGGCCAGCGCGTTGCACAAAAAGACGCCAGAATTGCATATCTTCCTCAGAGCGGACTTACTCACCACGGTTGTTCTCTGCGTGAAGAAGCAGACAAGGCTTTTGGTTTTGGATATGAGCTTCAGAGCGAAATGGAAAAAATCGGCGACAAACTAAAAAACGGCGAAGGAAACGAAAAACTTCTTTTGGAACGGCACGATGCTATTTTGACCGAGCTTGAGGAAAGCGGGTGGAATCGCCGTCAGGTCATGGCGGAGCAGGTTTTGGCAGGGCTTGGCTTTAGTCGCGAAGATTTAGACAAAAATTGTGAAGAATTTTCTGGCGGATGGCAGATGCGCATTGCGCTTGGAAAAGCTTTGATGGTAAATCCTGATATTCTTCTTTTGGACGAACCTACAAACTATCTTGATATTGAAGCCCGCGGTTGGCTGGAAAAATTCTTGGACAACTACAAAGGCGGATTTTTGCTTGTAAGCCACGACCGTTATTTTTTGGATCATACTGTAAACGAAGTTTATGAACTTTTTAACGGTGAATTAAAGCGTTATCCTGGAAATTACACTCACTACGAAAAAGTTCGCGAAGTCGAACTTGAAACTTTAATTCGCGAATACGAAAAACAGCAGGCAGAAATTTCACATCTTCAAGAATTTATAAATCGTTTTGGCGTTCAGGCAACAAAGGCGGCTCAGGCACAGGAACGCCAGAAAATGCTTGATAAAATTCTCGAAAAACAGATTGTAATTCCTGAAAGTCTGAAAAAAATTCATTTTAAATTTCCGCCAGCTCCACATTCTGGACGACTGGTTGCAACTCTTTCAAAAATTACAAAATCTTACGACGGAGAACACAACGTTCTTCAAGACCTGGATTTGGTCCTCGAAAACGGCGAGCGTTTGGTTGTGGCTGGACATAACGGTGCTGGAAAATCAACTCTCTTAAGAATAATTGCTGGAGCAGATTCTGATTTTTCGGGCGAAGTAAAACTTGGAAGCGGAGTAAAAATCGGATATTTTAGCCAAGACAATGCCGAAACTCTAAAAGGCAGCGCATCTGTTTTGGAAACTGTTGAAAGCGAAGCGCCTCTGGAACTTATTCCGAAAATTCGCGATATGCTCGGTGCTTTTTTGTTCCGTGGAGATGATGTTCATAAAAGTCTTGATGTTCTTTCTGGCGGCGAAAAAGCGCGCGTCGCACTTTTAAAACTTCTTCTTCGTCCCGTAAATTTTTTGATTTTGGACGAACCTACAAACCACTTGGACATGCATTCAAAAGATGTTCTTCTTGATGCGCTGAAAGATTTTGGCGGAACTGTTATTTTTGTAAGCCATGACCGCGGATTTATCGAAAATTTAAGTACTCGTGTTCTTGAATTAAAACCGGGACAGTTCAGAGTGTTTCCTGGCGATTACAAATATTATATGGAGCGTCTTGAACGCGAAGCTAACGGCGAATTTTCTCAAAATGATGAATTAAAATCGGGTGTTCAGCTGGAAAAACTTTCTCAAAAAGAAGAGAAAACAGAAACGAAACGTTCGTGGGAAGAGCAAAAAAAACTTGAATCGGAAAGACGCCGTGCCGAAAAAAACGTAAAAAATCTTGAAGAACAGATTTTAAAGCTTGAAGAAGAAAAATCTTCTCAGGAAGCGCAAATGGCAAAGCCAGAAGTCTATTCAAGCGGTGAAAAAGCAAAAGCCGTCCAGAAAAAAATCGACGAACTGGCAAAAGAACTAGAAGAATTGAACCTCCAGTGGATGGAAGCTGCCGAAAATCTCGAAAAATTTTAATTTTTTTGAGAAGAAGGTTTATAAAAAACAAACTGAAGACAAAAAAACATAAAAAAATATGACAGATTTTTTTTTATGGTTTAAAATATTTTTATAGTTTAAAAAGGGAGTTTTTTATGAAAAAGAGTTGTCCTTCAGTTTTTAAATATTTGCTTTTTTGTTTGCTTGCGGTTTTTGCCATTTTTTTTGTTGTTGCTGGAACAAGATTTGTTTTCTTTTCAAAAACAGAGTCAACTTTAATGCAGGTTGCCAGAATCAAAGAATTGGAGTTTTCTTCCAATCTTGACGGTCAACTTTTACTTGCAACTCAAATGGCAAAATCTCCTTTAATTTCTGCTTATATGGAAAATCCTTCTGATCGAGAACTTTCTGAACGGGCTGCAGAAGAAATTCATTCTTATCAGGAAATGTTTAAGGGAAAAAATTCATTTTCTATTTCTGACAAAGATTTGCTTTATTATTCTAACGGCAAGGTTCTTTATACTCTCGATAAATCCGACCCTGCAAATTCATGGTTTCCGACTTGCCTTGAATTAAAAGACGACTACACTTTTATCGTAAGTTACGACATTGCGCTTAAAAAATCCATGCTTTGGGTTGATGCGATTGTGCGCGATGGTTTTGGCAACGGAATTGGTCTGGTTGGAACTGGAGTTGACCTTTCTGACTTTGTCGATATGATGTATCAAAATCTTGAGCACAAATATCAGATGTTTTTTTACAACAAAAACGGAGAAATTACAGGCGCTTCCGATACAAAACTTTTGGAAAATAAGGCGAAAATTTCAGAAACGATTTCTGCGCTTGAACAAAAGTATATGTTTTCGACTGACGAACTTTTTTTTAAGAGCTGGAGCGGAGCGTTTGTTGTAGCGCCGATTCCGTCGGTTGACTGGCAAATGGTGCTTTATGTTCCATACAATTTAAAAACTGCGTTGCCATGTGCGGCTTTTCCTGTTGCGATCGTTTTGATTTTTGCACTTGCTCTTTGGGGATTGATGACAGCAAGACACTTTTTGTTGCCGTTGACCGCATTGAACAAGGCTGTTGGAGATTTTGCTTCGAGCGATGCTGATTTGACAAAAAGACTTCATTCAAGCGAATCCGGTGCAAAATCCAAGTTGATTTTGGATATAGAAAACGGATTCAATGCTTTTATCGGAAAACTTCAGCAAATGGTTTTAAACCTCAAGAATTCTAAAGATGAACTTAGTTGTGCTCTCGAAAAACTGCGCGCCTCAATCTTGGGAATTGTAAAATCGATCGAAGAAATCAATCGTCATATTGGAGCTGTAGAGGCTTCGATAAACGAACAGGGCTCGAGTGTAGATGAAACTTCGGAAACCGTTGCTCAAATTTCTTCCAAAATAAGTTCTCTTGGAAAAATGATTTTGCAGCAGAACGAAGGAGTGACAAATGCAGGTTCTTGTATTTCGCAGATGATTGACAATATTGATGTTGTAAATGATTCTGTGTCAAATCTTTCTCAGGCTTTTGTAAATCTTGAGGCAAATGCTGGAAAAGGCCTTGAAAAACACAAGCAGATGAATTCAAAAATTGCAGAAATTCAGACGCAGTCTGGAAAACTTTTGGATGCAAACAAAATAATTTCGTCAATTGCAAGTCAGACAAACCTTTTGGCAATGAATGCGGCAATCGAAGCGGCGCATGCGGGCGAGGCTGGAAAAGGTTTTTCTGTTGTTTCCGATGAAATCAGAAAACTTTCGGAAACTTCTTCTGGACAGTCAAAAGTTATTGGAGAGCAGTTGCGTGCGATTGGAGATTTGATTTCGGAAATTGTTTTTGTTTCTGGCGATTCTGAAAATGCGTTTAATTCGGTTTTTGAAAATATTCATAAAACTGATGGATTTGTAAAATCGATAAATTCGACTATGGAAGTGCAAAAGCAAGGTTCAAGCCAGATTAGCGAAACTTTGACCTTGTTAAAAGAAAGTTCCGATTCTGTAAAGAATGCGTCTGCCGAAACCGAGGAAAACAACCGCACTATTTTGTCAGAAACAAAAACTTTGCAGGAAAGCGCTGCAAAAATGCGCCAGCTTGTGAGCGAAATGGCTGGTTTTGCAAGCTCAATAACTTTGGAAGCCGAAAAACTGAACGGACTTTCGGACGGAGTTGGCTCTTCTCTCGAAAAAATCAATGAGGAAGTTGAACTTTTTAAGGTTTAGTTTTTTTGTTAAAAACTTTTCTGGACTTGCTAGCGTTCTTTTTTGGTTTTATACTGTGTTTGGAAAATATGCGGTAGCGCTGGTAGCCCCGAAGTTGTTTTTGGACGGCGGTTGAGATTTTGTCGAAACTGCCGTCCAAAAACAATGAAGCGTAAGCGGAAGGGCGGACATAGCGACGGCGAAAGCCGGACCGCCGAAAAAATTACGGAGATAAAAATGAAAGTTTTGGTTATTGGCGGAGCCGGTTATATTGGTTCGCACGTTGTAAAACAGTTGATGAAGAATGGGCACAAAGTTACGGTTTTTGATAACCTTTCTTCGGGATTGAGGCAGAATCTTTTTAAGGAAAATGATTTTATTTACGGAAATATTCTGATTGAACGCGATTTGGATAAGGCTTTTGAGCAGGGGTTTGACGCTTTTATTCATCTAGCGGCTTTTAAGGCTGCCGGCGAGTCTATGGTTGAACCGGAAAAGTATTCGATTAACAACCTGAACGGAACTATCAATATTTTAAATTCGGCAGTAAAGCACAACTGCAAGTATATGGTTTTTTCTTCGAGCGCGGCGGTTTTTGGAGAGCCAAAGTATCTTCCGATTGATGAAGCTCATCCGAAAAATCCAGAAAACTACTACGGTTTTACAAAATTAAACATTGAAGAAATTATGGCGTGGTATGACAAGCTTCGCGGTTTGAAATTTGCAGCTCTCCGTTATTTTAACGCTGCTGGTTACGATCCTGAAGGGTTTCCGTGCGGACTTGAACAGAATCCTGCCAATCTTTTGCCAGTTATTATGGAAACTGCCTGTGGTATGCGTTCAAAAATGAAGGTTTTTGGTTCTGACTACGACACGCGCGACGGAACTTGTATTCGCGATTATGTTCACGTAACAGATTTGGCGGTAGCCCACGTAAAGGCACTCGATTATATTTCTAAAAACAACGAAAGCTTGATTTGTAATCTTGGAAGTGAAACTGGTGTTTCTGTAAAGGAAATGCTCGAAGAAGCAAGAAAAATCACTGGAAAAGAAATTCCTGCTGACTTTGTAGGGCGTCGTCCTGGAGATCCGGCAGAACTTGTTGCAACTTCAGCTTACGCAAGAGAAAAACTTGGCTGGAAACCTGAATATTCCGACGTTCACACATTGCTAGATTCAACCTGGAAAGCATATCTGGCAAACGGAAAGTTAAAAATCTAGTTGAAAAACAGAGAGCAAAATGGTTGAAGCCGCGGAGAAAAGCAAACGAAGCAAAAACGTCTTGGAGCAAAGCGACAACACGGATTGTGGACAGAGTTTTTTTGTAGTGGCTTAAAAATTAAAAAGCAAGTTGAAAAACAGAGAGCAAAATGGTTGAAGCCGCGGAGAAAGGCAAACGAAGCAAAACCGTCTTGGAGCAAAGCGACAACACGGATTGTGGGCAGAGTTTTTTTGTAGTGGCTTAAAAATTAAAAAGCAAGTTGAAAAACAGAGCGAAAAATGGTTGAAGCCGCGGAGAAAAAGCAAGCGAAGCAAAACCGTCTTGGAGCAAAGCGACAACACGGTTTTTGCGAAGTGCTTTTTTGTAGTGGCTTCAACACTTTTTAGAGAGAATCTTTTAGAAGATTTTTTTTTAATTTTTAACAAACCCCGCAACTTTTTTCTCTTTTTTGTGTCTATTTAATAAGGAATGCATTTATGTGCGAAATTTATGATTTATAAGGATGCAAAATTCAATGGCAACAACCTATGATGATTCAATGTTCCGGGACACTTTTGAACACGAATATACTTGGCTTAACGGCTTTATGCGGAATGTTCGCAGATTTTCTAAAAGACTGGCAATAATTGATCCTGATACAGACCGCAGTTGGAATTATAAACAGCTTAATGTTGAAGCAAACCGTCTTGCAAATGCCTTAAAAAAAATTGGACTAAAAAAAGACGATGTTGTTATGGGCGCTCTTCGGAATTCTCCGGAATTTGCCTTTATGTACACAGGTCCTCGAAAAATCGGGGCAATTTTTCTTGCTGCAAATTTTAACCTCGCAAGTGGCGAAATGGCGCTTTTGATAAACCACAATAAGCCAAAAGTTGTAGTTTATTCTGCGAATGTTGCCAAAATGATCGAAGAAGCTGCGGCAATCTGTCTTTGGAAACCAAGTCTTTTTATTATGGCTGACAATATTGAAGGCGTTGATTTGCCAAAAGGACATGTTTCGTACGAAGATTTTGTAGAAAATTCTAGTGTTGATGAACCAAAAATTGATTTTAGACCGCACATTTATGACGAAGTTTTGCGCCTTTGTACGAGCGGAACAACAAGCCTTCCAAAATTTGTTCCCGTAAACGATATTAACGAAGTTCTTTCTGCGCACGATGTAATCATGCATTATCCAATGAATCCTCATGACGTTACTTTGAATATGACTCCGTGGTTTCATAGAGGAGGCTGTCATTCTGGTGGCGTATGTCCTGTTCTTTACGCTGGAGCCGCTGCTGTGATAATGCGTTCATTTAGACCACAGACTTCGCTGGACTGGTGTTCAAAATACAAAATTACTTTTATGATGGGCGCTCCTGCAAATCTCGAAATGCTTACTCGTGCTCAGGAGAAAAGTCCGCGTGATATTTCCAGTTTGCGTGGAATCGTAACAATGGGTGCTCCTTTAAGCCGTTCCGACTGTATCCGTTTTAGAACAGTTCTGACAGAAAATATTTTTAACGGTTATGGAACTACAGAAACTTTCTGGAATTCATTTTTGCGTCCATATAATCTTCCTGACGGAGCAGGTTCTGTTGGCGGAAGCTGCACAGACGACGAAGTTAGAGTTGTCCGTCTGCCTGCTGACGGGTCAAAGGCCGAACCGGACGATTTGGTGCCTACAGACAGCGAAACAGAAGGCGAAATTATAATTCATTCACCAGCAAAATCAACTTATTCTTATTACCGCAATGACGAAATGACAAAAGAAAAGTTTTACAAGGGCTGGATGTACACAGGCGACACTGGCATTTGGAACGAAGATTGGGTTGTGACGGTAAAAGGACGCAAAGACGATATGATGGTTGTTTCTGGCGAAAATATTTATCCGGCACAGATTGAAGAAGCAATTATGGAAAATGAAAAGGTAAAAGACTGCATTGTAACATCTGTTCCTGATAAGGTGCGCGGACAGTCAGTCTGTGCCTATGTTATTGCAGATGATCCTTCGCTTACTGTAAAAGAGTTGAATGAATTTTGCGCAGAAAGTAAAATGCTCAGTAAATACAAGAGACCGCGTTATTTTGCAATCGTAGAAAAAATTCCTCTTACGGCGACTGGAAAAAAACAGCACTCAAAAATAAAGGCTCAGGCTGAAAAAGATTTGGAAGATGGAATCCTTGTGCGTGAATAAGGTGACAGGATAAAAATTACATCCTTGTATAGGAGGCATAAAAATGGAAGAAAAAATTATAAGCAGTGCGGCTCAGGTTATTATTGCGATTACTCCGATTGTTGGAATTGCGATTGGTGGCGTTGTTGTGTTTTTTTCACTGCTCTGGCATCATTTGGAAGTGCGCAGACAGATTTTGAGCGGAACTTACAAACGCGAAAAATTTAATTTAAAAGCGTATTCACTTTTAATCGGTCTTTTGCTGACTGGAATTGGTTTTATGCTGACTGTGGTTTTTGCTTTGCTCGGCGGAATTTCGATATCTTTGCTTGGTGGCTTGATTCCTTTTTCGATTGGAATTTGCGCAATAATTTTTTATAAGGTGAATGACTGGGAATAAATTAAAAAACAGTCATATTCATGGCAGGAAAAACTCTTAACGGCATTGAAAGATTACTCATAAACAAGCGTGATGAATTTTTAATAAAAGAAACCTTGAACGGGAACGAAAAGGCTTTTCAGACGCTCATAAAACTGTATAAAAAAAGGGTTGTTGCGCTTGGAATGAGTTTTTTTAGAAATCCTGACGATACTGACGACTTTGTGCAGGAAGTTTTTGTAAAGGTTTATATGAATCTTTCAAAATTTAACTACAGGTCGAGTTTTGCCACTTGGATTACAAAAATTGCATATAATTCGGCTGTAAATTCGGTTACTCGTCGGCAGGAATATGTTCCGCTTGCGAACGAAGACAGGTTGAAGTCAAAAACCCTTAGTCCTGAAGAAGAAGAAATCCGAAAAACCACGCTTGATACGATTAGAGAATGTGTTTTGTCTTTGCCAGAAAATTACGGCAGGTGCGTGGAAATGTATTTTTTTCATGGCTTAAAATATGAGGAAATTTCTGAAATTACGGGATTTCCTGTAAATACAATAAAATCTTACATATTCCGTTCAAAAAAACTTATGGCGGACAATCTGCGAGGTGTAATTTATGAACAGTAAAAAATGTGAAAAAGTGATGAATTCGTTTTTTGAGCTTGACAAAGGCGAACGTCTGGAATTGCACGATTCTTTGCATTTGATTTTTTGTAAGGAATGCCGCACAAAAGTAAGAGTTCTTTCAAAAGCAGAAAAAATTGTCCAATTGCCACTTTTTCAGAAGTCGAAAGTGCAGGATTTGGACTTGAGTTCTGCGATAAAAAGCACAAATCCTTCCTGGATGGAAAATTTAAAGCCTGTTTCGATGGTGAGATGGGTTTTGAGTGGTTTTTTGATGATTTTGCTTTTTATGCTTTCGGGCATTTTTCTTGAAAAAATTCAGAATCCGGACTATTTAATCTGGTTTTACGTGATTGTCGGAGCGGTTGTAACGGCATATTGCGGGGCTTTTATGGCAATAAATATGGATTTTTTTATAAAAAAGATTGATACGAGTTCTCTTGCGTAAAATGGCGCCGGATAGCAGAGGCCGCAAGCGGGTGCAGGGCACCGAAGGCGCGGTAGACGCCGTAGCCTCGGATAGCCGTTAGTGCAAAAGTTGTGCGCGGCAAAACTGATGAAAAACTATTTTTTTTGTGCTAGGATACTTTTATGAATGAAAATTTTGAAATTTTAAAAGAAAATCTTGAAAAAACAAGACCAGAAATTATTGAATTGCAGACTCTTTTGTCGTCGATTCCGGCTATGGCTCCTGAAAGCGGTGGGGACGGCGAGTCGAAAAAATGTGCTGCTCTTAAAAATTGGCTTATTGGACGCGGTTTTAAAGAAAATCAGTTTACACAGTTTGATGCTCCTGATTCGCGTGTTTCTTCTGGAGTTCGCCCGAACCTTATGCTTACGATTCCTGGAAAAAAAGAACAGTCGATTTTTGTAATGGCTCACATGGACGTTGTTCCGCCGGGAAACCTTTCGTTGTGGCATTCTGATCCTTGGAAAGTTGTTTATGACGAAAAAGATGACAAAATTACCGGCCGTGGCGTTGAAGATAATCAGCAGGGACTTGTGAGCGGCGTTCTTGCAGCGCTTGAACTTCTTAAAAACAATATTGTGCCTGAATATACCGTAAAATTGTTTTTTATGGCTGATGAAGAATTTGGTTCTGAATATGGAATGAAATTTCTTTTGAAAGAACATCTTGAGCTTTTTAAGAAAGATGATTTGATTTTGATTCCTGATGGCGGAGACCCGGAAGGAAAAACAATTGAAGTTGCAGAAAAAAATATTCTTTGGTTGCGTATTCATACGATTGGTTTGCAAAGCCACGGTTCAATGCCTCAAAAAGGAAAAAATGCGCATCTTGCTGCCTGCGACCTTGCTTTGCGCTTAAATGACCTCGAAAACTTTTTTGATGCGGAAGATAAACTCTTTTCGCCTTCAAAATCGACCTTCCAGCCGACAAAAAAAGAAACCAACGTTGATACGGTAAATATTATTCCTGGCGACGATGTTTTTTATATGGATTGCAGAATTTTGCCTTGCTATACATTAGACGTGGTTCGGGCAGAAATAAAAAACCGTGTTGCCGAAATTGAAAAGAAATACGGCGTAAAAGTTGAGGTTAGCGAACCTCAAAAATCTCAGTCGCCGGCAACTCCTGTGGACGCTCCTGTTGTTGAAAAATTAAAGCAGGCGATTATGGACGCACATGGAAAAGAGGCTGTTCCAATTGGTATTGGAGGCGGAACTGTTGGCGCTGAATTGCGTAATTTGGGTTTTAATGCGGCAATTTGGTCTACGATCGATGAAGTGTGCCACCAGCCTGACGAACACAGTTACTTGCACAACACGATTGCAGATGCTCAGACTCTCTGCGCCTTGTTTTTGCAGAAATAATTAAAAAATCCGGCAAAAAACGGCAAAAGCAAATAAAAATTTTGCAAAAAAAATCTGAATCAGTGTTAAATCTTGTAGAATTGGACCGTCTGCGGTAAAATAAGAGCATTATGCTTTATACTATTGGCGGTCTTTTGAACCGATATTTTGGACCTGCGCGTCTTTTGCAGTCGTACACAGTCCTTATTGTTTTGTCTCTTTATACAGGTTTTTTGATTGTTCGTTATTCGATGCCACATTTTTATGCTTATATGCCTCATGACCGTGGCCGCGAGTTTACAGTGAGTGCTGAAGCGGCAAAAGGCAAGCCGACTGGAGTCGGAGTGTTTTTTATTACGACCTTTGTTTTGCTAAGCCTGATTTTTGTTCCAATGGACTGGTTTAAGGCCTGTGCGCTTGGTTTGACCTGGCTTATGATGTTGACAGGTTTTCTTGATGACCGTAGCGTTACAAGTTGGGGCGAATACCGCAAGGCTGTTCTTGATTTGGTGATTTCCGTTGCTCTTTCTGTTTTAATGGCAGTTTATCTTATTCAGCAGAGTTCTGATGGAAAAATTTATTTTTGGCTTCCGTTTTTTACGCACAGAATTTTTGTCTATCCGTGGGTTTTTGTTCTTATTTCTACGGTTATGCTTTGGACTTCTGTAAACACAACTAACTGCACGGACGGAGTTGACGGACTTAGTTCAACTCTTGTTTTGATTGCACTTTTGACTCTCGGCGTAATTTTTTACTTTATCCTCGGACACAAAGACATTGCAGCTTATCTTTTGGTTCCTCATTTTGCGCAGGGAGCGAGTTGGGCGGTTATGACGTTCTGTTTGGCTGGCGTTTTGATGGGGTATCTTTGGCATAACGCTTTTCCGAGTAAGTGTCTTATGGGAGATGCTGGAAGCCGCGCCTTAGGTTTTTACATTGGAATTTGCGTAATGCTCAGTGGCAACCCGTTCATGATTTTTGCAACTTCGACAATTATTTTTATAAACGGCGGAATGGGATTGATGAAAGTCTTTTTGAAAAGATTTTTTCATATTAGTATTTTTTCAAAAATTCGGTTTCCTTTGCACGACCACATGCGCGTAAACCACGGTTGGTCGCCGACCCAGGTTTTAATCAAGTTTATGATGCTTCAACTTTTGATTACTCTTGCCGTTGTCGGAATTATATTTAAGGTCAGATAAAAAATGAATATTAGAGCTTCAAAACATAATCTTTCTGGAAAAATTACAGTTCCAGGTTCAAAATCGCATACAATTCGTGCGCTTATCCTTGCGACTATTGCCGATGGGGAATCTGTAATTAGAAATCCACTTCCAAGCGCAGACTGTCTTTCTACAGCGGCAGCAGTTCCTTTGATTGGTTCACGTGTTGAATTAAATCTTTCGGAAGAGGGAAAGCCAGGAACTCGTTGGCTTGTAAAAGGGGCTGGAAAAAACATTCATCTTCCAGACGATATTGTAAATGTAGGAAATTCCGGTTCGCTTTTGTATTTTTTATCTCCAATTGTTGCAACTTTTGAAGGAATTAGTATTTTTACGGGCGATGAGTCAATCCGAAAAAGACCAGTTGCTCACGTTGCCGATGCTTTGAAACAACTTGGAGCAAGGGCGGAAATGGCAATTCCTGGTCACAACGGTTGTCCCCTTGTCATAAAAGGTCCGGTTTGTTCTGGCGTTGTAAAGACTGAAGGCGAAGTTTCTAGCCAGTATATTTCTGGTCTTATGATGGCAGGAATTTTAATGAACGGAAAACTTACTTTGGAACTTTCCAATCCAAAAGAAACTCCGTATCTTACAATGACTCAAAAATGGCTTGAAAAAGTTGGCGTTCCGTGTTCAATTTCTGATGATTTTAAAAGGATTGAGGTAAATGGACCAAAAAACTTAAAGGCTTTTGATGTTACGATTCCGAGTGATTGGGAAGGTGTTGCTTTTCCGTTGATTGCGGCTCTTATGACTGATTCTAAAATTACAATCGAAAATGTTGATTCGAGTGGAACTCAGGGCGATGATGCAATTGTTGGAATTTTAAAATCAATCGGAGCGGATATTGAATGGGATAAAGAGCAGAATACTTTGACAGTCTGTGGCGGAAAATACGCAAAAAACGGACATGGAAAACTTTCGACAAAATCTCTTCCAAACGGCGAGCTTCATGTAAATATGAATTCGTTTCCGGATGCGGTTTGTGCTCTTGCCGCAATTGCAACAAAAGTTGAAGGTACGGTTGTTCTTGAAGATGCGGCTGTTTGTCGCCGAAAAGAAACCGACCGCCTTAAAGTTTTGAATATTGAACTTTCAAAATTGGGAGCAAATATCGAAGAAAAAGAGGATTCTCTTATAATTCACGGTGGAGCAGAATTGCACGGCGAAACTGTGGAAAGCTATAAAGACCACAGAATGGCAATGTCTTTGGCCTGTCTTGCACTCTCTCTTCCTGCTGGAGAAAAAATAACGATAAAGGACGCAGAATGTTGTTCTGTAAGTTTTCCGCACTTTTTTGAATTGATGAATAATCTTGGTGCAGGATTTTTAAATTGATGCGTTAAGGATTGAAGCGGTGCCAGAGGCAAACAAATGCGAAGCATTTGGTCGGAGGCGAAAGCCGTAGCCGCGCAAAGCCTGACCGGTTGCTTGCAACCGGAAACGCCCCTTTAATTTAAAATAAAAATGGCTGTCAGAAAATCAAATATTTTTTCCGACAGCCACTTTTATTTTAAAACGAAAAATCAAACTATTTGTTTCCTGGAATTACGACTGTGTTCCAGTGGTTTGGATCTTCGAGTGAGCCGTACTGGCGGCCTTTTAATTCGTGCTGGAGTTCTTTTGCAACGGGTCCAAAGCCTTCGCCGAATACTGTTTTTTTGCCGTTCAAATCGGTGATTGATGACATTGGGCTGATTCCGGCTGCTGTTCCTGTTACGAAACATTCAACTGCCTTTTTCTGAACTTCTTTTACGGAAATAGGGCGTTCTTCTACTTTGTAGCCTTTTTCTTTTGCAAGGGCGATTACTGATTTTCGTGTGATTCCTGGCAAAATTGTGTCGCCGAGTTCAGGTGTAACGATTGTCTTGTCTTTGAGAACGAAGAAAATGTTACAACTTGAGCCTTCCTGGAAGTATTTGTGGTGAACTGCATCGAGGTAAACGCATTCAACAAAACCTGCCTGTTCGGCTTCTTTTTTTGCAAGTGCAGAAATTACGTAGTTTGAAGCGCATTTGATGTAACCTGTTCCGTGCGGAGTTGCGCGGATACGGTTTGTGATAACTGCACCGTCAAGACCTTTTTTGAAATATGCAGAAACGGTTGTCGCACAGATTACGACATAAGGTTGTTTTGAACAGCCGACACCGATTGCGCCTTCAGAATTCATAAACGGTCGCATATAGATTGAATCTGCGTCTGCATAGTCGGTTTTTTCCCAATCAGGATTGTATTTTGGAACATAGCCGAGGGCTGCGTTGCGTTTTACGAATTCAACAGAAGCCTTTACATATTGTTCTACAGGAAAAGCTGGGCAGTAAAGACCTTTCATAGAATTGTTAAAGCGTTTTCCGTTTTCTTCTGGACGGAAAATTGCAACTCCACCGTCTTTTGTTGGAAAGCCTTTCATTCCTTCAAAACAGCTGTATGCGTACTGAGAAGTGTAAGAAACAGAAGGAAGCCCCATCTGATTACGTTTGTCCAAAACTGCTTTGCGGTCAGCTTCCGACATTGCCATCAATTCGTCATAAGTTACTTTGTCGCTTTCGAGCCATTCTTCGTCCCATTTTTCTGTTTCAGGATTGTAGCGTGCAATGTAAGTAACTGGATAAAGGTTTAAAGCAAATGCCATTTATTTTTCCTCCACCAGGTGCGATAAAAATCGTATCTGTAAATGTTTTCTTATAAGAATATTACTTTTTTAATTATATGTAAATAAATTAAGGCACGCTAAAGTTTTTATTTAAAGTTTATTGACGGACTCTTTGTTGCGTTCAAAAAACGCTCCGAAGTTTTTTGCAAGTTTTGATGATTTTATGTTGGTTTTTACATGTTTTTTTTCGCAGTTGTGCATTTTTTAAAATAAGAGTAAGATTTAGGCGGTTTTTTTGAGCGAAAACTTGTTTTTTTTGCAGTTGTTTTGAATTATTTTTGGAACAGCTCTATTTTGCTCTCAATTAAAATTTAAGGAAACATAAAAATGAAATTAACTTGTGGAATTGTCGGTCTTCCAAATGTCGGAAAATCTACTATTTTTTCTGCTCTTACACGCGCTCCTGCAGAAGCAGCAAATTATCCTTTTTGTACAATCGAACCGAATCACGGTGTTGTTGAACTTCCAGACGAGCGTCTGGATTTTATGGCTGGTGTTTTTCAGCCAAAAAAGAAAATTCCTGCAACTGTTGAATTTGTAGATATTGCCGGACTTATTAAAGGCGCTTCAAACGGTGAAGGTTTGGGAAACCAGTTTCTTGCAAATATTCGCGAAACTTCGGTAATTGCGCATGTTGTTCGCTGTTTTGACGATCCTGATATTCAGCATGTTCGCGAAGATGCAAAAACTGATGCTCCGATTGACCCTGAAAGCGATATTCTTACTATTAATTATGAACTTTGTCAGGCGGATATAGACACAATTACAAAGCGCGAAGACAAGGTTACACGTCAGATTCGCGCAATGGGAAAAGCGGAAGAAAAAAAATTTGCTGGCTATCGCAGTGCCGTAGATAAAATTTTGCCTTTGCTTCAGGAAGGAAAATGCGCCCGTCAGGCAGATTTGACAGATGATGAACTAGAAGGAATTTATGATCTTCATCTTCTTACAATAAAACCTCAGCTTTTTGTCTGCAATATTGATGAAGATACGATTGCGGAAGGAACAAATAAATATGTTGAAGCTGTAAAAAAAGTTGCTGCTGAAGAAAAAAGTGAAGTAATCGTAATCTGCGGAAAATTTGAAAGCGACCTTGTAGATATTGATACTCCAGAAGACAGAAAAGAATTTATGGACAGTGTTGGATTGAAAGAATCTGGGCTTACAGTCCTTGCGCGAGCATCTTATCATTTAATGGGACTTCGTACATTTTTTACTGGTGGTGCAGATGAATGTCGTGCTTGGACAATTCATAACGGAGATAAAGCTCCTCAGGCGGCTGGCGTAATTCACACTGATTTTGAAAAAGGCTTTATTAAAGCAGAAGTTTATTCCGTAGAAGACCTTAAAAAATACGGTTCAGAAGCAGAAATAAAATCTGCTGGAAAATACCGTCAGGAAGGAAAAGATTATGTCGTTCAGGATGGCGATGTAATGTTCTTTAAATTTAACGTATAGCAAAATATTATTATTAAACATACAAAAGTCCTGGATGTTATTCGGGATTTTTGTATGTCTGTGATAAACTTCTTTTTATGCAATCTTCTTTAAAAAACAAAAATAGAGATTCTGCTCTGGGAACGGACGGAATTTCTCGTCTTATGCTTAGGCTTGCGCTTCCTTCGGTGCTTGCTTATCTAATTAACGTTCTTTACAACATTGTTGACCGAATTTATATTGGCCATATTTCTTCTGAAGGAGCAGATTCTTCTCTTGCTCTGACTGGGCTTGGAATTTGCCTTCCGATAATTCAACTTGTGTCGGCTTTTAGTGCTTTTGCTGGAACAGGAGGCGCACCTCTTGCTGCGATTGAACTTGGAAAAAGTGAGCTTGAGCCTTCTGCCAGAAAAACGGCTCAGAAAATTTTAGGAAATGCGGCTTTTATGCTGGTTATTTTTTCTGTTGTTCTTACTTCGTTTTTTCTGGTTTTTAAAACGCCTGTTTTGACTTTTTTTGGGGCGAGTGAAAAAACTTTGCCTTTTGCGGACAGTTATCTTTCTGTTTATCTTTTGGGAACGATTTTTGTTCAGTTCTCGGTTGGTTTAAATCCATTTATAACTTGTCAGGGACACGCAAAAACTGCAATGATTTCGATTTTAATCGGTGCGGTTTTGAATATTATTCTTGATCCTATTTTTATTTTTGTGCTCGGAATGGGCGTTAAAGGTGCTGCTTTTGCTACGATTATTTCGCAATGCGTGAGCGCGGTTTGGATTGTGTCATTTTTGAGTTCTAAAAAATCTGAAATTCGCCTGAATTTTGCTATTTTGAAACCGAAATTTGCGATTATAAAAAAAATCAGTTCACTTGGAGCGTCTCCTTTTGTAATGCAAGCTACGGAAAGTGCGATTTTTGTTGTTTTTAATTCGGGATTGCAACGTTATGGTGGAGATATTTACGTCGGAGCGATGACGATTATGCAGAGCGTGATGCAGATTATTTTTATTCCGACTCAGGGGTTTGCAAACGGTGTGCAGCCGATAATTTCGTACAACTTTGGTGCAAAAAAATTTGAGCGCGTAAAAGAAGTTATACGTAAAATGCTTTTTGTGAACGGAATTATTACGGTTTGTCTTGTTTTGTGTGCAAGTGTTTTTCCGACCAGATTTGCTTCTCTTTTTACTTCGAGTGGGGAAATTTTACAGATTGAGCAAAAACTTCTTCCAGTTTATATCGCAGGGCTTTGGCTTATGTGGATCCAGAATTCTGCGCAGACAACTTTTGTTGGTATTGGAAATGCGAAGGTGTCGGTTTTTATTGCCTGTTTAAGAAAAATAATTCTTTTGATTCCGTTGGCTCTTGTTTTGCCAAATTTTTTTGGTGTTGAAGGAATATTTTTTGCTGAGCCGATTGCGACAACTTGTTCCGCGCTTACGAGCACAGTGCTTTTGATAAGGGAATATAGAAAGATGCGAAGTTATAAGGTTTAAAATTTTACAGACTGAACAAATCTGAGTGGGTTCCAGTATCAATAAGTTCAAAAATTAAAATATCGTTGAAAATCCCGCTGATTAGACTTTTTTTTCTAAACTGAAAGCCAGGCTCGTCGTTCGCTTTGTGTCATGTTTGCCTCCCTCACAAAATATATTCCAGCTGCCGCTCTTTTGTCTTAAGCCCCATTTTTTCGTAGAATTTTTCCGCCGAAGTGTTTCCTGCCCAGACGTTCA
>NZ_DAVZIU010000019.1:0-39580 GCF_052273165.1 Treponema berlinense | reverse complement strand
CGTATGGAAGCTGCTGTTTGCGGATTCTTGCTGCTGAATCTTCAGAAAGAATTCCAGCGCCACGAAGGTGCATCTTACGTTTTGGTGATTTCTTAGTCAAAATATGACGAAGATTCATTTTCTTGTACTTTACTTTGCCAGTTCCAGTAAGAGAGAATCTCTTAGCTGAGGCTTTCTTTGTCTTCATCTTAGGCATTTTACTTTACCTCATTCCTTTACTTGACTTTCGAATTTAAGGTCATAGACATGAAACGGCCTTCCATTGCCGGAGCCTTTTCGATTACGTATGAACCTTCACGAAGTCTTTTTTCTACTTCCTTCAGGACATCAAATCCAAGTTCTGTGTGGGCAAGTTCACGTCCGCGGAAACGGATCGTTACTTTTACCTTGTTACCATCATCAAGGAATTCCTGAATGTGTTTTGCCTTGGTGTCAAGGTCGCCTGCGCCGATTTTTGGCTGCATGCGGATTTCCTTATTCTTAAGGGCTTTTTGGTTCTTGCGGGAATCACGGAGTCTTTTTTCCTGCTCGTACCGATACTTACCAAAGTTAAGAATCTTGCAAACCGGTGGATTTGCGTTAGGGGACACTTCAACAAGGTCGAGATTTCTCTCTTTTGCTAATTCCAGTGCGTCGCGAGTTGAAATAATTTTTACTTCACTCTTTTCACCTTCACCATCAATCAAACGAACTTCACGAACACGAATCTGTTCATTGATTCTTAAACCTTTAATGTCTGCCAACGTTCCTCCTAGTGTTTTGCAAAACACTTGTATCAATAAGTCTTTACATAATAGCAAATTCTGAGATTCTTTGTCTAGTTGTTTTTTATCTGTTTTTGTATCCGATATATTGAAAAAATAGAACTTTGCTGATATTTTTTATTACACCTATGTATTTGTTTTCTTTTTTATTGTTTCCAATAATAACTTTTTTTAAGGCATGTTCTGATTATAAAAGATTAGGTTTTGAATACTTAAAAAGTCGTTTTTTAGTTGTGCTTTTTGGCGCTTTGAGCGGATGCGCGCTCTGTGCAATTTTTGAATTCTGTATTTTTGTTCCTGAATATCAGGGAACTGACCCTGCGTTTTTCTTTTTGTTGCAGTGGATTTTTAGTTTTTTTATTCCCGCCCTGTTTTTTGTCTTTTTTATTTTGTGGTCGAACGATGAATGGCAGGTAAGAATCGACGGCTTTTTGTATTTTTTTCTTCCTTTTTTGTGCGTTTATGTTCCGTTTTGGATTTTTACAAAAAATGCGGAACTTTCGTTCTTTATGCTTTTTGTTTTGCCGGTGATGTTTTTCTTTGCGGTTTTTGCGCTTGAGACGGACGTCAAGGCTTTTTATTTGAATTTAAAAGGTAAGTCTGCAAAATTTGTGCTTAACGGTTTTTTGATTCTGGCCGAATCTGTTTTTGCTTCGCTTGTTATGACTTTTTATTATTTTGATTTTGACTGGTGGATCTGGATTTCTGTCTGCGTTGTTTTTGCAGTTTTGTGTCTTTTTAGATTTGGCTTTAAGTTGAAAAAATAGTTTTTTAAGAAAAATGCGCTCCGTTCCGTAGTGGTGGCAAAGCCGGTCCGAAGGACTGAGGGTTACCGAACCACGGAGAAACGCTGGACGGCAGAATTAGCGCCTGAAAAAATAAAAGGCTGTCAAAAGCAGTGCCTGTAAAAGCTTTGGCATTTGCTTTGAACAGCCTTTTTATTAAGAACTGGCAAATTTTAGTCGAGCGCGTGTCCTGCTGAGCCTAAAACGTCGATGTTTTTATGCATGTACATTTTTTTGAGCTCGTCACGAGCAGGTCCAAGGTATTTTCTAGGATCGAATTCGCCTGGGTTTTCTGCAAGAACTTTGCGGACAAGTGCTGTCATTGCAAGACGGCCGTCTGAGTCGATATTGATTTTGCAAACGGCTGATTTTGCTGCTTTTCTGAGTTGTTCTTCTGGAATTCCGACTGAATCTGGAATTTTTCCGCCGTACTGTTCAATCATTTTTACATATTGAATTGGTACGGAAGATGAGCCGTGCAGTACAATCGGGAATCCTGGAAGCTGTTTTTCGATTTCTGCGAGAACGTCGAATGCGAGTGGCGGTGGAATTAAAATTCCGTCGGCGTTGCGGGTACACTGTTCTGGAGTAAATTTACAGCGACCGTGAGAGGTTCCAATTGAAATTGCGAGGGAATCGCAGCCTGTTTTGCGGGTAAAGTCTACGACTTCTTCTGGTTTTGTGTAGTGGCTTTCTGCAGCGCTTACTTCGTCTTCAACTCCAGCAAGAACACCGAGTTCTGCTTCTACGGTAACGTCGAATTTATGCGCGTAGTCAACGACCTGTTTTGTGAGAGCAATATTTTCTTCGTATGGAAGTGAAGAACCGTCAATCATAACTGAAGAAAAACCGTTGTCGATACAGTCTTTCGCTACTTCAAAGTTAGGACCGTGATCAAGGTGAAGGACGATTGGAATATCGCAACCGAGTTCATGAGCATATTCTACTGCGCCACGAGCAAGATTTCTGAGGATGAATTTGTCTGCATATTGGCGGGCGCCTTTTGAAACTTGAAGGATTACAGGAGATTTTGTTTCTACGCAGGCCTGGATAATTGCCTGCATCTGTTCCATGTTGTTGAAGTTGTAGGCAGGAATTGCATATCCGCCTTTTATTGCCTTCGCGAAAATATCGCGGGTGTTTACTAGTCCTAAATCTTTGTAATTTACCATAAACTTTTACGCCTCCATTGGTGTTGTTCTCTTGTTATTATTATGCAGCGTCAGAAACGAAAAATCAAGTTAAGAAGAAAATGCGCAGATTTGTGTAAAGTTTTTGCTTTTTAGAAAATAAATGATGCTAAAAGAGTTTGACAAAGGACAGAGAGAAAAATATAATTTGAAATGTTGTATAATTATTTTAGAAAATAATGCCGATAACTAAATTGTCGTATTATCAGGTAATACGCATGAAGGAGTTTTTAGATGAAAAAAAGCGTTGTTGCTTTAACTAGTCTTGCTCTTCTTTTTGGATTCTGTGCTCCGGTATTTGCACAGCCAAGCAGCAGGGCGGTAGAAACTTTTATTGTTGATGATTTTGACAATAAGGGTGAAAAAAATGCATACCAGAATATGGCTGGTACTGAGTTGTGGACTTGGGGTGTTCAGACAAGTCGCTTCATTGAAGAAGGTTTTCCGAAAAAAGATTTTGTGCCTGGACAACCAAATTCTCTTAGAGTTTTAAATAGAGATAAAAATGCTGAACCTAAGGTTCTCGGTATAAAAACTAAATTTGCACGCAAGGGAGAAAACTGGTTTGAGGTTTATCCTGAAGTTGATGGAAAACCTTACGAAATTCCTTTTGTTGGAACTTGTACACAGATAGATTTTTGGGTTTGGGGCGCAAACTATCTTTATTACATCGATATTCTTGTTCGTGACTCTGATGGCCGCGTTCATACTCTTCCGGCTGGAAACCTTGCATTTAACGGTTGGAAAAATGTTATTGTAACCGTTCCTACTTCAATCCGTCAGCACTCAAGACTTCGTAGCGGTCCTGATACGATGATGTTTGTTGGTTTTAGAGTACGCACTGATCCAGATGAATTTGTGGATGATTTTAATATCTTCTTCGATCAGCTTAAATATACGACAAATACTTTGAGCAATATTTTTGATGGATATGAACTTAAAGATATTGATTTTGGTGATTCATCATCAAGCTCAAGCAGTGAGGATGCAAAATAATGAAAAAGTTAATTTCTGTAATTTTTACATTGGCAGCGGCAAGTATTGCTTTTGCACAGAATTCTAGCCTTTCAGATCCTGATCCGACAATTATCGGTGCAGATTCTGCAAAACAGGCTCTCCGTGAAATATCTGTAGACAAATTCGAAATTGAAGGTTCTTGGAATGCTTCGATTTCTCCTGATTTTGGTGTAATTTCGAGCCGACTTTTTGACGGTTCTCCTGCAATGAAAGAGCCTGTAAAAGGTGATGAGGAAGCGGAAGATTCAAAAGTTTTGGGCGTTAAAGTTGAATTTTTCAGACGCGGTATAAACTCCTTCTTTATCCGCTCTGCCCGTCCAATCCCGATTGAAGGTGTTACAAAGACTGTTTCTGTTTGGGTTGCAGGACGCAATATGGGACATAGCCTTTATCTTTTAGTTCAGGATTATTTTGGAAACAACTTTGAACTTTACATGGGAAATCTTGCATTTTCCGGCTGGAGAAAGATGACAGTCGCAATTCCTCCGACTCCGGATGGAGAGCATGGAATTATCCAGCAGAGCGCTTACAATGGAATTAGACCAGGACTTCGTATTCTTGGATTTAGAATTGACTGTGATCCGGCTCTTGCCCGCGGTCAGTACTATGTTTATTTTGATGCTTTGAATGCCGTAACTGATCTTTATGACGTTGAAAACCGTGATGAAGATGATATTATGGATGATTGGTAGTCGATAGGCTTTCTTAAAAAGGGACTGTCCTAAAAGTTTTATTCCAAGTGATTTGTATGAATTACGGTGAATTGGCTTTTGGATGGTCCCATTTTTTTGCGTGAGGGGCATTAGTGGCCGCAAAGCGGGTGCAGGGCACCGAAAGCGCGAAGACGCTGTAGCCACGTTTGACCCGACGTTTTTTTTTGCAAAAAAACGGCACGCCCTAATTGATTTTATAAATCCAACTTTTTCCTTTCTTTTTATCTGTTTTTTTTATGAGCTGCATTTTTTTCAGGAGCCAGATTAAGAGCGTATAGTATTTTACGCATGATTTGATGTTTGTTTTTGAAAAATTTTTTGGCCAGTTTTTTTCTAAAAGAGATTTTTGTAGTTCTGGTGGCGTAAAAAATTCTGGAAGTGACAACGGAAGCAGGTTTTTCCAGTCTTCTTTTGTGCAGAAAATTTGTTTTGAATTGATTGTTTCGAGAATTTTGTCGGTCACAAGATAATTTTTTAGGTGCCGGCGGCTTTTTGTCTTGTTTTGGACGTTTTGTTCTGTTTGACGGCGGATTTCTGTAATTTTTACGTTTAAAAATTCTATAGAAAGATTTTTGTTTCCTAAAAAACTGTAAATTCCTGTAAGAGAGCGGAGTGCGGTGTAGACGGTTTGTTTTGACGGGCTTTTTCTTTTTGAAAGGAGAATGTCGTCTTGAGAAAAAGTTTTTATGATTTTTTCCTCGATTAGCGGATGGACGATTCTTATTTTTGTGTTTTTGTTTAGAAAATATTCGATTTTTCGTTTTAGGGCGGAGATGTTTGAGGTTTGAATTTCGATTATCTCGTTGTCCTGGGTGATTATGTCGCAGACGAAGCGTCCGGATTTTTGTTCGGTTTTTCCGTTGAACTCAAGGGCGTAGATGTTTTTTAGCGTGTGGTGCAGGGAATTTTCGTTGTATGTGTTTATGACGGTCATTTTGATTGCTTTTGTTTTGCTGTTTTGTTTTGCTGTCGCTTAATTTTTTTTAAGCAGTAAAATATTCATTTTATCGGCTTAAAAAGTGGTTGACTTTATGATTTTATTGGTTAAAATGTATTTTAAGTGGGAAAAAGTGGAGTAAAGTGGTAAAAAAGTGGAACTTCTGACCGGTGAGTACCGGAACACGCTGGATGAAAAAGGGAGAATTCTTTTTCCAGCAAAACTTAGAAATGAGTTGTTCGGTGAATCAGAAAAAAATATCCTCATCGTTACGCAGTCGTTTGACCGCTGTTTATGGCTTTATACGCTGGAAGAATGGAAGGTTCTTTCTTCTAAAATTATGGAAACGGCTTCTCCTTTCAGCAAGCAAAATCGTCTTGTTCTTCGTAGTCTTATTGCTCCAGCTCAAGAAGTTGAACTTGATAAAGCTGGACGGCTTTCTATCCCGCAGAGTTTGCGTGAGTATGCAGGACTGTCTAAAGATTGCATAATTCTTGGAATTAACAGGTATATGGAACTTTGGGACAGTGAATCTTATAAATCTTATCTTGAAGAAAATGAGCAGGATTTAAAAGACGCTGCAGAGGCACTCAGTACTATAAATTTGTAAATTTTATTGAAAAAACTGCTGTGTGTCGGATTTTTTTTGTCTGTGCAGTTTTTTCTTGAAGTTTGCGGGGGTTTTAAATTGGAAATTGTTCATACTCCAGTTCTTTTGCAGGAATGCTTGGATTATTTAAGTCCTGTTGGAGAACTTTTTGAGAAAAATGCTTTAATGATTGACTCAACTTTGGGAGAAGGTGGACATTCTTTTGCTTTTCTTTCTAAATTTCCTGGACTTCATATCATTGGACTTGATGCTGATAAAAATATTCAGGCTAGAGCGCGAGAAAGACTTTCTTTGTTTGGCGAAAGAATGAATTTTTTTAACGGATGGTTTAATGATTTTTATGAGAATTATGATATGTCTAGCGAAAGACCGGATTTAATTCTCTTTGATTTGGGCATAAGTGTTTATCATTACGAAAAGAGTGGGAGGGGATTTTCTTTTCGGCATGATGAACCTTTGGATATGAGGCTTAATGCTTCTGAAGGGGAAAGTGCAGGTGATATCGTAAATTCCTGGAAAGAAGATGAACTTGCAAATATGATTTATTTGTACAGCGACGAAAAAATGAGCCGAAGAATTGCAAAGGCGATTGTTGAAGCTAGAATGGGTGGAAAAATCAATTCTTCAAAAGCTCTTGCTGAAATTATCTGGAATGCGGTTCCTGCAAACTATCGTTACGGCCAGATTCATCCAGCGACAAGAACTTTTCAGGCTTTGCGAATTGCTGTAAATAGTGAATTGCGCCGTCTGCCAAACGCTTTGCACAGTGCGTTCAATGTTTTAAAAGACGGTGGAAAAATGGGCGTGATTACTTTTCATTCTCTAGAAGACCGCATTGTAAAAAATTATTTTAGAAATTTAGGAAAACAGTGTGTTTGTCCTCCGGAACAGGCTGTCTGTACTTGCGGTGGTTCTGCCTGCGCTGAAATTTTAACCAGAAAACCTGTTGAGCCGACTGCCCAGGAAGTAAAGACGAATTCTCCGAGCAGAAGCGCAAAACTCCGTGTTGTAAGGAAAATCCATGATGCGAGCGTTCAGCATTTTATGGCAATCGAAGAAGAGGCTATGTGATGAAAAGAAAATTTTTTAAATCATATTTTTTTGCCTGCCTTGCAACTTTTTTGATTCCTGTTTTGCTGGTTTTTCAGGCGTTTCAGTCTTATCGCTATAAGAAACTGCGCGCAGAGATAAAATCTTTGGAAAAAAAACAGGTCGAGCTTGTTGAACAGAACAGAAAATTGATTTCTGATATAAGTGTGCTTTCGAGTTCTGAAAGAATTGAAAAAATTGCTGAAGGAGAACTTGGAATGCGAAAAGCCAACACCGAAGATATTGTTCGGGTTGAGATTAAAGGGGAAAATTAAAATTTAAGGTAACTTAAAATGAAGAATCTTGCTGCTGAAAAAACAAATACATCTCTTTTGACGCTGAATGAACTTCTTGAAGCTGTTTATGGAAGCGTTGTTGGCAATTTTGATTCTTCTCTTTTTTCTTTTAAATTCGTTGTGACTGACAGTCGCAGTGTCGTTCCTGGTTCGCTTTTTGTGCCCTTAATTGGAGAATTTCAGGATGGACATAAATATATTCCTCAGGCTTTGGAAAAGGGCGCGTCTGTTGTTTTTGTTGCGCGATGTGCTTTTGAAAAATCTTCTGAAGAATTCAAAAAAATGGCAGAAAACAACCCGAAAACTGCATTCATTCTTGTTGAAAATACCCTTTATGCGCTTCAAAAAGCTGCCAAACGCTATGTTGAAAAATTTCCAGACTTGATCCGCGTGTCTGTAACAGGTTCTAGTGGAAAAACTACGACTAAAGAAATTGCAGCGTCTGTTTTGAGCGAAAAATATAATGTTGTCTGTAATAAAGGAAATTTTAATAGCGAAACTGGTCTTCCTTTGAGCTGTTTTGAAATTCGAAGCGAAAATCAGGTTGCACTTCTCGAAATGGGAATGAACCGTGAGGGCGAAATCGGTGAACTTGCCGAAATTTTTAAGCCACAATTTTGTGCAATTACGAATATTGGAACGGCTCACATTGGAAAACTTGGAAGTCGTCAGAAAATTGCGGAAGAAAAAAAGAAAATTTTTAATTTCTTAAAGGAAGATGGAACTGCCTTGATTCCGGAAAGTGATGATTTTTCTAAATTTTTGGCAGAGGGCGTAAAAGGAAATGTTGTTTTTTATGGAAAAAATGTAAAAAACAACGGAATTGAATTTTTAAGCGATGATGGAATTGACGGAACGAGTTTTAAGTTGGATGATGAAACGGTTCATCTTGCAATTCCTGGAAGCTACAATTATTTAAATGCTCTTGCCGCAGTTGAAATTGGTCGCGCTCTCGGACTTTCTAGCCGGCAGATTAAAAATGGAATTGAAAAAGTAAAGCCTTTAAATGGCAGAAGTCGTATTTTAAAGGGAAAATATAAAATTCTTGAAGATTGTTACAACGCAAATCCAGATTCTATGGAAAAGGCTTTGGAATTTGCTGGCAGCATAAAATTTAGTGGAAAAAAGATTTTTGTTCTCGGGTCTATGCTTGAACTTGGGCAGGAGTCGTGCGAAGCTCACAAAAAAGTTGGTCTTGAAGCTGTAAAAGGCGGAGCGGATATGATCGTTTTTGTGGGAAAAGACATGCTCAGCGGGTTTGAATGTGCAAAAAATTGCGGACAGAGGACAGAAAATCTTCGCCTTGAATATTTTGAACACAGCGATGAAGATTCAATTCAGAAAATTGCTGAAATGATAAAAAAATTTGCGGTTGAAGGTGATTTTATTCTTCTGAAGGCAAGTCACGGAATTGCATTGGAACGTCTTGTTCCGCTTTTAAACGATGGTGGAACCGAAAATGCATAATTTTAATTTTTTTGCCGAAAAACCGAGTTCAACTTACAAAAAAAGCGATTCTCATTTTTTAATCCTTGTTATTTTGTTGTGGGGAATTGGAATTGTAACGCTTTATTTTTGTTCGATGACTTACGGCCTGCGGTTTCATCAAAATCCGTTTCATTCTACTCAAAGACAACTTGTAAGTTCTTTTATAGGGCTTCTTTTTATGATTTTTTTTGCGGTGATTGATATAAAAAAACTTCGAAAAATACTGCCTTTTATTGTTTTGGGTTCTCTTTTTCTGTGTGTTTTGACTTTTATTCCAGGAATTGGAGTTGAAAGAAATGGTGCCCGTCGTTGGATAAGAATTCCGTATTTTTCGACTTTTCAGCCTTCCGAAGCTATAAAATTTTCGATGGTTTTGTATTTAGCCAATCTTTTTGACAAGCAGCGTAATTCCCTCGAAGAAGAAAGATCGGATTTTCCAGCTGTTATTGGGCTTGTAGTTTTTGGCGGAATTGTTTTTGCTCAGCAGGATTTCAGTACTGGAATTTTTATAATTGGCTCAGGACTTTTACTTTTTTTTGTTTCTGGCATTAAATTAAAGATGTTTATTCCTCTTGCAGGACTTGCTATTCCTTTTTTTGCGCTTTTTATTCTCCTTGAACCATACCGCGTAAACCGAATTGTTGGTTTTTTAGCGCCAGACAGTTACGAGCAGACGCTTAATTGGCAGGTAAACGGCGCAAAACGTGCAATTATTGACGGTGGACTTTTTGGACAGGGAATTGGAACTGGTTTGACAAAATTGGGCGGAGTTCCGGAAATTCAGTCTGATTATATTTTTGCAGGCTGGGCGGAAGCCATGGGACTTTTTGGAGTTGCTGTTTATATTGCAATTCTTTCGGCCTTTGCTTATCGGGTTATAAAAATAAGTTTGTGCTGCGGAAATTATTTTGCTTCAATTTCTTCGTTTGGCTTTGGAATGATGATTGTCTTGCAGTCGCTTGTGAATATTGGCGTCGCTGGCGGAGTTTTGCCTTCTACAGGAATTCCGTTGCCGTTTTTTAGTTCTGGCGGTTCTTCAATTATTTTTACGCTTGCAATGTGTGGTTTTATCCTAAATGCGTCGAGAATTGAAGAAGAAAATGAATTTGAAGTTTTTGACGGAGAAGAGATAAGATGAGCGAGATAATGATAACCTCTTTTGAGGATTTTAAGGTTCAAGATCATAAGAAAAAAGACACGAAAGGTAAAGTTTTGAAGATTGTGTTTGCGATTCTTCTGGTTTTGCTTTTTGTGGAGGCAATCGTTTATATTTTTGTTTTTCCGTGTCTGAACAATGTAAAGATAAATTTTTACGGCTTGAATAATTGTACGCGTCAGGAAATTGTAAATGCCTGTGGTGAAAAACTCGACAGAAATTTTATCCGGTTCAATAAGATTCAGGTTCAGTCGATAATTGCAAGTATTCCGGGAATCGAAGATGTTGAAATTGAACGGCGGTTTCCTGACAGAATTTTTATAAAAATAAAGGAGCGAGAGCCAGTCGCAGTTACTTTTGTGAATAAAAATGACAGAACTGTGCCTGTTCAAATCGACAAAAACGGAGTACTATTTCCTGTAAAATCTGCCGAACTTCCTGTTGACGGTTCAATTCCGATTATTTCTGGAGTTCCTGTGGAAAACATTCCCGAGGGAATGAGGCTTCCGTCAAAATATCATTTGCTTATTGATCAGATTGCAAAAATTCAGTCTGTAAACAAAAAATATTTTGCGGCGGTTTCCGAAATTCATGTTGTTCCACGAGAATACGGCAATTTTGAACTTGTTTTGATTCCGTTAAAAGCCCATCTTCGGGTTCTTGCAGATCGCATTTTGGACGAAGATACTCTGCAAAAAATGATGGTAACTCTTGACGTTGTGACTGGTTTGGATCGCGATGTTGATGTAATCGATTTGCGTTACGGTTCAATTTCTTATCATTCCCGTTCTTCTAAGTAACGGTTGTTTTTAGGAGGCTTGATAAAAACAGCCGAAAATGGAGTCTGTTTTTATCTTTAAAAGTTTGCGTTGCAAACTTTCTTATCATCGGTTGTTTCTCACTTCGTTGCGAAACAACTTAAAAAGTCAATCCTAAAACTGAAGTTTTAATCTTGACTTTTTATGGGAGCATATTTTGGGCAATATTATAGTTGGTCTTGATTTGGGCACAAGCAATGTGCGCACTGTAATTGGAGAAATTACAGAAGACAACAAAATAGAAATTATCGGTACGGCTCAAAAAGCATCTGCTGGTCTGCGAAATGGTATAATCGTAAATCGCGAAAGTGCAATGGAATGTATAAAAAGTTGTATTGAAGAAGCGGAGCAAAAGGCTGGATACGAAGTTTATTCTTGTGTGACTGCAATTGGCGGTCAGCAAGTTGAAAGTCAGAATTCAACTGGATTTTTGCCGATTGCTTCTCATGGAAAAGGCGCGCGCGAAATTACAAAACAGGATATTAAGAACGTTATTGACGCTTCAAATTCAATAAATATTCCTTATGACAGAAAAATGCTTCACGTAATTCCTCAAAATTTTATTATTGACGGAAATCTGCCTTGCAAAGAGCCTCTTGGAAATCTTGCTGTCAGGCTTGAAGCAGAAGTTTTGATAATTACCACTTCAAAAACTGCAATTGCAAATATAACTCAATGTATTGAACGTGCAGGCTATTCGCTTGATAATATTATGCTGAAAACCCTGGCTTCGATGCACGCTGTAATGGATCCTGAAGAAAGAGATTTGGGGTCGATTATAATAGATTTGGGTGGCGGAACTACGGACGCAATCGTTATAAACAAAGATGCTCCTGTCTGTACGGTTTCGATTCCTGTCGGAGGCAACCTTGTTACGAACGATATTGCTGTCGTAAAAGGCGTTTCTGCCGCAAATGCCGAAAAAATTAAAATCGAAGACGGATGCTGCTGGCTCGAAGCAATGGAAGGCGAAAGAGAGGTTATAATTCCTGGTGCTGGTGGCCGTCCGCCAGAAGTTTGTACTCGTTCAGAAATTTGCGAAATTATTGAGCCTCGAATGCAGGAAATTTTTACAATGATTCGGGACGAAATAATCGACCGGGCAAATTTACAGTTGTCTGGAAATATTATTTTGACTGGTGGCGGAGCGCTTATGCCTGGAGTTGTTCAGCTTGCCGAAAGCGTTTTTGGTACAACTGCCGTTAGAATCGGGGTTCCTGGAGATTTTGGCGGAATTCGGGGAGAATATAGAAGACCTGATTTCGCAACTGCTGTTGGACTTGTAAACGGTTATTTTGAAGGGTTTTGTGGACCAGACAGCCCGAACAAAAAAAATAAAAAAGGACAGAACGAAAAACATTCGGATGAAATGGGACTTATCCAGAAATTTTTCAAAAAGTTCTTTTAGAAGGTCAAAAGTCAAGTTTTAGAATGTTTTGATGAAACTCGATGTTTGTCCTGACAGAACATCTAAAAATTGGAGTTTATAAAAAAGCAGATGGGGATTTGCTAAAAAATATGGGCGGGAGGACAAAATGAATATTTTAGCCGTAAACGAGGAAAAATCGGAAAAAATAGAACCTGATTTTTCAGTAAAAACAATCGAACCTGTAAACCCTACAAAAATTAAGGTTATCGGTTGTGGTGGCTGTGGCGGAAATGCCGTAAATAATATGATTGATGCTGGAATTCAAGGTGTTGAATTTATTGCGCTTAATACAGACTTGCAGCATCTTGCCGTTTCTAAGGCCGACTATAAAATTCAAATCGGTAAAAAAATTACTGGAGGTCTTGGAGCGGGAATGCATCCAGAAATTGGTGAAGAGGCCGCAAAAGAAGAATCTGAAAATCTAAAAAAACTCCTGCAGGGAACAAATATGGTTTTTATTACGGCAGGAATGGGTGGTGGAACAGGAACTGGATCTGCCCCTGTCGTTGCAAAACTCGCAAAAGAACTTGGAATCCTTACTGTCGCTGTAGTTACGACTCCTTTTGATTTTGAAGGTGAGGCACGCCGCGAACTTGCAGAAGAAGGTATAAAAAAACTACGCACAGAAGTTGATTCTTTGATTGTTATTCCAAACCAGCGCGTTTTTGAAGGCCCGGAAAAAAAGCCTTCAGTTTTGCAGGGATTTAAGATTATTGATGATATTTTGCGTCAGGGTGTACAGGGAATTTCTGATATAATTACAAAAACTGGCGTTGTAAACCGCGACTTTAACGATGTAAATACCGTAATGAAAGGTCAGGGCGATGCTATTCTTGGAATTGGCGTTGCAGAGGGCGAAAATCGTGCTGTCGATGCTGCTTCTATGGCAATCAATAACAAACTTCTTTCTGATACTCACATTGATGGAGCAAAAAATGTTCTTGTAAAAATCAGTGGTGATGAAAGCGTTGGTATTGATGAATGTGATGAAATTGTAAAAGGAATTACGGCTAGCGCATCTAAAGATGTAAAAGTTTTGTGGGGACTTTATACCGAACCAGAGCTTGGTGATAAAATCAGCGTAACTGTCGTTGCAACAGGTTTTAATTCTCCTGAAGTTTTTGAAGAAAACCAGGAAGAATCGGCAGCAGAAGAAAATGTGCAGACGTCGGCAAAACAAAAAAACGACAAAAACACAATCGGTCTTGGCGATTTTATAAACGTTTTGAACGGTGGTTCTTTTGAAGATGTTTCGATGTTTTCCGAAAAGAAAAAAGAAATTCCTGTGGTTGAACAGAGCACCGCTTCAAAAATTGCAGGTGGCGCAAAGCCAGCAAATAATCTTGCAGAAAGAAGGGAAAATGTTTCTAACCGCATGCAGTCTGGGCTTGTTCCTCCGCCGAATTTTGATATAAACGATATAAATCAGCCTACATATTTGAGAAAAAAATATTCAAAACTCATTGATCTTTCAAAAAAATAAAAAATGACGGTAAAAATGCTTGTTCAACAGTTTTATACTGATGTAAGGACTGTTGAACGGCTTAGCGAAAATACAGCAAAAACTTACGCAGAATGTGTTATTCTTTTTTTTAGGTGGCTGGCAAAAGAAAAAATAAAACTTTCTTCTGTAACCACAAAAAATTTGGTTTATTATCTTGTCTGGAGAAAAACTGAAGGAACGGACGAACTTACAATTGCGAAAGATATTTCGGCGCTCCGGCTCTTTGGTTCTTTTTTAAAGAGAAAAAACTATTGGAAAGAGAATTTTGCGCTTCCTTTGGACAGACCAAAACCGAGCCGTTCTCTGCCGAAAGTTTTGAGTGTTGAACAGGTTGATGCTTTGTTGAATGCAATTGACCTTTCTAAACCGCTGGGAATTCGCGACAGAGCCTTGTTTGAACTTATTTACAGTTGCGGACTTCGGATTAGCGAAGCTGTCGGACTAAAAATACAGAATCTTCATCTAAAAGAGATGGTTTTGATTGTTCATGGAAAAGGTGATAAAGAGCGGATGGTGCCGTTTGGAGAAGCAGCAAAAATTCGCCTTGAAGCGTATTTAAATGAAGTTCGGCCACTGCTGGTTGATACTAGAGTAATTGATGAAGTTTTTGTAAATTATCAAGGTAAGCCTTTGAGCAGAAAAGGAATTTGGAAGAATTTTCAAATTTACGAAGCAAAAAGCGGAATAAATGCAAAAGTTCATACTTTGCGCCACAGTTTTGCAACCCATTTGCTCGCTGGCGGAATGGATTTGCGTTCTGTGCAGGAATTGCTCGGTCACTCGGATCTTGCAACGACTACAATTTACACGCATATTGAAAATTCTCAATTGAGAGAAGCTCATAAAAAGTTTTTTCCGGGACATAGAACGGAAGATCAGGGGGATTAAGAAAATGATAAAAATCGTCTTAAAAAAATCTTCACAAAAAAAATTAAAGAATTCAGTTTTTGCCTTTTTTTTAGCAACCTTTCTTCTTTGTGGCTGTTCTGGAAAATCAAGCAAGACAATAATCCGTCTTCAAAAAATGGAAGAAAATGTTGGTTCTCCTACGACCGAGGTTGAATTAAAAGATGCTATAAAGAAATATCAAGACCGCGTGACCGATATTCAGCTTGCAAATTCTCAAATTGGAATCTGGTACAAAATGCTTGCAACTCGTTATCTTGATGCAAAAATGTACGGCGAAGCCTTAAAAACTTTTCAAACTGCAATTCAATATTATCCTGCAAACCAAAATCTTTTTTATTATGTCGGGGTTTGCGCCGGTTATATGGCAAAAGCTTCCCTGGATTTTAGTGCGAGCGGTGGAACTTCTGCCGAAAAATTCAATTATTTAAAACTTGCGGAAAGTGCCTATTTAAGGGCGATTGAAATTGAACCGCGTTATGTCCGTTCACTTTACGGTCTTGGCGTTCTCTATGTTTTTGAACTTGATCAGTGCGAAAAAGCAATTCCTTATCTTGAAACTGCTCTCAGCGTTGAAACAAAAAACACAGACATTATGTTTGTTCTTGCCAGGGCATATTATGTTGAAGGTCAGTACGATAGTGCTGTTTCGCTTTATGATAAAATAATTTCTGTAACAAAATCTGAACAGAAAAAAAAGAGCGCAGAAGCAAATAAAAAAATTGCACTTGATGCTTCGTATGCAAATTAGCGAAAACGAAATTATAAAGAGGCTGATTCTTTCCGAGGCCTCTTTTTTAACGCTCAAAGAAAAGACTCTTTTGCAAAAAAAACTTGACAGTTTTAATGACATTGCGTTAATGTCAAATAAAGAACTTTCTTCTATTATAAACAGGGATTTAATAAAAACCTTCTGGGATGGAAAAAAAGTTCTAAAAAAAGCACAAACCGCAAATTTCCTTATGCAGAAATTTGGCATAAGATGGAGTTTTTTCGGAGATTCGGATTATCCAGCGTTGCTGACCGAAATGAAAGATTCTCCTTATGTTATTTTTTATCGTGGAAATTTGGATTGTTTGAAAGCGAATTGTGTTTCGATGGTAGGAACTCGAAGAGCGACTTTTACTGGAAAAAATGCCGCTTTTGATTTTGCAAGAGAGGCGTCAGATAATGGCGAAACTGTAATTTCTGGCCTTGCTTATGGAATTGACATTGCAAGTCATCGCGGAGCATTAGCTGGAAAATCTGCAAAAACAGTGGCTGTTTTACCTGGTGGAATTGATTCAATTGTTCCTGCTGGGCACTCAAAAACTGCCGTTCAAATTGTCGAAAACGACGGATTGATTTTGAGCGAATATACGCCCGGAACTCCTGCCCAGCCTTTTCGTTTTGTGCAACGCAACAGAATTATTGCCGCTTTGAGTCCGGTGACTGTGGTGGTTCAGGCTCCTGCTGGAAGCGGAGCTATGATTACGGCGGGGCTTGCACTTGATTATAACAGGTATGTGTTTTTTCACGAAGCGTGTTTTAATCAGGAAGCAAAGGCTTTGGACTCAATAAACGCTCAAAAACTTTCAGCGATGGCTTTAAGAGAAAAAAACGGACAAAAAAAGGCTTATGTAAAAAGCCAGAATTCTCCGGAAAGATACGTTTCTGAAGGGGCGCCTGTTGTAAAAAACTACGCAGAATATTTTACGTTAAAAAACGAAGATTTCTGCGGAATAAACTTAAAAAAAGAAAAAGAACAGTTAGATCTGTTTATTGATTGAATTTGGAGTAAAAAATGGCAGCTAAGAAAAAAGAGAGTGCAGAAAAAACTCTGGTAATTGTAGAATCTCCTGCAAAAGCAAAAACAATTGAAAAATATCTTGGGCCAGGCTATACGGTAAAAGCAAGCATGGGACATCTTATAGATCTCCCGAAAAGCCGGATGGCAATCCAAATTGATAATAATTTTGAACCTGAATATATAACAGTCCGTGGACGTGCAAAACTTTTAAAAGAATTGCAGAAAGATGCAAAAAACAGCAGTCACGTTTTTCTGGCATCCGATCCTGACCGTGAGGGAGAAGCAATTGCCTGGCATTTGAACAATGCAATCAAAGAAAAAACATCTGCGGACATAAAACGTGTTGTTTTTAATGAAATTACTCCAAATGCAATTCGCGAAGCGGTAAAAAATCCTCGTGGTATTTATGAAAGCCTTGTAAACGCGCAAAAGGCCCGACGTGTTCTTGACCGTCTTGTAGGCTATAATTTGAGTCCTCTTTTGTGGGAAAAAGTAAAAAACGGACTTTCTGCAGGCCGCGTTCAGTCGGTTGCATTGCGCCTTATTTGCGAACGCGAAAAAGAAGTGGAAGATTTTATTCCTGAAGAATATTGGACTTTGGAAGCGGATTTTATAAAAGGTAAAACCCAGTTTACGGCTCAACTCGTAAAATATAAGGGGGCAAAACCTGAATTAAAAAACGAAGCTGAAGTCAATAAAATCATCGAAGAAATAAAAAATTCCGAATGTAAAGTAAAGGAAATAAAAAGTACTGACAAAACAGTTCGCCCAAAAGCGCCTTATACGACGAGTAAACTTCAGCAAGATGCTGCAAACAGACTAGGGTTTACTTCAAGAAAGACCATGCAGGTTGCACAGCAGCTTTATGAAGGAATTCAGATTGGAAGCAGCCGTGTCGGTCTTATTACTTATATGCGTACAGATTCTGTCAGAATTGCACAGAGCGCTCTCGATGATGTCCGCAAATGGATTGGCAAAAATTTCCCTGACCAACTTCCTGCAGAGCCGATTCATTATGCAGTTGGAAAAAGTGCTCAGGATGCGCATGAATGTATTCGCCCGACTTATATTGATTACACTCCTGACAGCGTAAAAGAATATCTTACTCGCGACCAGTTGCGGCTTTATTCAATTATTTGGGAAAGATTTTTTTCAAGCCAGATGAACAATGCAAAAACTCGGACGACAAGCGTTGATATTGAAGCTGGAGAGGCTCTTTTCCGTGTAAGCGCTTCAAAACTTATTGAAAAAGGTTTTTACAGCGTAATGAAAGTTCTTTCTTCAAAAGAAGAAGTTACAGGAAATATTCCAGCTTTAAAAGAAGGTGAGGTTTTGGATAGCGCTCATAAGTTCTATCCCGAACAGCACTTTACTTCTGGACCTGCACGCTATACGGACGCTTCAATCGTAAAAATGCTCGAAGAGAAGGGAATTGGACGTCCTTCAACTTATGCGCCGATTATTTCGGTTTTGCTTGATCGTT
The DNA here is from genome assembly GCF_052273165.1 of Treponema berlinense. Lineage (GTDB taxonomy): Bacteria > Spirochaetota > Spirochaetia > Treponematales > Treponemataceae > Treponema_D > Treponema_D berlinense_A. Next base: position 21,606 of record NZ_DAVZIU010000019.1, on the reverse strand, counting down.
ATTATGTAACAAGAAATAACAGGCAGCTTATGCCGACGGTTCTCGGAAAAATGATTTCAAAAATTCTTGTAGAATCGTTTCCTGACGTTATAAACGAAAAATTTACGGCGGAAGTTGAAAACGAACTTGATGCAGTTGAACAGGACAAGGTCGTATGGAACGATATGATTCGCGACTTTTATGGACCTTTTAAAAAACGTGTTGAAGAAGTTGAACATAATACAGAAAGCATAAAGGGATTTTTGGATGAAAAAACTGATTTAGTCTGCGAAAAATGCGGCAAGCCGATGGTAAAAAAACTCGGCAGATTTGGCTTTTTCCTTGCCTGTTCAGGATTTCCAGAATGTCACAATACAAAGTCTATTCCGCTTGCAAAATGTCCGATAAAAGGTTGCAACGGCGACATTGTTGAACGAAAATCAAAAGGAAGAGGAAAATCTTTCTACGGATGTACAAATTATCCAAAATGTTCATTTATCAGTCATTTTAAACCTATCGACGCAACCTGTCCTAAGTGCGGATGGTTTATGGTTGAAAAATTTGACAAAAAGAACGGAACTTACAAATCCTGTATAAATCCTGATTGTGATTATCTGCACTCTGCTGGAGAAGAAGAAATGCCAGCTCCTGTTCCTTCTGAAGTTTGAGGTAAATTTTTTTGACAATAAAAGAGGCTTGTGAAGAATTTTTGCTTTATCTTGGTTCTGTAAAGGGAATGTCGCAAAATACTGTAACGGCATATAAAAACGACCTTGAACAGCTTTGTTTAATGCAAAATATTGGTCTTGAACGGCAGATAGAAACTGTAACAACCGAAGATTTGAGGCTCTGTGTTGGAAATATGTCTTTAAGACATAGAAAAAACACTTCGATAAACAGGTTTATTTCGTCGTTTAGAAGCCTGTTTGCTTATTGCTGGAAATTCGGATATTTAAAAACAAATCCTGCGCTTGAAATAAAAACCGTAAAGACCTCAAGAAACTTGCCGAATTTTTTGACAGGTGCAGAAGTTGATAAAATTTGCTCTGAACCAGATAAAAAGCCTCTTTTATGGAAAAGTCGCGATAAAGCCCTTTTTGAAGTTATGTATTCAAGTGGCTGCCGTCTTTCTGAAGTTGTCGGTCTAAAAATTTCAGATTTTTCGTACGGTTTTTCGAGTGCAGTTGTAAAAGGAAAGGGAAATAAAGATCGGATTGTTTATTTTGAAAAAGACGCTCAAAATGCAATAAAAACCTATCTTGCGGAAAGAAATTCGCGGTTTACCGATTTAAAGATTAAAAATCCAAAAGATTTTCTGTTTGTAAACCAAAATGGAAAACCTTTGGGGCGTGGAGGCGTTGGTTTTATTCTTTCAAAGTATTCAGGAGCGGAAGGAACAAAACGTCATGTAAATCCTCATGCGTTCAGACACACTTTTGCCACTGCTCTTATAACTCAGGGGGCGGACGTCCGGCTTGTTCAGGAAATGCTTGGTCATTCTTCGATAAGTACAACTCAAAGATATACGCATGTTTCTACAGATAAAATGATTGCGATGTACAATAAGGCGCATCCTCACGGTGGAAACAAGAATTAAACGAATTGAAACAAAGATAGAAACATTTTCTTTTTGTTTTTTTTCTTGCCCGATTATTTTTTTTTGAATATATTAAAAATATGGAAAAGGCTAAAATTAGAAGTACGACAGTTATTGCTGTAAAAAAAGACGGTAAAGTTGCAATGGCCGGAGACGGACAGGTAACTCTTGGAGACACGGTTTGCAAAGGCAATGCGCGTAAAGTTCGAAAAATTTACAATGGAAAAATTTTGACAGGTTTTGCTGGAAGTGTGGCAGACGCTTTTACTTTGCTTGATAAATTTGAAGAAAAAATAAAAGAATTTAACGGTGATTTGACTCGTTCAGCTGTCGAACTTGCAAAAATGTGGCGTACAGAACGCTCTTTGCAGAAACTCGAAGCAATGCTGATTGTTGCGGATAAGTCAAAAATTCTTTTGATAAGCGGCGATGGAAACGTAATTGAACCAGAAAATGATGTTCTTGCAATCGGTTCTGGCGGAAATTACGCTTATTCTGCGGCTCTTGCCTATTTGGAATGTAGCAATTACAGCGCAAAAGAAATTGCGGAAAAATCATTGAGCATTGCAGGAAATATTTGTATTTATACGAACCATAACGTGACAGCAGAAGTTCTTGAATAGAAAAAACTGCAAACTTACATTTTAACGTTATTGCAAAATAAAAAAGGAAAAATTATGGCTATTGAAGGACTTACACCTAAACAGATAGTAGAAAAACTCGACCAGTACATAATTGGCCAGGAAAAAGCAAAAAGGGCGGTTGCTGTTGCTTTGCGTAACCGTTTGCGTCGGATTCATCTTTCTGAGGATATTCGGGACGAAGTTGCGCCAAAAAATATTCTTATGATTGGACCTACAGGTTCTGGAAAAACAGAAATTGCGCGTCGGCTTGCAAAACTCGTAAATGCGCCTTTTATAAAGGTTGAAGCGACAAAATACACAGAAGTTGGCTACGTTGGACGCGATGTTGAATCAATGATTCGTGACCTTATGGCAGTAGGTTTTAATAACGTAAAGGCAGAAATGGAAGAACAGATGAAAGAATCAAGCCTTCCGAAAGTTGAAGAAAAAATTCTTGATCTTTTGCTGCCAGGAACAGAAAAAAAACAGAAAAAGCCAAAGAATTCCGAATCTATGCAGATGCCTGAAAATGCGTTTATTTTGCCAGAGCAGATTTCTGACGAAAAAACAGAATCTTCTCAGAATTTGACCCGCGAAAAATTCCGTCAGATGCTTCGTGAAGGCAAACTCGAAGACCGCGAGGTTGAAGTTACAATAAGAAGGCAACCACGCGGACCGAGCATGGAAATCATTGCTGGTGGAAGCCTTGATGATTTGCAGAATGGAATGCAGGATTTGCAAAATATTTTGACAGGTCGGAATTTGAAGAAAAAAATGGTTACTGTTCGTGAAGCGCGCAAAATTTTACAGGCAGAAACATTGGATTCAATGATTGATCCTGACAAAGTTGCTGATATTGCAAAGCAGCGTGTGGAACAGAGCGGAATTGTGTTTATTGATGAAATCGACAAAATCGCGACAAAAAATCAGAATTCTTCTGGACAGGTAAGTCGCGAAGGCGTTCAGAGAGATATTCTTCCGATTGTTGAAGGTTCAAAAGTGAATACAAAATGGGGCGTTGTAGATACAACTCATATTTTGTTTATTGCCGCAGGAGCCTTTAGCATGAGCGCACCGAGCGATTTGATTCCTGAATTGCAGGGACGTTTTCCTCTTCGCGTTGAGCTTGAAAGTCTTACAAAAAATGAATTTAAGCGTATTTTGCTTGAACCAAAAAATGCCCTTACAAAGCAGTATACGGCGCTTTTGGAAACCGAAGGCTTAAAAATTGAATTTAGCGATGATGCAATCGACAGAATGAGTTTTCTTGCAGAAGATGTAAACAGCAGAAGCGAAAATATCGGTGCACGCCGTTTGCATACGATTATGGAAAAAGTTCTGGAAGATGCAAGTTTTTCTGCAGATGAGCATTCTGGTGAAACACTTACAATTGATGCAAAATTTGTTGATGAAAAACTCCGTGGCGTTGTTACGGATGTTGATTTGTCGCGCTATATTCTGTAGAAAATTTGAATTTGCTAGCGCAAAACTCGTTGATTATACTGTGCGCTATATGCGCACGACCTGCCACTTGCGTGGCAGGGAAATTGCGTGCAAGCACGCTGCGACTTTTGCTAGCGCAAAACTCGTTGATTGTACTGTGCGCTATATGCGCACGACCTGCCACTTGCGTGGCAGGGATAGAAGGGGCGGGGAGCGTTGGCGGGTGCTTGCAACCGCCAATGTAGCGCGGTTAGCGCGGAACCCCGAATAGCCCGGTTTTTGCGCAGCAAAAAGCCACCCGAATTTTAATTTTATCTTATCGAATCAATATTTGCTTTTCCGCCTGGAACAAACGGCAGTACATTTTCTTCTGGATCAATTTTTACAGTAACAATGTAAGGTTTGTTTTTTCTGTTTTGGTCAAAGGCTTTTTTGAACCATTCGTTGTCCGTGTTTGCATTTGTTCCTTCGATTCCAAATCCCTTTGCAATTTGAAGAAAATCTGGTTGTGCTGAAAAGGAGCTTGCTGAATAATTTTTGTCAAAAAGAAACTTTTGCTGCTGGTAAACCATTCCGAGTGTGTGATTTACAAAGATTATTATCGTAACGGCAAGGTTGTTTTCTGCTAGAGTTGCAAGTTCCTGAACGTTCATCAAAATTGAACCGTCGCCACTTATGCAGACAATTCTCTTTTGTGGATTTTGAAGCGATGCTCCGATTGCCGCAGGAAGTCCAAACCCCATTGTTCCGAGGCTTCCAGAGGTTAAAAATGTTCGCGGCTCGTTTACAGGATAGTATTGGGCGGCAAACATTTGGTGCTGTCCAACGTCTGTCGTAACGAGGAGGTCTTTTTCGTTGAGTCCAGCTTTTTGTGCAAGAGAGGGTAGCTCTGAAATGAATTTTCGCGGGTTTGCCGAATCTTCAAAACCCTCTCTTTTTTGATTTTTGTCTGGGGAACCGCAGTTGAGGGAAAAATTTTCTTTTGAAAGATTTGTAATCTTTTCTGCCCAAATTTCGCGTTCCTGTGCAGACTTTTTGCTGTCCTGATTTTTTAAAATATTTTTGAGTGAATCTGTAATGAGTGGAACTGCGGTTTCTGCTTTGCAGACAAGGCTGAGTGTTGTCGGGAGAATTTTGTTTATTTCCGCAGCATCAATATCGATATGAAGAATTTTTGCAGAGGGACAGAATTTTTTTACGATTCCTGTTGCGCGGTCGTCAAAGCGCACTCCTGTCGCAAAAACCAGATCGCTTTCGTACATTGCAACATTTGCCGGGTAAGAGCCGTGCATGCCGACCATTCCAGCATTATCAGAATCTGTTTTTGGAATTGCTCCCAAAGCCATGAGCGAAGTTACAACGGGCAAGCGGTAATTTTTTTTGAATTCCCTCAAGGCATTTGCTGCTGCTGGAGAATTGCAACCACCGCCAATATACAGAACTGGTTTTTTTGCTTTTGCAAGCTCTAATGCCATTTTTTCTACGATATTTTGAATTTCTTCTTTTTTTGTGTGGAAGCGCACATTTTCTTCTTTGACGCAAAAATCTTCGTAATCAGGAAAATTTTCTACTTCGCAGTGGGCAAGCTGAACGTCGCGGGGAATGTCAATTAAAACAGGCCCTGGACGACCTTCTTGAGCAATTGCAAAGGCCTGAGGAATTGCAGTCAAAAGTTCTTCTGGCTTTTTTACTGCAATTGAATGTTTTGTGATTGGAAACGAAAGTCCGAAAGTGTCGGCTTCTTGAAACGCATCTGTTCCGATAAGATATGTGTTTACCTGACCTGTTATGGCGACCAGAGGAATCGAGTCGCTTCTTGCGTCTGCAATTGCCGTCAAAAGGTTCATTGCTCCTGGACCGCTTGTTGCCAGACAGACTGCCGCTTTTCCAGATGTGCGTGCCATTCCCTGTGCTATAAAGCCTGCCGCCTGTTCCTGACGTACAAGAATATGCTGGATTGAACTTTTATTGAGTTCATCGTACAAAGGCAGAATTGAACCGCCAGGGATTCCCGAAACAGTCTTAATGCCCTGTTTTTCGAGCATTTTTACAACGATTTGAGCACCAGTCAACTTCATATTATTCTCCAAAAAAATAAAAAGGCTCTCAGGAAACTAGTTCCGGAGAGCCTGTTATTTACGCTTTAAATTTATCAAACAAAGATAAAAGCAACGACTTTCCGGCTAGATGGAAACCACCACGAGAAGGACATCGACTTTTACAAGGTTTGAATTAAACATATCTTAAATTATGTAATCACAAAAACGTTTTGTCAAGAATGTAATTTGTAAGAAAAATATGTTTTTAAGAAAAAAACTGTCAAAAATAAACATTTGTGGACAATTTATTGAAAAAAAAAAGCCCGGTTAAAAACTTAGCCGGGCCGGGATAAACTAAAATCTTATCTTGTAATTGTTGTTGTTATTGGATAAGAAACCGTAGTTGTGCCGTAAAGAGCGGTGAACATCACCTGATAAACTCCTGCAGCAAGATTTGAAAGTGACATTGTAAACTCTGTTGCAGTGCCAGTGACTACATTATCTGCAGATTTTGCTTCAAAAGTCGTTCCGCCACTTGTTACAGTAAAGTTTAATTTGTCGTAAGCAAAATTTTCGATTTTTTTGCCTTCCGCATCTTTTACTTCTCCTGGAGTGAACGTCCATGTTACTTCGGTCTCAGTTGTCACATCAATTTCTGCTGTTTTTCCTGTGATCGTTCCTGTGTCTACAGTAATCCAGTCGGCTTGAATTTCAAGGTTGTTTTTGTCGAAGATTGCCACACTTGCGTCTGTTGAGAACATTGCGTAAAGCTCCAAGTTTTTGTAGCCTTTATATTTTTCTGGATCTGTTCCAGGTTCGTTGTATCTGCTTGCAGTTTCGCTTGTTGCGTCTTTGCTCCAGTAAGTCCAGGTATATGTGTTTTTCTTGATGATTGGAGTTGCGTCCGCTTTTATGATTTCAGTTCCAGTTGCTGAATCTTCGCAGTGATAGCTTACTATGTCCGCTGTGCTGCCGTTAGTGCCGGCTTCTGCCGCCGCTTCGTTAGCGTAGTAAGTGCCTCCATTCATAAAATATTTGAGCCTGTAGCGGTTGATTGTGTTTCCAAATGCTTTAGTTCCTGTCGGTTCTGCTGGTGCGGTCGCAAGGTCAACAAGCGTCCAGTCAGATTCTCCTGCGTCGTTTACTGCGCGGATTCTTGCAAAATAGCGTTTTCCAAGTTCAAGGCGGAGTTGAGCCTTTGTATTTCCGGAAAGAAGAGAGCCGTCTTCGCGGTTTGTTGCTGAGCTAAATTTGTTGTCATAAGTTTCGGATTTTCCGGCTGTCAAAGCTGTTGTCCATCCAGCGTCCGCATCGGCCGGAGGAGTAACTGAGTCTGCATCGTTAAATTCAAGAACTTCGATTTCAAAATTGTTTTCGTTTTTAGAACCACGTTCCCATTCAAATGCTGTAGTGTACCAGCCAGAGAACTTGTCCTCGCTGTTTTCCACATAGCCTGCTTTAAATTCTGTTGGTGCTGCCGGTTCTTTTCCGATTATGTTTGGAATACCAACTGCATTTGTTATTTCTTTTCCAGGAAGAACAATAAGAACGTCGCTCCAGTAGAATTTTTTAGGCAAGCCTGTTTTTTCAAATGTTATTTTGAAAAGATAAGTTCCAGGGGTAAAAGAATCAATTTTATACTCTACGGCATTTGCCTCATCAGTTGAAGCGGCTGTAAAAGCAACATCTTTTTCTGTCGGGGCGGCATCTGCTCCAGCGTCTGCTCCTGTTGTAAGAAGATAGATTCCGGCTTTTGCAGTGAATCCTGTTGGAAGTGTCCAACTGTCAGTATAAAGCTTCATTGCGATTGTAGCTTCTTTTGTAAGACCGTCTGGAGAAAGCGTAAATTTTGCCGTGTCGCCGTTGAGCATATCCATTGACGAATAACCGATAAGAACAGCATCGTCTTTAAGAGTTGCTTCAGTCGGGGCTGTTGCTCCCTGAGGAGCTACTGCGACAAGTGTAAATTCCCAGACAGAACTGTTTGCCGGAATATTTATTTTTCCGACAGTCTTTGAATCATTGCCTCCTGCAGCATCTGTATTTCCCGTAAATGTCACTTTTTCAGGTCCAAAAGTTCCTCCAGAAGTATTTGTACCGTAAAGGTAAAAATCTACTCCATCAGAATCAAAAGAATCCGGGATAATTGTACGGTTTGCGCGGTTTGCGTTTTTAGAAGCCTGAGTTACGACTTCGTCGTAGTTTGTAACTTCAATGTTCAGTGTGTTTTTGTTTTCTGAACTTGAACTTACGTTTGCATCGGTGAGATTTGAGCACGAGGCAAAAATCATTGCAGCGCAGATTGCAAAGAATGCAAAAATGCTTTTTCTGTTTTTCATAAAATCCTCCTATATAAAGAACAGTTAATTTTGTTAGTTTTAATGTGCGCAAGGCGCACAAACTGCCGGTCTTGCGGCAGGGGTAGTAGGGGCGGCAGAGCCGTTCGCTTGCGAATGAAACCCCGAATAACCCGGTTTTTGCTATGCAAAAAGCCGCCCGATAAACTTTGCTCCGCTTTTTTTGGGGGGCTAGTTCATAAAGTAAATGATTACTATGCAGTCGTCTGTGTAGCTGTTTCCCTCCTTGTCTGTTACTGTAAGCGCAAGTTTATAAGTGCCGGTTTTTAAGTTAGAAGATGGCACGTACAACGAAAAGGCCCGCGTTGTCATTGATGAGCCGTTCGCAAGGTTGCAGATTATGTTTTTTTCGATGGTTGACTTTACGATTGTTCCCATCTGGCCTGTTGTTGTCACTTCCTCGACTTTTGTGATTTTCCATTGATACGAAGTGCATCTTGGTGGCGCGTAAAGACTTAGTGTTCCGTCGCAACGCAGAAAATATTTTGGAGAAAGCATATTTTTTTCGTTAAAACCTGATTCTCCTGGCGCGATTCCTGATTTTTTTTCTGAAGTTGAATCCGTACTTGTAAAATTTGTGTTGTAATTGTCTACAACATCGTCAATCGAAGATGCGCAGCTGTTTAGAACGCTCAACAAAAAAATTGTAACAAAGGTGAATAAAATTTTTTTGAGAAAATCAAATTGTTCAAAAAAGGCAGAATATGTCTTTAAGACTGGACTTTTCCGGTTCATTTTTTTTCTCCGATTTTAAAATTTGCACCAAGTTCTGTGCTTATCACAATTTTTTGGACAGAATTCCATTGAGCCGAGACTTTTAGCAAAAAATATTTCCAGTTTATTCCGAGCTTTGTTCCAATATTAAACGAAATGAACGGTTTTGAAGTTGCAGATTCTGTGCCAAAATTTCTGTTCCACAGAAGGCAGAGTCCTGTTCCTGCGAAAATCTCCGCACAGAATCCAATCTCGTTGTTTACAAACGGCATTACAAAAATTCCGAACGGCGCGCACAAATCAAGCCCCGCAAGAAGTGGAGAGTCCAGTCTGGTGTTGTTTTTTGTGTATTTGTAAGGATAGTTTGATTCTGGAAAACCGATGTACGGGCTTACGTAAATTCCTGTGTAAAAAGGCGACAAAAGGTCGTATGTTAAAAATTCTGTCGAAAATCCCGCCGACAAATTGTATGGAGAAGGCGCGGAACGCAGGTTTGCAGAAATGCATAGATATTTTCCGTGACGGGTTTTAAAAGTGCCGTTTGTTATTCCCCAGCCGCGTGAAGAAGCGCTGCCACCCTTGGACTTTAATTCGCCGTAATTTTCTGCGCTTATAATTTTTTTCGGAGGCTTTTGTCCTGGAGATAAAAGCACGTCTTTTACAAAAAATTCAAAAATCGAGCCGCTTTCGTAGCCGATAAGAATCCGTGAATTGTCCGAATTAAATTCAAAATCTGTAAGGGCCGAAAAATCGCAGGAAGGAATGTAGCCGAGCCATTTTTCTTTTGATAAATCATAGAGTTCTATTTCGTCATTTTCTGTCACGATTGCAATTTTATTCCCTTTTTTTTCTTTATTGAGAGGTTTTATTCCTTTTATTTTGTGGAGAGTGTCGATTGAAAGGAGCTTTTCGCCTTCGAGGCTGTAAATGCAAAAACTTGTTTCGTTTTCCGGCGCGATTATTGAACTGTTGTCTGCCAAAAATTGAACAGGAATTTCTGTCTGCGTGTAAATTTCGCTCAACTTTAGAATTTCTGACTGGGAATTGCAGTTCCAGATTATAGCCGTTCCGTCTTTTGATGTGCTTGCAAGAAAATTTTCGTTCCTGCTAAAATTCAGACTGTAGATTTCAGAATCGTGTCCTTTTAGTTCCTTAAAAATCGCATCTTTTGTAAAACGCAGTTTAAAAAATAACTTGAGCGAATTGTCGTCGGACGCAATCGCCACATAGTCCGAATTTTTAGTGGCTGCGACGGCTTTTATTTCATTTTTATTCCTGCAATCAAGCTTAAAATAAGGTTCTTTATTGAATTTGAGAAATCCGTCTTCGGCACTTTCTATATTCCAGACAGAAAAATAGCCGTCCTTCGTAATTGCCAGAAGAATTTGGTGTTTTCCTTCGGTCGAAAACATTATTTTATCGATATTTTTAATGCTTAGAGTGTCTGAAAGTTCGTAGGTAGAGCAGCTGCGTAAAAAAACGGTATTTTCTTCGGTAAAGGCAAAAAATTCATCGTTCTTGCTCCAGGCAAGATTTGTTACTGGGAAAGGAGTCTTTACGATTTGGGAAAAAATCGGAAATGTAAAAAATAATAAAATTAACAGAAAGAAAATGTTAATTTTTGCTAAATAATGTAACTCTCTCAAAAAAAACTACTCCCGCCATCAGCCTCCGAACAAAAAATCGGGGGGGGGGGTGGCTTCTTCTTTTTCTTTTCGGCAGGTTTTGTAAAAAACTTTAATATTTTTTTTTATACCTGTCAAACAAACTCTATTTGTGGTATATTTTTTTTATGAAAGAAAAAATTAAAATTGCAGTTCTTGTAAGCGGAGGCGGAACAAACCTTCAGGCTTTGATTGATTACGAAAAAAACACAGAAAATTGTCCTTATCAGATTGAAATTGTAATTGCAGACACAAAAAAAGCGTATGCGCTCGAAAGGGCTCAGAACGCAGGAATAAAAACAAAAATCGTTTCTCCATTTGCTGTTTTGGGAGAACAAAAGGCAAAGACCGTCAGCAAGGAAGAAAAACGCATTGCTGTTTCTGACGCTGCGCTAAATGCTGCAAAAGAGTCTGGTTGCGATGCCATTGTTCTTGCAGGCTGGCTCACAGTTTTGAGCGGAAAAATTATTCAGGAATATTCAGGAAAAATAGTGAACTTGCATCCAGCTCTTCTTCCAAAATTTGGAGGAGTAGGAATGTGGGGACACAACGTCCACGAAGCAGTTCTTGCCGCTGGCGAGAAAGAATCCGGCTGTACTGTGCATCTCGTAGACAGCGGTTGCGATACTGGAAAAATCCTCGTTCAGAAAAAAGTGCCGGTCATGCCAGACGACACTCCAGAAACACTTTACGCGCGCATTGCCCCTCAAGAGCACAGAGCAATGGTCGAAGGCGTGTGTCAACTGGCAGAAATGCTTTTAAGGTGAGCGTCTTGTCTAGCAGATTTTAATTTCGCTGGATATAAGTTGCTTTTGGCCTTGCCGTAATTATTACGCGGCGGTTTTGCGCCCTGCCTTCTGCGGTTTCGTTTGAAGCAACTGGCTGAGTGCCGCCGTATCCTCTGTAAGAGAAAATTGAACGGTCTAGACCGTTTTTTACGAGCTCGTCAATTATGGTCTGAGTTCGCTCAATGCTCAGTTTCATCTGCCCATGTGGCTTGTTTACGTCTGCGGTGTGTCCTTCAATCAAAATTGTATAGGCATTATCAGAATTCAATTTTTTAAGGCTTTCGGCAAGTTTTTGAACTTTCTGCACTTCGCCGTCCAGAAGTTTTGGACTGTCGGCAACAAATTTTAAATCATAAAGAATCTGAATTCCTCGCGCTGTGTCCTGAATTACTGTCGCTTGTTCTTCGTTAAACAGGCGCTGTTTAATTTCGCGGAGGTCGGCATAGTATTGTTCAGTTTTTTGAGGAACCGCAATGTCTGTAACAAGATTTTTTTTGTCTAAAAGAATTACGATTTTTCCTTGCTTTAAAAGTTCAACATTTTCAGGAATACAAAGAATTTTTAAGGCGTCCCTTTTTGAAATAACAGGATCCGTGCGGAATCTCCCAAAAACTTTTCTCGCATTTATGTAAAGCGGATCAAGTCCAATTCTTTTGGCGTAGATAGATTCGTCTTCCGTCCAGTCGTAGTGAACAAGACCTTCCTGTTTTCCAATTTCTGGATCTTGAGTATTTCGCTCATAAATCAAGTTCATATCCTCGTCCCAAATTTTAGGAAAAAAACAAGGCATAATTTCGTCTTTTGTAAATTCCCCTTGAACGTCGAGTTCTCCGCGGGCGTCGATTATAATTCCCGTATAAACCCGGCTTGGAATATTTTGCAATGGAGGAAGCGGTTTGTAAGCGGTTTTGTGCCGGATTAAAAGCGAAGAAAGATCGAGAGTGCTCAGGTTACTGTCAATTTTTAAAACTGATGCAGAATTTACAAAAATGCCCGGACTTTTTTTAGAACCGTCTACAATATTTCCAACTTGTTCGAGCGTAATCGTGTTGTCAAAAATAAGGTCCGCAAGCTGGGTCTCGTTGTCGACCAAAAGCGAAAGAAGCGGATCTTTTACCAAATCCGGCAGTTCTGTTTTTATCCGGTTTACTGCGCTCATTTTTCCGGAAGGCATTGCAATATTGCTTTTTTCCAAATCAAGATAAACCGAAGAACTAAAACTGTTTTTTGTCCAGTCAATTCTGCTTTTGCTTTCGAGGTCGCCGTTTTGTGCAAAAATCATGCAGGCGCTAAAAAAAAACGTGAGTAAAAAAACTTTTTTCAATTTAATCTCCAAAAGACTGTCTTTTTTTGTACGGGGCCATTTTTGCTTCGCAAAAACCAGGCTATCCAGGGCTACGGCATTCGCCTCCGACCAAACGCAGGCGTTTGTTTTCGCTGCGCTCACCCTTACTATCCCTTGTCCTCATTTTCGGCATTTTTTTATCTTATATAAAGAATTTTACCTTCAGAAAGAATATCTCCGTCTTTTAATCCATTTATTTTTTGAAGAGTTAAAACGCTCGTTCCGTATTTTTTAGAAATCGACCAAAGAGTTTCTCCTTTTTTTACAATATGCCTTGCCGAAGAATAGCTTTCGTTATTGCCCGCAAAAATTTCATTCAAGGCGATTTTTGCACTTTCTTTCATTCCTGCAGGAAGCCGAAGCTGGTATTTCTGGTTTGGCGGAGTGCAGTTTTGGAGAAGGGCAGGATTCAATTTTTTTAAAATCGAAGGTTCCATTTTTAATTCGGAAGAAAGCCTGTCCAGATTTATCTGTTTTTCTGTGGTCAAAAAGTCAAATTCTGCGTATCGTTTAGAAGATGTAATTTCCGGCAAAGACATTCCGTATTTTTTTTCTTTTGTCGCAAGAATGCAGATTGCAAGGAGTTTCGGCACATATTGAACGCTTTGGTCGCGCAAAAGCCCTTTTTCCGAAATATACCAGAAATCTTTTTTTTCGCTTTTGCTCAAAATTTTCTTCATTGCGCCGGCTCCGCAGTTGTAAGCGGCAATTGCAAGTGGCCAGTCCTTAAACTGCCTGTAATTTTCTTCGAGTTTTTTTAATGCAGCGTCTGTGCTCAGCCAGGGATCGAAACGCTCGTCAATGTATTCATTTTTTTTTAAAAGTCCTGCAATCGAGTTGTCCATAAACTGCCAGAGTCCGCGTGCTCCGCTTTTGCTTACTGCAAGAGGTTTGTATTCGCTTTCTACAACCGGAAGGTATTCCAGTGCAGCAGGCAGGTTCTTTTTTTTTAGTTCCTGACGCACGTAAAGTCGGTAAAGTTCACCGTTGTCTAAAATCTCAGAAAGCTGTCGTTTTCCAAAAGGTTTTGTGTATTGCTCAATGTATTTTTTTATCTGTTTTTTTGCATAAGTCGAATCAGGAATTTGTATTCCGCCAGCCTGTTTTTCGTCAAAAGAAACTTCCTGTGGCTCTTGTGTTTTTAAAATCTCTAAAAATTCTTCTGGAGTAATTTTTTCAAGAAAATCACTAGCTTTTACAGAATTTTGGTTTTTTAAAAAGACAAAAAAAGGCAGGATTGCAAAAATGAGTTTTAGTCTACAGTTTTTCACCATAGTAAATTCCAGCCCATTCCCAGCGTCCGTGTATTTCCGGGTCTACGGGAAAATTCACCTTTCTAAAATACAGGTACCAGACAGGCATATAAGGGCTCCAGCCTGTTGTTCTCAAATAAGCTTCGTTTGGATTTGAAGATTCATCGAGTTTATCGTTGTATCGGATTCTTTGTCCGACCATAAAACCTTTCATCGAGAAGTTTTCAAGCGCGTTTGCATCTGTTTCGCTTGATTTCCAGGACATTGCAAAGAAATTTACTTTTGAGCGGTATTTATCGAGAGAACGCCAGTCGTAGCGTCTTATTGCAGTTTTTACCGCTTTTTCCAAAGCGTCGAGGGATTCAAAAGTCCAGTCCTTTGTCGAATTGGAAAAATCGACCATTTTTCTGGCATTTGAATACGCATCTGGAATTCCTGGAATCTGAATTGTCGAGGCGTCAGGCTGTTTTAAAAAAAGCGAGTAGGATTTTAGAGCCTGATTGTATTCGCCTTCTTTTTCGTATTCGAGTGCAAGCCTAACATACATTTCTGTAATGCTCACAAGCGAAGGAAAACGGTTTACGAGTTGGTTAAAATACGAAATTTTATTTGTGGAATCTGTGCTGATTTGAATTAAGTGCTGAAGGCAGATAAAGTGGACCGATTTTCCCTGAACGAGAAGATCTGGATAATTTTTAAGTATCCGGTTAAAGTAATACTCTGCGACTGCTTCTGCTCCGCTTTCAAGATAACTTGAAGCAACCATCAAAAGCCAGTACGCGTTGTAAATGTCTTTCGGATTTTTTTCTACCCAGTCCGTCAAAAAAAGAATCATTTCACTTGAATTTTTTGAAGAATAAAGCGAATTTGCAATTCTGTTTATTACCGCATATCTAGTTTGTGCCGAAAGATTTTTTTCGTTTAGAAGAAGGTTTAACTGGACAAGATTTTCATTATTTTTTTTAGCTGAACATGAAAAATTAGAAAAAAGCAAAGGTGCTGTAAAACACAAAAAAACAAAAAATCTCAAATTTATCTTCATATTTAAAGATTAACAAAGTGCTTTCTTATTGGCAAGAGGGCGAAACTTGTTGTATTCTATTAGTTAGAGTTAATATCTGAATTTGGGGCAAAAATGAAAAAACTGGCAGCGACAACATTGAATATTATTCTGGCTATCGGCGTTGTTTGTATTTTGGCAGGAATTCTTCTGTTTCCGCGTCTTGCGAGTCATTTTAACGCTCATGTCGAAACTTGGACTGTTATTCTTACGGTTGTCGGAGCGCTCGTTTTTTATTTTTCTCTCGTAAAATACAGTTCTGCCTTAGTTTTTTTTCTTGGACTTTACGCTCTTCTTACTGGTTTTCTGTTTATGATTATTGGTTCCGGACTTGTTCCATTTGGAATTGAAGGTCTTTGGCCAGTTTCAATTATTCTTGCAGGTTTTAGCATTCTTTTCACAGGAATTACAAAAGATCGGCGCATTCGTGTTTCTTACCTTTTCCCATCTGTTTTTTTAATCGGAATGGGTTTTTACTTTTTGCTTTTTTCTCTCAATTTGATTTCGATGGGTTTTAGAAAGTGGATTTCGATTTTCTGGCCACTGTTTCCAGTTTTTCTTGGAATCTGCCTCATTATTCTGTTTTTAATTCAGCAGAATCCGGCCGCGCACTTTCCTTATGACAAAAGCGAAAGCCTTGAAAATGATTTTGAAGAGGATGCAAAGGAATGAAGCTGGTTTTTTACGTAACCTTTGCTTTTTCTTTTTCTCTTGTATTTTTTTCCTGTGGTTCAACTCCAAAAAGTGAATTGCAGGTGGAAAATCATTTGGAAGGACAGTACAGCGCACAGCCCTCGGAAGCAGTTTCGATAGCGCTTCCTCCAAAAAAAGAGAAAAATTTTTTTTCAGGAATTCCAGAAGAAGCGGTCAATGCTGTTGAGAACGGCTCTCCAGAATCTATAAACCTTGCATATTCGATTTTGCGGAAAAATTCAGAATTCTATACCGAAAACGAAAAAATTCTCTTAAATACAGCATATTCTTTTATGACGATTTTGTGGCAGCAGGAAAAAGTGAATTTTCAGCCGTTTGAAGGTTTGCCACCAAATCCTTACACAGGCGCAATTGAATCTGCAAAGCGCGGAATTTACGACGAAAGCACTGGCAGTTCTGATTTTTTAACCCTCGTTCTTCCTTCTTTGGTTCTTGTAACTTCCGAAACCAGAAAAGATTATTATGCTCTTGCACAGAAATCTCTTTCTTTGGCATTAAAAACAAATCCTGAAAGCGTTGTTGCCAATTTTTTGCAGGGCGTGCTTTTGCGCAGACAGAACGATTTTGAAAATGCCCTGGCTTTTTTTAAGAAAGCTTTTGATTCTTCTCCACAGACCGTAGAAACTTGCTATACTTTGGCAGACTGCAACTTTAAGTTAAAAAATTATTCAAGTTCTTACGAACTTGCAAAATCAATTCTCGAAAAAAATCAGTTTTATTCTCCTGCATTAAAACTTTGCGCAGAAAACGCATTTGCTCTTGGTGCCCTTGAAGAAAGTGAACTTTATGTTGGGCGGGTTTTGCAGCAGGAGCCGGAAAATTCTTATTTTGTTTTGTTTAGGGCAAAAATTCTTGCAGAAAAAGGTGATTATATTCGTTCTGCTTCCTTGCTTGATGTCTATGCGCTTTCAAATTCTGACAGTCGCGAATATCTTGTTTTGCGCACAAAAGTACAAAAAGACTGGAATAAAAATATGACGGCGGCCTGTGCGACAATCGAAAAAGCGCTTTCTCTTTATCCTGATGACACAGAAATTCTTCTTACTGCGGCAAGTCTTGCCAGGGAGACTGGTTCAAAAATAAATGGAAAAACCGCTGGCGAACTTGCAGAAAAAGTTCTTTTGACGGACAGCACGAACGTCGAGGCTATGAAAATTCAAGTGAATGATTTTGTAAGTCGGAAAAAATGGGGCGAAGCTTATAAGACAAGTTCTGCTCTTATAAAAATTAAAGATATCCCTGCGGAATGTATTTTTACTCACATCGATGTTTGTCTTGCATCTGGCAAAAACAACGAAGCATGGGATATTATTTCTTCTCTTTACGAAAAAAATCCAAAAAACGAGGCAGTTTTGCAAAATTATATAAAAGTTCTTGTTGCTACAGACAGGCATTCCGAGGCTTCTCAGCTTATTGAACAGAATCTTTCTGGGGCATCTTCAAAATTGAAAAGTTTCTTCTATTATGAGCGAAGTTTTTTACAGAAAAACGAAAATGCTGTTATGGTGGATTTGCGTTCGAGCCTTACTGCAAACCCTCGCAATAAGGATGCTCTTTTTCGTCTGTATCAAATCTATTTTAACAAAAAAGAATATCGCAAGGCTCAATATTATTTAAAACAAGTAGTTGCAATTTCTCCCGCAGATGAGAGCCTTTTGCTGTTAAATGCTGAGCTTGAAACGCTTCTGTCCAAATAGACATCTTTATTCTTGCCTTGCCACAATATTATCAAAATGTTATTCTTTTAAGGCTAAAAATTTAATAAAAAAGGAAGGGAAAAAATGTCTTTTATACCTTTATTGCAGAATGGTGCTCAGGGACAGGGCAACATGCTTATGTCTGTAGTTCCGTTTATCTTAATCATTGCAATTTTCTATTTCTTCATTATTCGTCCGCAGAATAAAAAGCAGAAGGAAACTGAAAAAATGATTAACGCCCTTAAAAAAGGCGACAAAGTTGTTACAATCGGTGGAATCCACGGAACTGTAAGCTCTACAAAAGAAAAAACTGTTGTTGTAAAAGTTGATTCAAATACTCAGATTGAATTTTCTCGCTCTGCAATTTCTGCAGTTGTTACAGAAAAAACAGTTGCAAAAGCTTCTCCTAAAAAAGCAAAGAAAGCTGAAGAAGTAAAAGCAGAAGAGCCAACTGTTGAAGTAAAAGCAGAAGTTACAGCAGAAGAAAAAACAGCAGAAGAAAATAAATAGTTTTCAGGGTGGAATTATTAAATGAATAAACGCAGTCGTTTTATTCTTATTTTGGTTGTGCTTGCCGTTTGCGCGCTTTTTTTAAGGCCGTCGGTAAAATGGTATTTTGGCACACCAGATGAGATTCAGAAAGTGGCTTTGAGTTCACTTGAAAAAATCAAGGATGAATCAGAGAAAAAGGCAAGAGAAGAAGTTGCCCTTGTTAAAGAAATGGCAAACAAAGATGCAAATGCTTCTTTGGATAAATCTTACTCTTACGTTGTAAAAGCAGCAAAAAAAGCATATAAAGCTGCTAAAAAAGATATTCCTTCGGACATGAACCTCGCAGCGGTTCTCTCTGCATTTTCAAGTTCATCGGAATTGCAAGCGGTATTTGAAAATTATTACCGCTCGCTTTATTTAAAAGCAAAACACAATTACAATTCGTCTGTAAAACTTGGTCTTGACCTTTCTGGCGGTATGAATATTATCGTAAAGGCAGATTTGGATGCAGCGCTTGCTAAACAGAAAGAAAATTCTGAAGTTGGAAATCCAGATGCTTTTAAAGAACAGGCAATGGCACAGGCCCTGGAGACTCTTACATCTTCAATCGATAAATTCGGTCTTACTTCTCCGGTTATCCGTCAGCAGGGTGAAGACAGAATTTACATCGAAATTCCAGGCCAGGCAGATGGTGAAAGCGTAAATTCTATTATTCAGGGTAAAGGAAGTTTGAATTTCCGCCTTGTTGACGAAAATGCAACAAACGCATTTGCCGCTTACTATGCTTCTGTTGGACCTGACGCATTTAAAGCAGACGGCTCACTTGCGGATCCGTCTGTAATTTCTCCAGATACTGAAGTTTTCGGTTATTATACAAAAGATTCTTATGGTCTTGACCAGAGAATTGGATACATTGCTGTTAAAAAACAGATTGCCCTCGATGGAAACCACGTAAAAGCAGCTCAGGTAAGTCGCGACCAGACAACAGGACAGACAGAAGTAAATTTCTCTCTCGATTCTGCAGGAGCATCAATTTTTGCTGATTTTACAGGCGCTCATGTAGGCGAACGTCTTGCAATCGTAAATGACAACAAAGTAAAATCTGCTGCTACAATTCGCCAGGCTATTACTGGTGGAAACGTAAGTCTTTCTGGTGGTTTTAGTGTAGAAGAAGCTCAGAATATTCAGAAAGTTCTCCAGACTTCTTATCTTGAAGTTCCGTTAAAGATTGAAAGTCAGCAGGTTGTCGGAGCGTCTCTTGGAAAACAGGCAATTCATCAGGGAATGATGGCTTTGGCTCTTGGTCTTGGCCTTGTATTCATCTTTATGATTGCTTATTACATTGGTGCTGGTTTTTATGCAGTTATTGCGCAGATTCTCAACATGTACATCATGTTCTCTGTGCTTTCAGCATTCAACCTTACGCTTACACTTTCTTCTGTTGCCGGTATGATTCTTACAGTTGGTATGTCTGTTGACGCCAACGTAATTATTTTTGAACGCATTAAAGAAGAGCTTGCGCTTGGAAAGAGCCGTGCTGCAGCAATTGCTTCAGGTTTTGACAACGCATTCTGGGCTATTATGGACTCTAACATTACTACATTTATAGCAGCCCTGTTCTTGAGTCAGCTTGGTACAGGTTCAATCCAGGGATTTGCCGTTTCTCTTGCAATTGGTGTATGTTCATCAGTATTTACAGCACTGGTAATTTCTCGTCTTATGTTTGACTTTAACACAGATGTAATCGGACAGAAAAAAATCAGTATCGGCTGGGGAGTTAAGCAGTAATGAAAAAAGTAATTCATTTTAGTAAATTTTTCCCTGCAGCAGTTGTTTTGAGTGCAGTGCTTATCGTTTCTGGAATTGTAAGCCTTTGTGTTCGCGGAATGAACTGGGGTCTTGAATTTAAACCAGGTCAGAATATTCAGGTTAGTGTTGCAACAGAAACGGATTCTGACAAAATCGCAGAGCTTCTTTCTTCTAATAAAATCAACGCTTCTGTAAAGTCTGCTGGAGATGAAAATACTTATCAGGTTCGCACTGAATCGGGCGAAAGTGTAGAAAATGCAATTAAGTCTGTTCTTACAGAAAAATATGGCAACGAAAATGTTGTAATTGAACAGAGTCAGTCAATCAGCGCACAGTTTTCAAAATCTTTGATTCGTGATTCTATCGTTTTGGTTTTGGCAACTTTGGTTTTGATTTTTGCATACACTTTGTTCCGCTTTAAGTGGGATGCAGCCCTTGGTTCTGTAATTGCCGTTATTCACGATGCTTTGATTATGATTTCATTCTTTACATGGTCACAGCTTGAATTTACAACGACTTCAATCGCTGCAATTCTTACGATCATCGGTTATTCAATTAACGCAACAGTCGTAATCCTTGATCGCGTTCGTTCAGACATGAAGATAGTGGAGGCAAAAACTTTCAAGGATATTCTTGACAGTTCTCTTACTGCAACTTTGAGCCGTTCTGTAATTACGACAATTACAACACTTTTTGCTGTTCTTGCCCTCGTTGTATTTACAACTGGCGACATCGAGAATTTTGCAATTGCGCTTGTAGTTGGTCTTATTTCGGGATGTTATTCATCATTGTTTATTGCAGGTGCATTCATCGCAACTGTAAGAAAAAACTGGAAGCCAGTTGCAGTTTTGCCAAAAGCAAATCTTCGTTCAGAAGAAGAAATCGAATAGTTTTTGACTTTTAATGAATAATTAAGCCGTGGATTTTTATCTGCGGCTTTTTTTTATGCTCTTTTGCTTGTAATGAATTTTATAAAATGCGATATTTAAAATCTATGAAAATTATTCGTGCAGAAAAAATGGGTTTTTGTGCCGGTGTGCGGCATGCTGTAAAAACGGCAGATAATGCTCTTGAAGAAAATAAAAACGGACAGGTTTATTCATTTGGACCTCTTATTCATAATCCTTTGGCCCTAAAAACCTTTGAAAACCGCGGACTGAAAATTCTTGATGAAGAAAGAATCTCCTATGTAAAAAGAGAAGATACGGTTGTAATTCGGGCTCATGGAGTTCCTCCAGAAATAAAAGAAGAACTTGAAAAAACTGGTGCAAAAATTTTGGATGGAACTTGTCCAATCGTGCAGACCAACCAAAAAAAATGTGCAGATTTTGCAAAAAATGGCTGGATTATTTTTTTTACAGGAGATGCGAATCACGGAGAGGTTATTGGAATTGAAGGCGCAGCTAGACGTGGTGCGGAGGATGCCAGAAAAAAACTGAATTTTGTCCTTATAAAATCTGTCGAAGAAGCTGTTTTTGAATATAGAAAG
Organism: Treponema berlinense; assembly: GCF_052273165.1. GTDB lineage: Bacteria > Spirochaetota > Spirochaetia > Treponematales > Treponemataceae > Treponema_D > Treponema_D berlinense_A. The sequence continues at coordinate 543 of NZ_DAVZIU010000019.1, read as the reverse complement.
CTTTTTTCAAAAAACGTACTAGAAAACTGTGTTTTGATAAGTCAGACGACTTTTAGTGTAAAACTGTTTGATGAAATTGCAGCTGTTCTAAAAAAAAAGATTCCTGATTTAAAGGTTTTGCGCACTATTTGTCCTGCAACCTACGACCGGCAGGACAGTTTGACAGATTTGTGCAAAAAAGTGGACGGAGTTCTTGTAATTGGCGGAAAAAACAGCGCAAATACAAATCGACTTTACGGAAAAGCAAAGTCGATTTGTAGACATGCCGCCCTGATTGAAAAAGCAGATGAAATTCCTGAGGAATTTTTTTCTCTTCAAAAAGTCGGGCTTACGGCAGGAGCAAGTACTCCAGACGATGTTATTGATGAAGTTGAGAAAAATCTGTCAAAAAGTTTTTAGTTTTTTTTTAGATTTTATATCTATCATACTTTATAATGGTTCTAAGAAATTAAAAAAGTTTTGAAAATTATTCACGATTGCGAGCTTAAAATGAAAAAAATTATCAAAGTTTTTATACTTCTGTTGGCATGTTTTTTTGTTTCA
>NZ_DAVZIU010000018.1:0-46136 GCF_052273165.1 Treponema berlinense | reverse complement strand
GCCTTATAATGCTCATGTGCCACGAGGAAAGCATCCACGAAGTAATCGCCTTCCCTAAAAACAATCTTGCAATGTCGCCGATGGACGATTGCCCAAGTTTTGTTGAGCAGAAACAGCTGGATGAGTTGCATATTCAGTGTGTTGAAAAAGAAAAATAAAATGTTATGAATAAAAAGCGGAGTGTAAAAGCCCCGCTTTTTTGTTTTTTTGCGGAAGAATTAGTTTTTTCACAAAAAATACGACAAAATCTGCCTTTTGCGGAACGAGGAAGTCTACAAAATTTTCGTTTTTAAGGACGGACAGGGATTCCTGCTGGATTTTCAAAGCCAGTGCGAAAATAAATAACCTTATTTTCTCTTTTTTGATTTTTATTTTGTTGTTAAAATGCTTTGTCGGATTTTGTATTTTTATTTTGACTTTTTGGGAGATATTATGAAAAAAGTGAATAAAATTTTTGGTTTTGCGGCTGTTTTGCTTTGCGGATTGTTTTTTGCAGGTTGCTCGGAAGAGGATTCAAAGGTTTTGGACGATTTGACAGGCCCTTCTGATACTTGGTGCACCATGCCTGTAACTTACGCTTCTGAAAACGGCTCTGCTAGTACAACGCTGAATGTCAGTTTTTATTATGCTTCAAAAGAAGTAAAACCGAATGGGCTTTCGACAGGATTGCGTTCTGATATTGAATCTATTCCTGAAGGCTCTATTTCTGTTCTTGTAACTCTTGGTTCTGTAGAAACAAATTTTCTTCTTAAAACTCTTGCCAAAACACAATATCTTTTTAAGAGCTTTGGTTCTGTTAGCGAATTAACTTCTGAGTCCAATACTCCTTATGAATATTCGAATATGAAACTTTTTTGGAAAGCGATTTATCTTAAAAATCGTGATGAATTAAGCAAAGATCAAAATAAAGGAATTCCTGCGCAGTTGCAAAGCTCTACACAAACTGCTTATTCAAGTGTTTCTAATTTAGAAAATTTTAGCTGGAAAAGGCTTCTTGCGACTTATCTTTTGAATAACTTGGAGTAGTTTACAAAAGACTGTTTTTTTGTTTGGTTTGAACAGAATTCTTAGCCCAGACTGTAGCCCCGTAGTCTCAGGCTTTTAGCCTGAGATGGAGCTGTGCGGAAGGGCGAAAGGCTGGAGGAGTGCGTAGATTGCGCTCCTCTTTTTTTTTGCAAAATTACTTTGCTGCCCGGCCGTTTATGATTACGGTTCCGATTGTCGGTGATTTTCCTGTCGGAATTGGAATGTCGCCTGTGCCGTTGAGTCCGTAAAGAATTACGCGGATTGTTACAGTTTCGCCTTTTTCGGCTATTACTGTCGGGTAAGCGCGGTAGCTTTTCTTTGTGTTGCGTACCTGACGGTCGGTGTCATCGGCTATGTTGCCCTTGTTTCCGTTTTTGAGCCACATTATCTGGCAGGCCATGTTGCTTGTTCCGTGATTTCCGTAAGAAACTTCAATGTTTGTTATTTCAATTTTTCTGTTTGCTGTAATCGGGAAGTCGATGTAAACTTTGTCGCGTCCTTTGACTGGTTCGCTGTAATCGCCAAAACTGAGCGCGCCCTTTGCAATGTCAGAGGTGATTTTGCCTGAATTGTAAGTCCAGTTTCCTTTTGAAGGAATTGCTTTTGAAACGCTTGCAACTGAAGTGTCGTCACTTTTTCCTTCGAGCGTCGTTGATGCGGTTTCGCTGTTGAGCCAGGTTGCCGAGAATGCGCCTTCTTCTGGTTTTAAGATTTTAAGATCTGCTTCGCCTTTTACGCCGTTCTGGTCTTTTGAAGTTGCAATTACTTTGATTACGCAGTCTTCTTTTACAGATTTTGCTGTCAAATAACCGTTTGGATCGATTTCGGCTGCGTCTGGATCAGAAACTGACCAAGTGTATTCGTCGTTTGTCGGGTTCTGCGGTGTTAGAACTGCGCTCATCTGCATTGTTTTTTTGCCCTGAAGCTGTTTGCGGTTTTTGTAGGTATTTACCTTGATTGCTGTTACCGGGCGGAATGTCAAACTGTCGTCCGGCAGAATTTCGATTTTTGTGATGTAGGTTTTTGTGTCTGCCGTTATTGAAAGTTCGCTGTTATTTTCGTAAACAACGTAAGATTTTGAAAGAGTTGAATCGGTTGTGCCGTTGCTAAAATAGTAAGAAACAGGTCCCTGTTTTCCAGCTTTGATTGTTCCTGTTCCGAGATTGTAGCCTGTAACTTTTACAATTGCCTTTGTTGAAAGTGGAATTGTAATTGAATCGCCAACATTTCCCTCAACGTGAGATTTGCCTTCTTCTTTTGCAAATCCGTTGAATTTTAGAGCGGAATTGTCTGTTGTGCCGTCAAATGCGTAAATTGTTTTTTTGTCCTGTTCGCCTTTTGAAAGTGCGGAAGACTTGTCTTTTGAAACTTTCCAGCCAGATTTTGCAGCAAGTGAATTGAGATCCCATTCTGTGTCGCTGTCTTTTCTGTATTTGTTGCTCAAAATATCAAAATAGCGGTTTACGATTGCATTGCGACCGTTAAATTCGTTTTTAACGTCTGCTTTTGGAATAATGTCGGCGCGATTTTTTGTGTTGAGTTTAAGGCTTTTTGCAGTTTTGCTGTCCATTTTCCAGCCGATTACATTCTGTGGAACTCCTGGCGCAGTCAAAGGCTGTTCCAGCCAGATTTCTTTTTCGATTCCGTCTGCCTTTGTGTTTATGTAGGCAATCTGGTTGTAATAGCCAGCTCTCCACGGTGTACGGCCTAAGTATGTTTTTTGACGAGGGTCTGTTATGATCTTTGAATTGTAGATTACAAGACCTTTGCCTGCTGTAGGACCAATTTGCATACGAGGTGCTCCGACATAGGCGATTTTTGTAGTGTGTTTTTCGTCGTAAACTGCGTTGATTTCGCATTCTTCAAAAAGGGCGACTTTTCCTGTTGTTTCCATCCAGATAAAGTCAGTGTCGCCTTCTACATAGCAGTTGTAGAACCAGGTTTTTCCGGTCGTGCGCAATGTGTCCTGATGAGAAAGGAATGAACAGTTATAAGCGGCGACAAATCCGCTTCCGTCGTATCCGAGGGTTTCTGCCTGTGTGTTTGAACCTTTTACAGAACCGCGTTCAAAAGTATTCTGAACGGTAAGATTTTCGAGAATAAGGTTTCCGGTTCCTTCAAATTCGATAATGCAACGTTTTTTTTGTGCGCCGTCTGCGCGTTTGTTAAGACAGATATCGCCGTCATTTGCTTCGGAAATGATTACGTCTTTTCCGTATTTTTCTGTTGTCTGACCAGACAGTTTGATTGTTGCCGGTCCGTTGTAATAAATAACTTCTTTGTAAGTTCCCTTTGGCAGGCTGATTGTGTATTCTCCGTCGTCTTTTACAGAATCGATTGCCGCCTGAATTGTGTCGAAAGAAGCATCTGCCCCTTTTCCGGAAATTGTTACTTTAGGAGCGGCATTTGCAGCAAAGAATGCTCCCGCAGTAAGCAATACCGCAGTCAATTTTTTTAACATGAATTCCTCCGTTTTTAAAATTCATTTAAAGTCTGGAATTTTTTAAATTTTGTTTTGAATTTGAAAGACGGATTTTTGGCAGTCTGAATACCTGTTTATAAAAATATTCAAAACTGTCAAAAAACCGACAATCGGTTTTCAAAAAAATTATAATTCCACTTCTAATTTAAACACTTGTGCCGTTTGTGTCATCAGCCTGAGAAGACCCAATTCTTTTTGCAATCTTTTTTTGGTTCAAAACCGCTGCAATAATTGAGAAAACTGCGAGTGCAAAGAAAATAATACAGATTGGGCGGGTAAAAATCTGCATAAAGTTTCCATCGACAATCTGCATATAGCGCCTGATGTTTGATTCTGACATTGGTCCCAAAATAAGGGCAAGGAGAATCGGAGACAGGTTGAATTCATATTTTTGCATAAGGTAACCGATTACGCCCATTGCAATTGCAAAATAAACGTCGAACATACTCTGGTTGATTGAGTAAGAACCAACAAGGGAAAGAACGAGAATACAAGGAATTAAAATGTAACGCTGGATATTGATGACTTTAGAAAAGAGATTTACGCCCAGCATTCCGATTATAAGGAAGGCAAGGTTTGCCGCTATCAAGGCACCAAAAACTGCGTAAACGACATCGAGATGTTCAACATACATCATAGGTCCCGGTTGGAATCCGTGCATAATAAATGCGCCCATCAAAACCGCCGTGTTCGAGTCTCCAGGAACACCGAGCGCAAGCATTGGAATCATTGCGCCACCAGAACAGCCGTTGTTTGCAGATTCCGCAGCCGCAATTCCTTCAGGTGCTCCGTGTCCAAATTTTTCAGGATGTTTAGAACTTCTTTTTGCTTCGCTGTACGAAACAAATGCCGAAATATCGCCGCCTGCTCCAGGAATTGCACCGATAAAAGTTCCTATTAAACCGCCTTTGAGCATGTGTGGCCAGATTGCCTTAAAGTCTTCTTTGCTTGGAACTACGTTTTTGATTACAGAACGCAGATAATTTCCGATTGCATTTCCGGCCTTGTAAGCGCTTATATTTTTTGGAGCGGGGTTGCCTTTTAGAAGATGTTCAAAATTGGCAAGAACTTCGCTGATTGCAAAAAGTCCGATTAAGGCAGGAATAAAAGGAATTCCGTCGTAGAATCCAGGAAGGTTTATAAAGCGAATGTAACCGCAGGTTTTGTCGATTCCAACGCAGCAGATTAAAAGTCCAAAAATTGCCGTAATCAAGCCTTTTAAAATCGACTTTCCAGAAATTGAAACAATAACGCTCAAACCAAAGACTGCCAGTGCAAAGAATTCTGCCGGGCCAAACCTTAAAGCCATTTTAGAAATTGTCGGAGAAAGGAAAGTCATAATGACTGCGCCGATAATTCCGCCACAGAAAGAAGAAAAAAGCGAAAGTGTTAAAGCCCTAGCGCTCTGACCTTTTTGGCTCATTGGAAAACCTTCGAGAACCGTTGCCGCGGCAGAAGGAGTTCCCGGGGTGTGAATCAAGATTGCCGAAATTGAACCGCCGTACATTCCGCCACAGAAAATCCCCAAAAGCATTGCAACGCCAGGAATAAATTCAAGTCCATAAGTAAACGGAACAAGAAGCGCAATTCCCATAGTTGCGGTAAGACCCGGAATACAGCCGATTAAAATTCCGCCGGCCGCACCTAAAAAAGTATATAGTATGGTAGAAAGCGAGAAAACTTGTCCAAACGCCGAAGAAATTAAAGAAAAATCCATCTTTCCACCTCCTAGAATAATCCGTCAAGAAAGCCCATAGGCATTTCAATCTGAAGAAGAAATTTGAATGCGCAGAAAATCACAAGGTCTGCACAGACAGCGACAATCGCCATAGTAAGATAATTTCTCTGTCCAAGAATCAGCATCATTGCAAAAAGCGCGAGCGGTGTGGCAAGCAAAAAGCCGATTACGTTCCACAGCAGTGCATAAACGACAATTACCGCAAGGGCAAGAATACACTTTTGTATGTCTTTGTTAAGCGGATTGATTGTAGGCGCTTTTTTGCCGTCATCTTTTTTCAGGATATTTGTAATAAGAAGAATCAGACAGCAGATAAAAAGCGCAATACAGAGAATACGTGGAAAAAATTCCGGACCGACAGGAACGTTAGTAAATTTTTTGAATGTAAGAGTTTTAAGGAATGCAGCCAAAGAGAAGAGCATTCCAATTATTGCCGAAACAATGTTGGCTATTCTCATGTTTTTGTCTCCAGTAAAAAAAAGGCTATCCAAAGCAGTTCTTGCGGCAAAATCCTCTGCGCAAATATTTTGACAGAAAATCTTACCGCTGGTTCAAACTTTTTGGACAGCCCAAAATATTTAGTTAGAAGCTAGTTTGTAAGTCCAAGATGCTTCATTGTAGCGCCAGTGCCTTCGTAGTTGTTTTTAAGGTAAGTTGCAAAAACTTCAGAATCCATGTAAGTAACGTTCTGGTTCAGGTTTTTAGCTGTTTTGATGAAGTTTTCATCTTTCATAGCCTTTGTGAAAGCGTCAAAAAGAACAGCTTTGATTTCTGCAGGAACTCCCTTTGGAAGTCCAATTCCGCGCCAAGTACCAAATTCAACGTCATAACCACATTCTTTCATTGTTGGAATGTTTGGATAAGCCTCTGGACGTTTTGAATCCATAATTGCAAGAACTTTTACGTTTCCAGCATCGAGCTGAGATTTTACTTCTGCAAGAGAAACAGAAACTGCTTCGATATGACCGCCGGCAACAGCAGTTACAGCACCAGCAGCGCCTTCAAAAGGAACGTGTTTTACGTCGATTCCTGCTTCAGAGGCAAAAAGTCCGGCTGCAATGTGCCATACAGAGCCTGGAGCAGAGTTTCCGATATTTACTTTTCCAGGGTGAGCTTTGCAGTAGTCAACAAATTCTGCAAGAGTATTGTATGGAGCGTCAGCTTTTACAGTGATTGTAGCAGCGTCAGTGTTTACCATAATGAGCGGATCATAAGCTTCGTAAGTAAAATCCTGAAGTCCCTGCCATGGGTTTGAATTCAACTCAAAAGTAATCATACCGAGAGTGTAGCCGTCCGGTTTTGCATCTTTTATTGCGCGATAACCGATAGAGCCGGCGCCGCCAGTTTTATTTTCAACAGTTATTGTCGTTCCAAGATATTTTTCGGCAGTAGAACAAACAGCGCGAAGAATTGCGTCAGTTCCTCCACCAGCGCCCCATGGACAAATCATAGTAACGCCTTTTTTTGGATATGCGGTGTTTTTTTCTTTACAACCTGTAGCACTAAACAAAACCAAGGCTGCTGTTGCAGCAAGCAAAATTTTTTTCATCTGTATATTCCTCCTCAAGAACAAATCAATATTTAGATGACTTTTAAATGATATATGAGGATTTTTTACAAGTCAAAATTTTAATCCGTAACTTTTAGTTATTGGAAAGTCTTCCATAAATGCGGACGGAATTTTGCCGTCTAACCAGCTTTCCGCAGTTCCGCTTCCGCTTCATCCGCCAAAGGCGGACGCTACGCGCTGCTACAATCTGGCGTAGATTTTTTCTTTCAGAAAAATAATAAAATGTTATGTTTGTATAAAAAAGTTCGTTTTTTTTATGTTTTTTTACGGATTAGTGCTAAAATACAGTTATAAAAGTTAAAAAAGTTTTCGAGAGTGTTGACAAAATTCAGAAGCGCGGGAGGAATCGCTCTTTTATGGAACCTTTTGTAACGGTAGAAAACATTTCTGAATCGGATTTTTTAAAGCTTCAAAGCATTGGTTGGGTTCTTGTCAGCGTAGACAACGCCCCGACTGATAATTTGATTTACAGTTTTAAGAAGGAACGCTAACAGATAAAAAGTTTTAACATAAGCCTGGTTTTTAGTTTTCAAAATCAGGCTTTTTTTATGAGTTTGTGAGCGGTTAAGCGGAAAATTTATTTTAAAAAAATTTTGTAAGCGATTTGTTTTCTATTGGTAAAAATTTTTCGTTGTGGTAAACTCAAATCATGCTTAAAGGTCTAAGTTTAATTCAGCCAAACGATTTGACTGTTTCAGAAATTGACGAGATTTGTACTCTCGCCGAACAGATTATTGTTGATCCATCATCTTTTCAGGACGTGTGTCGCGGGAAAATTCTTGCGACACTTTTTTTTGAGCCAAGCACTAGAACGCGCTTGAGTTTTGAAGCGGCCATGCTGCATTTGGGCGGAACTGTCGAAGGTTTTAGCGACGCTTCCAACAGTTCAACTTCAAAAGGCGAAACTTTAGCGGACACGATTCGCGTTGTAAGCTCTTATGTTGATGTAATTGCAATGCGAAGTCCAAAAGAAGGCGCGGCTCTTCTGGCGAGCAAATTTTCAGAATGCCCGATTATCAATGCCGGCGACGGCGGACATTATCATCCGACGCAAACTTTAACCGACCTTGTGACGATTCGTGCGTTAAAAGGCGGTTTTGAAGGACACACGATCGGTTTTTGCGGCGACTTGAAATTTGGACGAACCGTTCATTCTCTGACAGAAGCAATGTGCCGTTATAAAAATGTAAAATTCGTCTTTATAAGCCCGGAAGAATTAAAAATCCCTGACTGGGTTTCTAATTTTTTGGACGAAGCTAATATTCCTTATTCGACCGCAAGCCGCTTGGAAGATGTAATCGGTGAGCTTGATATTCTTTACATGACCCGGGTTCAAAAGGAACGCTTTTTTAACGAACAGGATTACCTGCGCTTAAAGGACAGTTATATCCTCGACAAGGCAAAAATGGAGCTTGCCCGAAAAGATATGATTGTTTTGCATCCGCTTCCACGCGTAAACGAAATTTCACCAGAAGTTGACTCTGATCCGCGCGCTGCCTACTTTAAGCAGGTAAAATATGGAATGTATGCGAGAATGGCTCTTATTGCAAAAATTCTGGGGGTTCTGTAATGCTTAATGTTGATACAATCAAAAACGGTCTTGTAATCGACCACATAAAGGCTGGCTGTGGTCCGCAAATTTTTCACTGGCTTGGACTTGATAAGGCGAGTTTTACAAGCGCGCTTATTATGAATGTTCCGAGTAAAAAGGCTGAAAGAAAAGATATAATTAAAATCGACAATATCATCAATATTGATTTTTCGGTTTTGGGTTTTATAGATCCAAATATTTGCGTTAATATAATAAAAGACGAAAAAATAGTTCGCAAAATCAGAATGGAACTTCCAGACCGTGTAGAAAACGTTATAAAATGTAAAAACCCGCGCTGTATAACAATGACAGAACATTATGTTCCTCAGGTTTTTATTCTTGCTGACAGAAAAAAGGCAACTTACCGCTGCGAATACTGTGACGCTTTCTATACCGCAGGAAAAATCGAATAATTTTTAACTAAGGAAAATAAAATGGACTCCAAAATACTGATTATTTACAATGCAATTTTAGTAGATTCTTCGATAGAAAATCCCGGACTTGTTGTTGTAAAAAACGGCAAAATCTGCGGAGTTTTTCTTGGCGAAATCAAAGATTCAGAAACGGCTCTTGTCATAGCTACTTCTGTTTTGCCAGAAATTAAGGGAAATCCTGTTTTTTTTGACGCAAAAGGACTTGTTTTGATGCCGTCATTCGTTGATATGCACGTGCATTTTCGTTATCCAGGACAGACGCAAAAAGAAGACCTTGATTCTGGTTTAAGGGCTGCTGCGGCAGGAGGCTTTGGAACAGTTGTAACAATGCCAAATACTGCGCCTGTTGTTTCCAGCGCAAAACTTGCCCGTCAGATAATGAGCGAGGCGTCAGAAAAAAAACTTGCGCGTGTTTTTCAGACTGTAAGTATTACAAAAAATTTTGAAGGCGAGGATATTTCTGAAATTCAAAATCTTTCAGTTGAAGAATTTCCTGTAATCAGCGAAGACGGACGCGAAGTTGCAAATTCTGCTGTTATGCTTGAAGGAATGAAGGCTGCCGGAAAAAACAGCATAATCGTTAGCTGCCACTGCGAAGATCCTTTCCTGGCTGCTGCTGCAAGACCGTATCGTCAGCGTGCCTTAAAATTTATGGAAAACTACAATATTCCTGCCGGCAAGGTAAATGTAGTAACGCAGAATGTTCCAGATTCCGTAAATTTTGAAATTGACGGCTGTCTGACGGCGGCAAACCAGCTTTTGGCTCTTGCGGAAGATACAGCGACAGAGCGGAATATCGAAATTGCAAAAACTGCCGGCTGCCATATTCACGTTTGCCACTGTTCCACAGCAATCAGCATGGACGCTGTAAGACGCGCAAAGGCCATCAAAAAAGAAGGAAAAACTTCAGCAGACTTTGAATGTACTGTCGAGGTAACACCTCATCATATCGGACTTGTTGGCACTGATTCTCCATATCTTCGTGCACTCGTAAATCCGCCTCTCCGAAGTGAAGAAGACCGTTCTGCCCTTATTGCCGCAATAAAAGACGGAACTGTCGATGTAATTTCGACAGACCATGCGCCTCATACTCAGCAGGACAAAGCCGCTGGAAGTCCCGGTTTTACAGGACTTGAGACTTCGTTCGCTGTATGCAATACGGTTCTTGTAAAACGCGAAGGTTTAAGTTTGTGCCGTTTGAGCCAGCTTATGTCTGAAAATCCTTCAAAACTTCTAAAACTCAATTCTGGAAAACTTGCCCCAGGTTACGAAGCGAATCTTGTTCTTGTGGATCCAGATGAGCAGTGGACGGTTTGTTCAGAAAAATTCCAGAGTAAAGGAAAATCAACGCCGTTTGAAGGTCAAAAACTTATTGGACGCGTTCATAAGACTTTTTATCTGGGAAATCAGGTTTATTCGCTGAATTAAAAATTAGAAAAACTGGAGCACAAAGTTCTTAAAAAAAAAGATATACGTTTTTTGTTCCAGTTGTTTTTGCTACCTGCTTTGCGCAGTTCCGCATTCGCTTCATTGTGCAATAAAATTGCACAACACTTCGTGCTGCTCCAATCAGGGCTGGAAACTTTTGTGCAAAAATGAAAAGAAAAAGCCAGGATGTCTATACACAAGGCTGCAAAAAGTGTGCTGCTGGGTTCCCCCTCTGACACGGTGCTTAAAGCAGACTTTGTTAGATCCTGGCAATACAAAGAATTTATCATATCAGAACATAAAAATCAACACGCAGTCTGTTTTATTTTTTATTCAATCTTTTATACCAATATAGCAAAAATTTTCTTGTCAAAAACTTAGTTTTAACATTCATATTTTTAGATTTTTTTTATAATTTCTTAAAATAGTGATATAATTTAATAATCTTAGAACTTATTTAAGGAGTACATGTATGAAGAAAACAATTCTTGCAGCCCTTATGGCTGGTTCATTTATTGCAAGTGCTTTTTCTGCAACTGTAATAAAGCTAGGTTACTCGACAGGTTCATCTGATCCTCGCGCTGTAGCTTCAAAGTTGTTTAAGGAAGAAGTTGAAAAAAATTCTAAAGGGAGCATTACTGTTGAACTTTATGACAGTTTAAAACTTCCAACAATTGGTATGAAGGCTTCGGACACAAACCTTATAGAAAGTATTATCAACAGAGGTCCTGTTGATATGACAGTATCAAGCGCTGGAAATTTCGGTGTTTATGCTACAAATGTAGGTGTTTCTGCTTTGCCGTTCCTTTTTACAGATTTTGAAAAAGCATGGAAATTCATGGATAGCGATATTGTAAAAGGCGTTAATAAAGAACTTGAATCATCTAACATTGTAGTTCTTGCTCATTATGACAACGGTTTCCGCTGTGTTACAACAACAAGCCGCCCGGTGACAAAAGTTGCAGATATGAAAGGCCTTAAAATCAGAACTCCTGCAAACCAGATTGTAATGGAAACAATGGTAGCTTTGGGTGCTCGTCCAGAACCTCTTGATTTTGGAAAATTGCCAGCCGCATTAAAAGCAGGCCAGTTTGATTCTCAGGAAAACCCGATTCCTGTAATTTACAACAACAAGCTTTATCAGGTTCAGAAATATCTTGCAATTACAAACCACAGTTACGATGCAATGCCTCTCGTAATCAAAAAAGATGTCTGGAACAAGCTTTCTGCTGGTGAAAAGAAAGTTATTCAGGATGCTGCAATCAAAGCACAGAACCGTAACAGAGCTCTTGTAAAAGAACAGACAAACAGCCTTGTTGCAAGCCTTAAAAAAGAAGGAATGGTTGTAACAAGCCCAGACCTTGGCGAATTCAAAAAGGCTACACAGAGCGTATTTGAAATCTTCTCTGAAATTTACGGAAAAGACCTTATGAACAAGGTTATTGCATTTACAAAATAAAACAAATGCAATAATTAAAAAAAAGAGCGGGCATTGGAATCAACGCCCGCTCTTTTTTTTGCTGTTTATGATTGACTTAAACCTTGAACTGTCCGAGCTGTCTGCTCATAGTTCCAATGTTGTCTTTTGTGCTTTCTGCAAGGGTAGAAACGTTTTGTGTAGCTTCGCCAATCTGCTGCATTCCGACAGTCATTTCGTCCATGCTGCCGAGAATTGTTGTTGAGATTTGAGAAACGTTGTTCATATCTCTTAAAACGTTTGCAATTCCGCCCTTCATATCGTCTGCCTTTTTGTTTACTTCACCAGACTGGTCGCGCATTCTTGCCAAAAATTCGAATATCTGCTTTGAAGCAGTCTGTTGTTCTTCCATTGCACCGTCAATTTCTTGAATTATCGAATCTGTTGAATTCAATTTTGAAACAATCGCTTCAAAGGCTGTGCTTGATTCGTGAGAAAGCTCAACAACTTCCTGGATTGAATTGGAAATTCCCTTTAATTCGGAAGAAATTGTCTTTGTCTGTGCGCTTGAAGTTTCTGCCAGTTTTCTGATTTCTTCTGCAACAACGCTAAAGCCTTTTCCTGCTTCTCCTGCGTGCGCTGCTTCGATTGCGGCGTTCATTGCAAGCAGGTTTGTTTCTGAAGCAATTTGAGAAATAATTCTATTTGCCTGAATCAAAGTTTTTGACTGTTCTGCAATCTGAGTGACTTTTTTGTCAACGCTTGTAAGTTTTGAACTTCCATCGCCGACAGTCGTTGAGAGTTCTGCAAAACTGTCAGCCATTTTTCCTGCGGAAGTTGTTACCGTCGAAATATTTCCGAGCATTTCTTCAATTGCGGCAGATGACTGTGCAATTCCGGCTGCTTGACTTTCAATCAGTTCCGAAAGCTTGTCGACTGTTTCCGAAGATGAATCCAAAACCGAAGATGTGTTTATAACAGAATCGGCCTGGTTTTTTGACTGTTTTCGTACGCTTTCAATATTTGCAAGAATTTCAGATGCGGCAGAAGCTGAACCCTGCGCGCTTTGTTCAAGACTTTCACTTGCTTCGTTAAGCGCATTTTGAGAAAGATTCAAATCCTGAATGATTTTTTGAAGCATTTCGACAAACTTATTTACATCCGAAGCGAGTCCGGAAAATTCATCGTTTCCTTTAACAGGAATCCTTACTGTCAAATCGGCATCTCCAGAAGAAAGGTTTTTGACTGCTTTTCTGACTTTTTCGAGAGGGTTTATCATTTTTTTGTAAATTGCAAATGAAAGAACTGCAAGAAGGATTACGGAGAATAAAACAATTGCGCCGATTAACGAGCGGAAAATTGAACCGGAAAGACTTTTTGCAATATCCAGGGTTTTTCCTATAAAGAGGGTGGTTAAAAAGTTTCCGTCATCGTCATAAAACGGAAAGTAATAAGAAATGTAGTGATGTCCCTTAAAAGTTGATTTCAAAGTAACTGGTTTTCCGTTTTTTACAGACTCAAACAGTTCTTCATCATCAAGAGTTGTTCCTGCCATTTCGTTCAGAGAGGTTACGTGTCGGGTGTTTCCGTCAAAAATTGTAAAATCGCAGTCGCTGGAAGAAGCAGCCTTTTTAACGATATCTTCGGTCGAAACTGGAGTTCTTATTTCAACGGCACCAAAAATCATATCTTCTGATTTTAAAGGAAGAATAACGGTTGCATAAATGTCCGCCCCGTCTTTTTCGAATTTTGCAACTTCTTTTCCATTCAAAACTTCACGGATAATGGCCGTTTTTGGTACGACACCGTACTTTGGACTGGAAACCTGCATTCCAAAACTATTAAAAAATACAATATTTTTTGCACCGTAATATTCTCTTGCGCCAATGGCAAAACTGTTCATGATTGTTCTGTCAAAACCGTATTCTGGATATATTGTTGCATACGCGAGCTGGATATTTGCAGCTGTTGACTGAGCCTGTTCCAAAGTAAAGTTCATTTCTTTGATAAGAGCTTTTGATTGGTTTTTAATTTCGCTGGTAAAATAAGAAACGATTCCGCTCGAAAGCCGGTTGTTTACTACAAAGACTACGATGGTTGCGTAAAGGACAACCCCGATTGCAAGCAGAACTGTGATAAATTTTGCAGCAGATTTTTGTTTTGTTGTGTTTTTCATAATAGGAAGCCTCATCAAAATATTATAACTTGAGAAAGCTTTATATTCAAAGTTAAAAAAAGTTCTTTTTTTGTTTTTGATAAATAATACAGAGTTTACAACATTTAATTATCAGAGAAATTATTTAATGACCAAAAAAATGACTCTGTGGAAGATATATAAAAAAACATAGTAAACAGATTTTGAAAACAATTTTAATAATTCTTCTGCAAAAAAAACAGTTTTTTTATGCTTCTATTTGCAATTATCCAATGTGCTGATATATAATTACAGAATGTATTTTAGGCAAATGCTTGAACCGCCTCCCGCGCTTGTAAAAAATGGACACGCGCTTTTCGGAACTTTTGCGGGGCATGTTTCTCAACTAGACATTCGTGGATTGCACTCGCCGTTCGGCGGGGTTCCTCTTCCCATATTTATTTCAAATTTTCGTATAAAAAGTTCACTTTTTTTTAATTTTAATGCCGGACCTTATCAGGGATTAATCAGTTTTTTTGACAATAAAATGTTTGGTCTTGTAGAAATTGATTTATGGAATAAAGAAAATGGTCGCAAATATGTTTACAGAAATTTGATGGGACCAAGGCACCGTTTTATTCCTCATAATCTTGAACAGGGATTTTGCGCAAGTTTTAATCCGCGTCGTTATGTGCGAATCAGCTGGGATCACAAACGCGATAGAATTTCGATAATTTTTAATCTAAAGGGAACTTCTGGAAGTCCTTCTGTCCAGGCGGCTTTAACTGGACATTTTTCTGACCCTGCTTCTAACGAGGTTACTCAGTGCGTCCCTTTAAAATCCAGACGGCGCTGTTGTGCAACTTACATAACTTCGCAAAAATTGCGTGGAACTCTTACAATCGGCAAAACAAAAAAATCTGCTGGACAGGTTATAAATGTCGAAAACGAAACCTCTGTTTTTTCGATAAAGCGTGCGTATTACGGTTACAGAACTCAGGAACAAAAAATTTTTGCTTCTGGGGATTTTAAGGGAAGAAGCATTTCTTTTGTATTGAATAATTCTTTGGACTCTGTTTCTCTTCAGGAAGCTGTAAATCAGAATGTTTTGATGGTCGATGGAAACTGCACGACTCTTCCGCCTGTAAAAATGACACAGCCTTTTGGTGTAAACAAAAAGTGGATAATTCAAGATACAGAAAATATGGTGGACTTGACTTTTGTTCCGGTTTCTAAAATTTACCGGGAACTGAGCCTTTTTGCTTTTAAAATCGTAGTTTTAAACCTTTATGGAAAATTTGAAGGTGTTTTTAAGACAAAAGACGGAGAAGATATAACTGTAAGCGGTTTTGGCGGACTCGCCAGAGAGCAGTTGTTGAGGGTTTGAAAATGAGCGATGAGTTTGGTCAGAAAAAAGTCGAACAGGCTTGGGAGCCTGGAACACTCGATGCGACAAGAAGAGCTATAGGTCCAATCGACAGGGAAGAAGCCGTCAGAATGACAAAACTTCTTGGTGGCGAAATTTTGCAGGAAAAATCAGCACCGATTGATTATTCTGCATTTCCTAAAAAAGAAAGGCATTATTCGCACAGGGCAAATGGACGTTCGGCGGCGGATGTCGCTTCTTTGTCGGCAAATAATTCCCTGACAAAAAATTCAAATTCATCTTCAGAACAAAAAAAAGGTGACAAATACGGCTATGTTCCAAAAACGGCCCGAAAAAGAGAAGAGAACGGACTTCCAGAAATTGCTTCAAAAGAACGCAACTTAATGGATAAACTGATGATGAGCGAAGATTATAAAATTAAGCCGAATTTTGGAATCTTTAATTTTGTCCGCTACCTTAAAAAGAATGGAACTGAACTTCTTCGACCAGGCTATATTTCTTACGATTTGCAAAATCATCTTGATCATTATCAAAGTTTTATAACGACAGTAAAATCTTTAATTCAAATAAGCCCGGAAACTTATAAGTCAAAAATTGTCAGCAGTCAGAATGCAAAATTCAAATTTTTGAGGACTGTTGGTGGCTGGACAATGAAAAATTTAAAGCTTTTGACACTAGACGTTCAGGAACATCCAGAAGAAGTTACAGTTGCAATGATGCAGCCGATTGTAAAGACTGTTTACAAGGATTTAGTTAAAATTTATTACATTGGCGAAAACGCAATTCCACGCTTTTTTAAGGAAATTTACAGCGATTTGATGAAGTATCCAAATTCGGATCAAAAAAAGTTGATTATGCTTTCTAAGCAGGGAATTACCGAATGGCTTTATGTTTACACCCAGATTATAAAGGGAATGTATCCGCTTTTAATGCGGATGTGCAGCCCGAAATTTGAATATTTTCCGGCATTTTTTACAGAGGAAACGGCAAATGTTCTTTCTTTTCTCGGAATTTCTAAATTCGACATAATTCTTCCAGAAAAAAAAGAGGATATAAAGGTGGCTCAGCAAAAGGCGGAGCAGGAACGCAAGCAAAAGGAAGAAGAACGCAAAAAAAACAATCCGGAACTTCAGCGCGGAAAGCATACAGAAATCGTAGATGCTGGAATAAAACTTCTTGAGAGACTTTTTCCAGATGCCGGTTTTTCGAGGCTTGATTCAATGCCAGACTTGTATCCGTATTTTCAGCCGATTTATGAATTTCGTGACGGTTACAATCTTTTAAGTCCGCAAAATCCAATGCAGGTTGTTGTTACGCTTTTGAGAATTATAGAAGATTTGCTTCAAGGCTGTCGAAATATTGTTTTTACAGAAGAAGATGACGGAACTCAGATTAAGTCAAAGAAAAGGACGGACAAACTTTCAGTTGCCCTTAACGAATGGACAGTTTATCGCGAAGAGCTTTTTGAAAAAAAATACTGCGAACAACTTTGTGATTTTGTAAACCAGCAGTATTCTCAGAGCGATTTTAAAAATTCACTTTTTGGAAAAAAACTTTTAACTTCGATTTTATGGCAGACGAAATATAACTTTTTGCCGCATTTTGAATTTGAACAGCTTTTGCTTGAAAAACCTGCAAATGACGACAAGTATATTCCGCTTTGTCTGCGGACTGATTTTTTACGTCAAAACCTGACCTCACTTTCCAAGGAAATCGATAAGCAGGCTGGAACAAAAGGTCCTGTTTTAGGAATTTCAAACCCTTGGGAAAAATACGAATTCGATATTCCAAATCCGGTTTCAAAAAGGCTCGATGTTCTTTTAGGCAGAAAATCTCAGGGCGAAAGCGCTGCGACAAATGCTAATTTGATAAAATATGCAATGTGCCTTGTTAGCGTTCTCGATTGGTGGATTAACAATGTTGAAAGTCCTGCATATTCTGGCAGTTCGGAAAATATTTACAGAATTTCTGAAAAAGACGGCGGTCCTGCTTTTAGTGTGCCTGTGCGTGATGACCAAAACAGACTTTTTGCAGAAAGCATAAAAAATCTTCAAAAATCAAGCAAAAACTGAAACAATTGAACTAAAAAAATCAATTCAATATATTTTTTGTATGTGGATTTTATTTGCAGTCGGCTCATCAGTTTTTGCCGCCTTAACTTCGATTCTTGCAAAGGTTGGAATTGAAGGTGTAAGTTCAAACCTTGCAACTGCCATAAGAACATTTGTTGTGCTTTTGATGGCATGGGGAATGGTCTTTTTGACGCACTCTCAAAACGGCATTTTTAATATTGGAAAGCGCAGCTGGATTTTTTTGATTTTATCTGGACTTGCAACTGGAGCGTCCTGGCTTTGTTATTACAAGGCTTTGCAAATTGGGGATGCGTCAAAAGTTGTTCCAATCGATAAAATGAGCACTGTTTTGACTTTAATTCTTGCTTTTGTATTTTTACACGAGCAGTTTACTTTAAAATCGCTGGTAGGCTCAATTCTTCTTGCTGCAGGAACTCTTGTAATGGTTTTATAGATTTTTTATTTTATGAAGAATTGTGAATTGTTAAAATCTTTTTGAAACAAAAAAAAACAGTCCAAGTTGCCATTTTTATGTCAGTCTTGGACTGTTTTTATAACTAGATATTTTCGCTGTTTTCGTCAGAATCAGTTTTTTCTGAATCGTCAGGATTTTCGATTACGACAGAATCTGGAACAACGGTGATTGGACGGTTTCTCCACTGCAAAAATGCGCTGAAAACGCCTGCAAAGATTAAGAGCGCACCGCAGATTCCCACGATTATGCCTCCTGCCGTTTTTGAAGGAATGATAAAAAGTGCAATTGCAAGAATTACAAGAACTATGGTTTCGATTAAAGACTGTTTTATCATAATGCCGTTGCGGTGAAGTTTTAAAATTCCATAAACTTCAAGTCCTGCAGAAACGAGCAGGTATCCGCCAAGTACGTATGCCATGATTTTCCATACGATTGCCGCTGTTACAATTGGCAGAATAACAGCAACAGTTCCTACGACAATGCTTAAAATTCCGCGGATAGTCATCATAAGACGATAATCTGGATCCAAAACAAGATTTCTGGTTGCAACCATTATAAAAACACCGTCAATAACAGAAGCAATTCCAAGCATAATTACTGCAAAGGCAATAAAAGTCTGCGGACTGAGCAACATTAAAAGTCCAATAACAGCAACTAAAATCGATAATACAAATTTATTTTTATCCATAGTTTAAAATATAATCATACAGTCGGCTTTTAGTCTATAAAAAATCGGATTAAACTAAAAATTGTCATGCTTATTTTGAAAAAATAAGATTTTGATTACGATTTTCTTTATTTTGATTCAATATATCTAAAAAATTCTTTAAAAATTAAAAAAAATGCTTTTGTGTGCTTGACACAAATATTAAAAAAATATATCTTAATAGAGCATCAACTGGAGCGATGGCCGAGCGGTCGAAGGCGGCGGTCTTGAAAACCGTTATACAGCAATGTATCGGGGGTTCGAATCCCTCTCGCTCCGTTTATTTTGATGACGCCTGGAGGCGTGGTAGAGCGGTAATACAACGGATTGCTAATCCGTCAGTTCCTTACGGGCTGGGCAGGTTCAACTCCTGTCGCCTCCGAGAAACGAACGCTTCCTTCAAAGTGTTGTTAAACTGTTTGAGATTGTAGCTCAGTTGGATTAGAGCGCCACCCTGCGGAGGTGGAGGTCGCACGTTCGAATCGTGTCAGTCTCACGAAGATTGCACCGGTCAAAAGACCGGTTTTTTTTATGCCCATCTTTGTTTTTTGCAGTTTTTTACTCAATTGACTCTGAAAAATTCGCAATAAATAAAATGTTCTTTGCTTGATATTTTTTATTTTTTTTCTTGAAAAACTTTTTTCGTTTCGCTAATATTCCTGCATAAATTTATTTAATTTGGCAAAGAAGCCGTAAAAATTTTGTAATGAGCAATTATTCTGCTTGTTACAGCATTTTTACGGCTTTTTTTATGGGCAAAAAATGATGGTTGAAAAAATTTTGAATCAACTGAAAGGAACAAACGAAGCGGAAATTATTTTGCAGATGGAAAATGCGTACGATAAGATTACCAGTGAACAAAATAAATGGTACGAAAAATCATCTTTTACCTGTACGAGCGGTTGCGGTGAATGTTGCCGAAATTTTGAGCCGGATTTGCTTGAATGTGAAGTTCTGTACATGGCGGCCTGGATTATGGAAAATCAGCCAGAAATTGTAAATGAAATTGTAGAGGGAAACTTTCCTTTTGAAAAAAACAAGGGCTGTCCGTTTTGGGATGAAAATAATTCATATCATTGTACGATTTACGGCGGTCGTTCCTGCATTTGCCGTCTGTTTGGCGGTTGTGGAAGCCGCTCTAAAAACGGCAAGGTTATGTTTAAGCCGTGCAAATTTTACCCGACAGAAAAGTTGTCTCAGTTTAAAACTCCTCTTGCGCATAAAAATTATATGCAGGAAGAAATTTTGAATATTTTTGGAACTGTTCCGCCTGTTATGAGTGATTTAATGGAAGAAGTTGAGAATTTAAATCCGCAGGTTAAACGGACAAAACTGATTCGCGACAGTCTTCCCGAAACCGTCCGCCGTCTAAAATGGATTATTTCGATGAACGATCAGGCTCAGTGACGGTTTTGGTTTTTAATTTGAATTTAATTCATTGTTGTTTCTTCTCTTAATTATACGTTTTAAGTTTGAGACAGGTTCGTTTTCTATTTCCAAAAGCTGTTATTTTTTATATCCTGTGTACAGTTGTTTAGAAAAATATCTGGAGTTTTTATGGAAAAAAAGGAAGGAATTCTGGTTTTTAACGAATTTGACGGAAAATTTGCAATTGCCAAGGACGAACAGAGTTTTCCTTTTACAAACATTGAATTTGGCGACAATTTTGAAGTAAAGATTGGCGATGAATGGGTTTTGACAAGTTTGCAAATTTCAAACGACGAAAAAGGTAATCTGGTCTTTAAACTTAAAGGAATAGATTACGAAGGCGACTTAACTGGTTTTGATGCCAGAATATAACATCGCATTTTTTAGGTTTTATTAAATTTTTTAACTATGACATTTTTAAATTCTTCTAATTCTCTCAAAAAAAATCACCTTAAGGGTTTTTATAAAATTCTCTTTTCAATCGCAATTCCGATTATTTTGCAGAACCTTTTGCAGACTTTTGTCAATATGATGGATACTGTAATGGTTGGACGGCTTGGTTCTGTCGAAATTGCTGCTGTTGGATTAGGAAACCAGATTTTCTTTATTTTAAATATGGTTGTTTTTGGCGTTTCTTCCGGCTGTTCAATCTTTATTTCGCAGTTTTGGGGACAGGAAGATTTTAAAGGAATCCGCAAGACTTTTGGAATTATGTTGATTGTCTGCGTTTTCGTTTCGCTGGCTTTTACTGTCGCTGGAATTTTTAAGCCTGAATTTTTAATCGGGCTTTACACAAAAGATTCTGTTGTTATTCAAAAAGCTTCTGAATATCTTAGAATTGTTGCCCTGAGTTATCCGCTAATGGCTGTCTCGTTTGCTTGCCAAATGGCGTACCGCAGCACAGAGCATGTAATTCTTCCAATGACGACAACAGCAATTTCTTTTGTTTTGAACGTTGCTGGAAACGCAATTTTTATTTTTGGTGTTGAAAGTCTTGGAATTCCTCAAATGGGAGTTGCCGGTGCTGCTCTTGCAACTTTGCTTTCCAGAACTGTTGAATTTTTTATTACGGTTTTTTACGGCCGTATAAAGAAATTTGAGGCGATTGGTTCTTTTAAGGAAATGACTTCCTTTTCAAAAGGTTTTCTGCTTAAACTATTAAAAGTCGGTTTGCCAGTAATTTTTAGCGAAACTTTGTGGGGACTTGGAATTTCCACTCAGAATTCAATTTTTGCTCATACTGGAACTGATTCTTTTGCGGCGTTCAGCATTACAAACACGATTAGCCAGTTAACCTGGGTTGTTTTTATTGGAATGGGAAATGCCGCGGCGATTATTCTTGGTAAAAAAATTGGTGCTGGCGAAAAAGAAAGTGTGATTGCATTTACGCACAGATTTTGCTGGTTTTTCCCGATTTTGGGATTTATAATCGGTCTTTTTTTAATTCCTCTAAGCTATTTAATTCCATTTATCTTTAACGTTGATGAGCATATTGTAAAAATTGCACAATCCATGCTCATTGCTCTCGTATTTTTGTATCCGTGGCGAGCTTTTAATATGCTTTTAATTGTCGGAATTTGCCGTTCGGGCGGAGATACAATTTTTGGAACTTTGATTGATAACGGCTGGATGTGGGCTTTTGCAATTCCTCTTGGTTACATTGCTTCGTTTAAGCTTGGTCTGCAACCTTACCAGATTTTGCTTTGTCTGGAAACCGAACAGATTTTAAAAACTGTCTGCGGAATCTGGAGAATAAAATCTGGTAAATGGCTGCATAAAATTACTGACTAGTTTAGAAATTTCCGCTGTTCCAACCCCAGTTTTTGTAGCCACTGTAGGTGATGTAGATTTTGTCGCCGGGAATTCCTAGTTCTTTTTCAAAAATTTCGCAAATTTTACCGCTCATTTTTGAACTTGACTGCGCATCTACATCGCCCAAAACTTCGACAGAAATAAAAGCTCCTTTTTCGAGTTTTTTTCCGCCAAAATAAAGGTCATAGTTGTCTTCAAAACCGAGCATAAGGTAGCTTTCTGGTTTTCCGAGAATTGCAACGGCTTTTCCGAGTTCTGCTTTTAAAATATCGCGTTTTTCTTGTGGAAGAGAAACTGTCACTTTTGAATTTATCATTGGCATAAATATACCTCCTGTTTTTTGTTAGTACGCACATTGTATTTTAATTTTTGGCGAAAAATCAACTGAATATGTTATAATGTGAATGCTTATGTGGATTTTGCATGGCGATATTTATTTTAAGAGGAAATTTTATGGTTGATTATGCCGAAGGTTCTGGAAAACAGTACCATACAGGTGTCGGACCTGAAGATATTGGAAAATATGTGATTCTCCCAGGCGATCCTAAGCGGTGTGCAAAGATTGCTTCTCATTTTGACGAGCCTCATCTTGTTGCAGATGTGCGCGAATATACGACTTATACAGGAACACTCGAAGGCGTAAAAGTGAGTGTCACTTCGACGGGAATTGGCGGTCCTTCTGCGGCTATTGCAATTGAAGAACTTTCAAAATGTGGAGCGCATACTTTTTTAAGAACAGGTACCTGTGGTGGAATGCAGGAAAACATTTTGAGTGGCGACATTGTAATTGCAACTGGAGCAATAAGAATGGAAGGCACAAGTCGCGAATTTGCTCCGATTGAGTATCCGGCAGTTCCAGACATTGAATGTGTAAATGCGCTGATTAAGGCTGCAAAGGACAAAAATATTTCTTATCACGCAGGTGTTGTTCAGTGCAAGGATTCGTTTTTTGGGCAGCATGAGCCTGAAGTTATGCCTGTAAGCTATGAACTTGAAAATAAATGGCAAGCCTGGCTTAGAATGGGCTGTCTTGCAAGCGAAATGGAAAGCGCCGCTCTCTTTATTGCAGGAAGTTTTTTGCGGGTAAGGGTTGGTTCGTGCTTTTTGGTTGTTGCAAATCAGGAAAGGGCAAAAAAAGGACTGCCAAATCCGCAGGTTCACGATACAGAACTTTCTGTTAGTGTTGCTGTTGAAGGGTTACGAAATCTTATAAAAGAAGATTTGAAAAAAAACGGAAAATAAATGGCAGAACGACTGGATAAACTTCATTTGGACGGATATTCAATTCTTCAGGATAAAAAAAAGTTCTGCTATGGAGTTGATGCCGTTCTTTTGGCGGATTTTGCCTTAAAAAATACAAAAAACAGAATTAAGAGTTTTGAGGCGAATAAGGATTTTTTGTTTATTGACCTTGGAACTGGAAACGGAATAATTCCAATTCTTCTTGCTGCAAAAACCGGCGCGCGTGTAAAAATTCAGGGAATTGAAATTCAGGCGGAAATTGCAGAAATGGCTTACCGTTCTGTAAAAATAAATTCGCTTGAAGAACGGATTGAAATCCTGGAAGGTGATATAAAAAAAATTCCTCAAACCTTAAAAGGTGGCTTTGCGCAGGCAGTCGTTTCTAATCCGCCGTACATGATTGTTTCTCAGGGGCGGCAAAGCGATAATTTTGCAAAAATGGTTGCCCGCCAGGAAATTTTGTGCTGTCTTGAAGATGTTGTTCGTGCCGCAGATTTTTTGCTTGAAGACGGTGGAAGCTTTTTTATGATTCATCGTGCCAGAAGACTGAAGGATATTTTTTTTGAACTTGAAAAATTCGACTTTAAAAATATTTTTTGGCAGAGCGTAAAACCTTTTAAAGAAAAAGACGCGACAATGGTTTTGATTATGGCAAAAAAAAATCTGGCGCAAAAAAACAAAACCGAAGTTTTTGAGGGTGATGAAAAAGTTCAGCTTGAAGATTTGATAATTTATGACGAAGAAGGAAAATATACTCAAAAAATTTTAGAAATTTATGGCCGAAAATCTTAAAACGAAATTAAAAATTGAAATTTTTGTTGATTTTGGAGTTTTCCGTAAAAGCTTTATAAAATTCTGTCAAAAAAAATGAAAAATAAACGCAAAATTAGCGAAAAAAAATAAATTATGATTTATAATTAATCTGTTATTTTTTTGGAGTTTTATGTTGGTTAAGAATTTTAAAGATATTTCATTCAGTTCGTTTGAATCTCTTGTTGATATTTTGAGCGACTGCACGGATTCGTTTTTGTTTTTGCTTGATGTAAAAAATAATTCGGTCTTTATTTCTGAACAGGCTGGTGCAATCTTTGATCTTCCCGGCAAAAAATTTCATCATGCAACCGATATTTTGCTACGGCTTGTTGCAAAAGAAGACCAAAGCCTTTTTTCTAAAGAACTGGACGAGGTAATTTCTGGAAAAAAAGACAATTTTAATTTAAATTATCGCGCTTTGACAAAAAGTCATAATTCAACTTGGATAAATTTGCGTGGAAAAATAGTTTGCTTTGGAGAAGAAAAAAAATCAATTTTGGTTGGAAGGATTGAAATTATCGACGATATTATTCAGCTTGACGATGTTTCTAAACTTCCTACAGAGGTTCAACTCAGAAAAGATTTTGACAAAGCCTACAAACAGAAAGAAAAACTCAGCGGATTTATTATGAAAATCGATGTTGACAAAATGGGTGAAATAAATGAACGGCATGGAACTCGTGTCGGAGATTTTATTCTTTCGATGATTTCTGATTCTATTAAACGCAGCATAAAAAACTTTGGAGTTGCATACAAAATAAACAGCGATGAATTTATCTGCATGAATTTGAAAGGTGCGACTGCTGTTGATGCGAGTTTGTTTTACCAAAATTTAAAACGTTCCCTTGCAGAAGCCGAACGGCGGATTGATTATGAAGAAGTTTTTACGGTTTCTGCTGGCGCAGTTGCGTTTTTTAAAGACAGCGTGCAATTTGACGACCTGTTAAAAAAAGCAAATTTTACGGTTTCTATGGCAAAAGAAAAGGGCGGAAACAACCTTGCCATGTTCAACGCTACAGATTATTCAAAACATCAGCGCGACTTAAAACTGCAGGAAAAACTGCGTCTTGCAATAAAAAATAATTACGAAGGATTTCAGATTTTTTATCAGCCAGTCGTGGACGCAAAAAACATTTATCTGGACAGCGATAAAACAATTACAAACGTGATTGGCGCTGAAGGGTTGATGCGCTATTCCTGTCCTGAATTCGGTGTTGTTTCGCCAGAAGAGTTTATTCCGATTCTTGAAAAAACGGGACTTATAATTCCTGTTAGCCGATGGCTTTTTTTAACGGGCTTTAAGCAGTGCTACGAATGGAATAAAGTTCAAAAAGATTTCCATTTAAGTTTGAACCTTTCGTATATTCAAGTAAAAAAAAGCGACGTTTTGACAGATGTTCAAATGGCTTTGATGGATTCTGGCGTAAAACCAGAAAATATTACGCTTGAACTGACAGAAAGCGGTTATATGGACGATATTCATGAACTGGAAAATTTAGTTCACAAGTTTAATAAACTCGGTTTAAGGGTTGATATCGATGATTTCGGAACTGGATATTCAAATTTGCGCTATTTGCAGTATCTTAACGCTTATACCTTAAAACTCGACTATTCATTTGTTCACAAGGCGACTGGTGGAGATCAGGGCGACAGTTATGTTATAAAGCATATTACGCAGATGGCACATGAATTGAACTTGAAAGTTTGTATGGAAGGAATTGAAGTTGCCGAAGATATTGATAAACTAAAAGTTTACGAGCCAGATAAATTCCAGGGATTTTATTTTGGACGACCTTGTACAGCCGAGCAGTTCCGGGAAAAATATATTCGTTCTGATGTTCGTTTTGATAGATAAATAAAAAATGGTGGCAAAATAAAGGTTTGCGGATTAAGATAGAAATCTGTCCGCAAACTCTGCATGTTTTTAGATAAAGTGCTTTAATTCTACGTGCTCAAACTGTCTTGTTTTTACAGCTACAACATAACTTCCGAAAATTGCAGAAACTGCATCGAAGGCTGCGGCAAAACTGCAAAAAACAGGAGCGGCTGGACGCAAAAGAAGATAACCAGATTCAAAACCACGACTGTATATTGTGCAGAGAATTGTAAGCGCTACAAAAGTTCCTCCAGTTGGAAGAGAAGAAAGGGCAAAACTTATTGCAAGCGACGCACCAAAAATCCACAGAATATCAAAAAAAGCGAATCCCAAACTTGAATATGAACGCAAAATCATAACAAAACAGATTGTTGTGACTAAGGCCGAACCTCCGCGCGCAAAAATCGAAAATAGCGGAATCGTAACGTCAGAAGACGGCTGATGAACTCCAAGGCTTTCGCGGGCATGGCGAAGATTTACCTGAAGAGAAAGATTTGAGTCGCCAGAAAAAAAAGCTGTGATTATCGGGGTAATGCAAGCATAAATTGCGTGATACGGATGCTGGTCATTGCACAAAAAATAAAGAATAAGAGGATAAATCAATCCAAGTACGAGAACAAAATCGACCAAAAGCATTATAAAAAGCGGAGTGTATGTTCCAGAAGCAAAAACAGAGCGTGCAGAAAACATCCACCAGGCAGAAATTGCAATCATGCCAACAGAAAGCCATTCGATAAAAAATGACATAATTGAATAGCAGAGTTTTGCCGCAGAATCCAAAAACGAGATTACAGGTTTGGAAGCGCTTTGGTCTGTTGTACAGCCAGCTCCTGCAAATCCTGCAAAAATAAAGCAAGGCAGGAGATAGGCTCCATGCAACAGGGCTTCGAATCCAGAATACGGAAAAAGCTGCATTGTGAGCGTTTTAAGGTCGATTGTCGGAAGAGAAGACATTTTTTCGCCAGTAATCGGAATTCTTGGAAGTTTTACAATTAAAATTGAAAGAAGACCGAGAAGCGCAAGAATTAGCGTTGTTCCAAAAACTGCAATTATTGTCCAAAGCGCTGTTTTTCCAAGAAGTTTTGTGCTCCTTAACTGGAATACGGCGGTTGAAACTCCAAAAAAAAGAAGCGGAAGAAGTGTGTATCTTCCAAATCTGACAGAAAATTCACTCAAAGAAGCGACAACAGAGGCTATTGCAGGGTTGTTTGCCGGAAGAATAAAAGCTGCTCCAAGTCCAAGAGCTATTGCAATCAAGTATTTAATCCAAAGTTTCATAATGAATAAAATTATATTAAAAAAATCCGCCCTTTGCCATATATAACCGGTAATGATATAATTACTTTCTATGAACAAGACAATTCTTATTGCTGGAAAAGAAGTTCCAGCTGGAAAAGATTTAGCTTCTTCTGCTGTTTTGCATGGAAGAACTGTTTTTATTACTGCCGAAAGTGATGCGACGGATACAGGTTTGGCAGACGGTTCAAATCCTGTTGCCTGGAATAAAGGCTCCGCCCTTTCTTCGCGCTCTCTTTTAATTTCTGCATCGAACAAAAACGGTCATCTTGATGAAGCTGTCTTGATTTTTGATGAAGAGTATTTTGCTCCAAAATTTGGAGTTCCTGGTCCTGCCGAAAGTACACGTGCCTGCGACGAATTGATTTTGGGCTATCAGTATCTGACTGCGGAACTTTTATTGCGTTTTAATCAACGAAAAATTGCTGGTTTAGAAAAAAATCCTGGAAAAATTGTTTTTGTTTACAAACCGAACGTGAATGAAGCGGATGCCGTAAAAAATCCAAATCTCCGTCTTGAAAACCGGATTCTTTCTAAAACCCTTGTTGCTTCGGCTTCGGTTGCATTTAAAGTTTTTGCTGAAAATTTTGCAGCTTCAGTTTGCGAAGCGGACGACGTTATTCCAATTTTGGTTGAATGTGATTCTTCTAACGAGCTTTCAAAAAACGACAGTGCTTTTATGGCCTGGCTTTGCGAATATCTTTCTAAAATTGATGACTTAAAAAAAGAACTTTCTGCAAAACAGAAGGTGAGCTGGATAAAGGCAGGAGCAAAAGTTCCTGGGGGATTTGGAATTTTTAAAAAATAAGGAAGTTTAAAAACAACTGCCTGAATTATCTGGATTTTTTATGAGTGATTTTTTTATTTCTTGCGTGTTTAAAATTATTTTGTCGTTTATTGCAGGCTTTATTTTTGGCTTGGAACGAAAATTTCGACAGCAGGTTGTTGGAATGCGCACTTTAATTTTAATCTGCTGTTCTTCGGCAATGCTTTCGATTTTGTCCGAATGGATTGCAATTCAAAGTGGAGCGGCCGACACTGCGCGTATTGCAGCTGGCGTAATCAGCGGAATTGGTTTTTTAGGTGCTGGCGTAATTATGAAAACCGGACTCAACGTAAAAGGTTTGACTTCGGCGGCGGTTATTTGGGCGGATTCGACTATCGGGCTTTGCATTGGAGAAGGGCTTTATATTCCTTCGTTTTTTCTTTTAGCAGTTTTTATTCTGTCTCTGGTTTTGCTCGAAAAAATTGAAAAAAGATGGTTTCCAGCAGGACGCTCAAAATCGCTTCACCTTACTTTTAACGTCGGAAAAATGGACATGACGCATTTGCGTAAAGTTGTTATTGAAACAGGTTTTGTGATTAACGATGTGAATATTACACAGTTGCTCGAAACAGAGCAGACGATTGTCCATTATTCTGTTAGCGCACCAAAAATCAACGATTATTCAAAGTTTATCGACGAGTTGAATAAGGTTGCGCCTCTTTTAGAAGTTTCGATTACAGGTTAATAGTTGCGGATTAAGTTACTTTCGAATAATGTCAATTTCTAATGATTGAATAAACTTTTTTAATCGCCTAGAATAATCTGTTATGCAATTTGATAATCCGTTAATTGTTCAAAGTGACAGAACTCTGCTTCTTGATGTACATGCTCCGCGTGCAGCCGAATGCCGTAATGCGCTGATTCCTTTTGCCGAACTTGAACGCTCTCCCGAACATTTGCATACTTACCGTTTAACAGCGCTTTCTTTGTGGAATGCTTCTGGCGCAGGTTTTAAACCTGAACAGGCGATTGGTGTTCTTAAAGAATTTGCCCGTTACGATGTCCCTCAGTCTGTCGAGCAGTGGATTTTGGAAACTGCCGGCCGTTTTGGAAAACTGCGTCTTGTACAGGGACCAAAAGTTGAAGTTCCTTTGACAGTGGCTAACACTGAAAGCAAAAAAAACTCTAAACAGATTACGGAAGAATATTTGTATTTGGTGACGGAAAGTTCTCTCGTTTACCGCGAAATTGCCGCCTGTAGTGTTGGAAAAAAAATGCTGACAGAGTGCCAGTACGAAGAGCCTTCTGGAATAAGCGAAGATAAAAAAGTAAAGGTCTCCGAAAACGAAAAACATAACTGCTTTATGCTTAATTTGACCGACCGTGGAACTGTAAAGCAGGACTTGCTGAGACTTGGCTGGCCTGTAAAAGACGACGTTCCTTTGGCAGAAGGCGAGCCTTTGAATGTGAATCTTCGAAAAGTGACTAATTCTGGACGTCCTTTTGAACTTCGCAATTATCAAAAAGAAGCGGCAGCCGCTCTTGTTGGCGACAAAGGTCCTGGAACTGGATTTGGCACTATTGTCCTTCCTTGTGGGGCAGGAAAAACAGTTGTCGGTATGACGGTAATGGATTTATTAAAGACTAGCACGCTGATTATTACGACAAATATTTCTGCTGTGCATCAGTGGATTGACGAGCTTGTCGACAAAACCGACCTTCCGCGCGATATGATTGCAGAATATACTGGAGAAAACAAAGTTATAAAGCCTGTTACCGTTGCCACTTATCAGATTTTAACTTGGCGACCAGAAAAAGACGGTCCGTATCCGCATTTTGCGCTTTTCAGACAGCGCAATTGGGGACTTATAATTTACGACGAAGTGCACATGCTTCCGGCTCCTGTTTTTCGCGTGACGGCAGAAATTCAGGCGATTCGTCGTGTCGGACTTACTGCAACTTTGGTGCGCGAAGACGGATGTGAAGGAAACGTATTCAGCCTTGTTGGTCCAAAACGCTATGATGTTCCGTGGAAAGACCTTGAGGCTACGGGCTGGATTGCTTCTGCCGAATGTATTGAATTGCGCCTGGATTTGAGCAGTGACAAAGAACTTGAATATGCAGTTGCTCCTTTAAGAAAAAAACACC
Organism: Treponema berlinense; assembly: GCF_052273165.1. Taxonomy (GTDB): domain Bacteria; phylum Spirochaetota; class Spirochaetia; order Treponematales; family Treponemataceae; genus Treponema_D; species Treponema_D berlinense_A. Next base: position 16,295 of record NZ_DAVZIU010000018.1, on the reverse strand, counting down.
GGATTGCAAGTGAAAATCCCGAAAAATACAAAATTGTCGAAAAACTCGTAAAAGAGAATCCCGAAGATAAAATTCTGGTTATCGGTCAGTATCTGGAACAGCTTGGCGAAATTGCAAAAATGCTGAAAGTGCCTGTCATAACTGGAAAAACTCCGAATGAAGAACGCGATCAGATTTATGCAAAATTCCGGTCGGGCGAAATTCGGGTTTTGGTTGTTTCGAAAGTTGCAAATTTTGCAATTGATTTGCCAGATGCAAGCATGGCGATTCAGGTGAGCGGAACTTTTGGAAGCCGTCAGGAAGAAGCCCAGCGTCTTGGCAGAATCTTGCGTCCGAAAGAGCGAAAAAGCCGTTTCTTTACGCTGATTACGCGAAACACGGTCGAAGAAGATTTTGGTTCTAATCGTCAGAAATTTCTGGCGGAACAAGGATATGCTTACCGCGTCGTGAGAGTTTCCAATTCAACAGAACTGGTACTTTCAGATTGCTGTAATTAAAAAATGCGGTTGCTGCGCTGAACGGATTTATGCCGTCAGAAAAATCAAAAAAAGCCGTAGATTTTGAGGGGGAATAAAATGATAAAAGTTGATCCTAAGGTTCAGAGAATAATTGACTGGAGAGAAAGTTTTATTACTTTGCCGGATAATCATTTTTTTGAACTTATTAGAATGTATTTGGGCGAAATTCATTCCCCGTTCAACAAGCAAAAACTCATTGAACAGCTCGGCGCATTTTTGAGAAAAGAAGAAAACCGCCACACAATAATCAATCTGTTGTCCGAAAGCGACATTTTAATTCTTGCAGCCGTTTATTATATTCCAAATGCGACAACCGAAAAACTTTCCAATTTTTTTGACAAAACAATCAATTTTGCAAAACTTTATGAGCGGCTTTTAAATCTTGAAGAAAGACTTTTGATTTACCGTCACGGCGACAAAAATACGCGCAAAACCCTGATTTCGTTAAATCCTATGCTCGAAGATGAAATTCTTCCTCTTCTCAGCAAAAAAATTCTCTTGCCATTGCCAGTTCTCGAAAAGCGGAACGAAGAAGTTTCTTCAGCGCTTACACCAGAAAAACTTGCGGCTTTTATAAATTTTGTCTGCACAAATCCTGGACTTTGCAAGGCGGACGGAAGTATAAAAAAACGCGATTGCGAAAAACTCGAAGAAATATTTGGTTCTGGAACAGCGCCTGTTTTTCAGCATATTTTTACGGCTTTTATAAACCTTTCGCTCGTAAAAGAAAAGTTGAACGGTTATGAAATCGACGGTTCAAGACTAAAATCTTTTGCCGAACTTGACGAAAAACTTCAGTACGCTTATCTGTGTGTTGCTGGAATTGGACGCTTTAGCCGTACCGCTCTTATGAGCCAGGCAAAGCTTCTTCTCGAAACCTCAAATTCTCTGCCTGCGACAGGATTTGCGCGTACCTGCGTTTTGAGAACGGCATTTTTGCTTTTTGAAAAAGACCCTTCTGCATTTTCTTCGTCGGAACGCTCTTTTGGAGGCGGACGTTTTAATTCAATTTTGGCCCGCGCTCAGGGAGAAGATGAAAATTCTTCGGCAAATTCGATTTTGGAAAATCCTTCTGCGGTTATGGACAGGCTTTGCGACAGTGCCGCAATGTTTGGAATTTTACAGGAATATGGAAAGGACGAAAACGGCGAAACTGTTTTTGTAAAAGGTGGCGTTCTTTTTAAGAAGACTGTTTCTGGAACAGGAATTGGAGCCGAACCTGAACTTCCAAAGGTTTTAAATATTGATCCAGCCTTTAATGTTACGGTTTTTCCGGGGCTTCCTCTGAAAGAGCTTTTACCGCTTATGAGAATTATGGACTTAAAGCAGTTTGATACTGCGGCGGTTTTTGAGATTACCAGAAAATCCATAATGCGCGCTTTGGACAGCGGCTTGGTCGAAAAAGAAATTTTGGAAATTATAAAAAAATTCTGCGCTTATGAACTTCCGGAAAATCTTCTTGTGAGCATTGAGGACTGGAGCAATTCTTATTCTTCGGCTAGTTTGTACAAAGGATATGTTCTAAAAGTTGATGAAAAAAGTACAGTCTTGGTTCAGAACAACCCTTCGATTTCTCCGAAAATTTCTAAAATTATTGCACCTGGCGCATTTTTGTTGAACGTTGCCTCGGACGAAGAAGCTCAAAACCTGATAAAAGAGAGCGGTTTGGACTTTATAGGAAGCATTCAGACGTCAAAGAGCGAATTGTCTGGACCGGCTTTCCCGGTTTTTGAAATAAACAGAACTGCTGGGAGCGCGCTTTTGGGTGGCGGAACAGCACAACTTAGGAGCGGAGCAATTTCTGAAAGCGAAGGAAGCGACAGTTACGGAGTTATAACTACGGACGAAGAAAGAAAAGAGCATTTTGATATGCTCCGCGGACTTTTGGACAAAATGGCGATTACTCCGGAGCAGAGGGAAGGACTTTTGCTCAGAATAAACAGAAAAATTATCTTGACTCCACAGCAGCTCAATGCAGACAGCGTAAAACTCGAACAGATTGAAGCGAATGGAATGGATTATCAGGGAAAAGTTCATGTTGCGGAAAGCGCAATTACTCAGAATATGATGCTTGAACTTGAATACGACGACAAAAAAATGCCGGACGGACTTGCAATAATTGTTGGAACTCCAGTTTCTGTAGAAAAGAATCCGGTAGACAGCGTTGTTCATCTTGTTGTTGAACCTGAACACGAAGAGAGAACTTTTTCTCTCGGACAGGCACGCAACGTAAAGCGGATCCGCGGTTCGGTTTTAAAATAAATTGAAAAATTGTCCGTACGGCAAATTAAAAAATGCTTTTTCGTGCGGAGCGTTTTTTGTTTGACTGGAAAACTTAGCCCGGATCGTCACGGAAAGACCGGACGAGCGGAGCGAAGGAGGACTTGCAGTAAGAGCCGGATAAGACGGAAAATTGCGCTCCAAAATAAAAACTGACAAAATTTCAAAAATCTGTTACTCTATATAAGAACAAAATATTACTGAAAACGGACACAAAAAAAATGATTTCTGGAATTTTAATCGAAGGTTTTATTTACGGCATTATGGTTTTGGGCGTTTTTATGACTTTTCGCGTCCTTAACTTTTGCGACATGACGGTTGACGGCTCTTTTCCGATGGGCGCGTGTATTCTTGCTGCCTGCCTTACGCACGGAATTTCGCCTTATTGCGCGCTTTTGATTGCTTTTTGCGGTGGTGCGGTTGCCGGTCTTTTTACCACTTTGATTTATTCAAAACTGCGAATTCCTGACCTTTTAGCCGGAATTCTGGTTATGACAATGCTTTATTCTGTGAACTTACGGATTATGTCGAACCACGCAAATGTTTCTTTTTTGCGGCTCAATACGATTTTTAAAAGTCTTTCCAGGGCTTTTCCAGCTGCCGGCGACTGGTCAATCGTGATTTTTGTCGCGATTTTTGTTGCAATCCTTACTTTTTTGCTCAACACTTTTTTTTCGACGGATTTTGGTTTGACGATGGGCGCTTTAGGCTCTAATCCGCAGATGGTAATTAGTCAGGGTGTTGATCCGCGTTTTGTGCGTGCGGTTGGAATTTGTTTGGGCGATGCAATGGCAGCTCTTTCTGGAGCGATGTTTGCAATGTATCAGGGGTTTGCCGATGTTGGAAGCGGAACTGGAGTTGTGGTTTCGGGGCTTGCTTCCCTTATGCTTGGTGAATTTTTGATTCGTTCAAATAAAATCGGCTGGCAGACTTTCCGCGTAATTCTCGGTTCGATTTTGTACCGCGCTCTTATGTACGTTGCCCGCCGTTATGGAAGTGCTGTTGGACTTGGTCCGAACGACTTAAAACTTATTACTGGACTTTTAATCATCGTCTGCCTGATAATTTCAAAAACGAATATTAGCGCATATTTTAAGGAACACTTAAAAAGGCCTTCTGTAAGTTGAAAATTAGAAAAACTAATAAAAATTTGCCTAAACTTCATTATGGGAGAAAACAATGCTTGAATTAAAAGATATTGGAATTACATTTAATGCGCATACGCCAGACGAAAACAAGGCTTTGTCAGGAATAAATTTAAAAATTAACCGTGGAGATTTTATAACAGTAATTGGTTCAAACGGAGCTGGAAAATCAACTCTCTACAATATAATTGCAGGCACCTTAAAGCCAACTGCTGGAAAAATTTTTCTTGAACAGAACGGCTTTGTCCGCGATATAACTGGCGATCCTGAGTACAAGCGCGCGCGCTACCTTGGACGAATTTTTCAAAATCCTCTTTTGGGGACAGCTGGAAAAATGAAGCTCGAAGACAATATGGTAATTTCCAGCAAAAAAGGAAACAAGGGGTTAAAAATTTCGCTGAATAACCGTCTTCGCGAACAATTCCGCGAACAGCTTAAAGAACTCAATATGGGACTCGAAAATCGCCTTAACGACAATGTTGAACAGTTTTCTGGCGGGCAGAGACAGGCGCTTACGCTTTTAATGGCAGTTATGAGCAAGCCGGATTTGCTTTTGCTTGATGAACACACTGCCGCCCTCGACCCTGCAAATGCTGAGCTTGTAATGCAACTTACCCTCAAATTTACACGCGAAATGGGACTTACAACGATGATGGTTACTCATAATATGCAGCATGCGCTCGATTACGGAAACCGTCTCATCATGATGCATAAAGGCCAGATAATTTTGGATATAAACGGCGAGCAGAAAGAAAATCTTACGATGGAAGACTTAATCGCACAGTTTAAAAAAATACAGGTTTCAAACGACGCATTGATGCTTCAATAAAAGTAAAAAAATAAAAAACAAAAAATCTTCTTGACATGACGTTTCTATTTATAGTAACATAATGGAGTAATCACTTTTTTTGGAGGACCTTTATGAAACTCGTAAATAAAATTGTTTTTTCTGCAATTGCTGCGGCCTTGCTTTTTGGAACTCTTTCCTGCTCAAAAAAATCAGCAAATTCTGAAAAAAAAATAAAGATTGGAATTGCAAAAATCGTTCAGCACGTTGCTTTGGATTCTGTTGAACAGGGCATTGTCGATTATTTAAAAGATAACGGAATTGATGCAGAATACGACTTGCAGAATGCAAACGGCGACGTAAACACAGCTGCACAGATTGCGCTCAAATACAAGGACGAAAATGTAGATGTTGCAGTAGGAATCGCAACTCCTGTAGCACTCGCTCTTGCAAATTCAATAAAAGACATTCCTGTTGTATTTGGAACAATTACAGATCCTCTTAGCGCTGGACTTGTAACAACTCTTGAACACGGCGAAGGAAATGTTACCGGTATGAGCGACGCAATTCCGACAGAACAGCACATTGCGCTTTTTAAGGAAATTGCTGGAATCAAAACACTCGGTTATATCTACACGTCGAGCGAAGCAAATTCTGTTTCTTCTCTTGAACTCGTAAAAAATGCCTGCCAAAAACTCGGACTTAACCTTGTAACTCAATCAATTACAAATTCAAGCGAAGTAAAACAGGCGGCAGAAACAATCGTAAACCGTGTTGACGGAATTTACCTTACAACCGACAATACCGTTTTTAGCGCTCTTTCAAGCCTTATTCAGGTTTTTGAAAAGGCAAAAAAGCCGATTTTCTCTGGCGACGTGACTGGCGCAATGAACGGCGGATGCGTAATCGCTTCTGGATTTAACTATTACAAGGCTGGTCGTGCAACTGGCGAAATGGTTTTTCAGATTTTGAACGGCAAAAAACCGTCAGAACTCCCAGTCCGTTTTATGACAGAACCAGAAGACTTTGACCTTTTGTTTGACCTGGATTCAGCAAAAAACTGCGGAATCGAAATTCCAAAAAAATATCTCGACACCGCAAGCATGATTTTTGAAAACGGAAAACTTATTCAAAAATAAAAAATCTGCAAAAAACTAATTAAGAAGATTTTCTAAAGTCTGACTTACGCCAAGTTCCTGTAAAATTTTGCAGGAACTTTTTTTTGCGACAGTTTCTTTTTCAAAACCTGATTTTTTTACTGCACGAATCATAAGATTTTTCGGAGTGCCTTCGTCGTCAATAAATTCAATCATCTGTACTTTGTATCCGGAATTTTCCAAAAGTTCGCCACGAACAGCATCCGTAACAAGCGCAGAAAACCTCTCTTTTATAAGTCCATATTTTAAAAGCGGTTCAAAAACCGAATTTTCGCCGGCATTATTTTTTTTAAGCTGCAAATTTATTTCGTGCTGGCAGCAAGGCACAGAAAGAATCGCAGATGCGCCTTTTTTTATTGCGTAGTTTAAGGCGTAATCGGTCGCAGTGTCGCAGGCGTGCAGGGTGATTATAATGTCTGGTTTTTTATCTTCGCCAAATTCTGCAATGTCGCCGACCGCAAAACTCAAATTTTTAAGGTCAAGGTCGTCCGAAAGTCTTGAGCAGTATTCAATTACGTCTTTTTTTAAATCCAGCCCGAAAATTCTGCAAGGAACTTTTAAGATTTCTGTCAAAAAATACTGAACTGCAAACGTCAGATAACTTTTTCCCGAGCCAAAATCAACAACGCTCAGTTCTCCACCGCCTTTTTTTGCCAAAACTTCGAGAGCTGCGTCCTTAAAAATTTCCAAAAAACGGTTGATTTGCCGGAATTTGTCGTATTTTGCCGCAATAACCCTGCCTTCTGCCGTCATAATTCCGAGCCGCACCAAAAACGGAACAGGTTTTCCTTCCGGAAGAATGTAATTTTTCTTTTTGTTAAAGGATTTTCCGGTTAAAAGATTTTTGTACGGAATTGGGCGTTCCCCTGCCGGGTCGGGTGTTCCACCGTTGTCATTGCCTTCGGCAACGCCTGTCGGCGCGGTTCCACCCCCTAACGCGTTTTCGTTTTTTAGTTTTTTTACAAGACGGGTAATGTCTCCTTTTTTGTTTGCAAGAATCGTAATTTCTTCGGTTTCTGTGCGTTCAACGCAGTTTTTAAAATTTGCCGGAACGTTTTTTTTGATAAATTCTTCAACTTCCACGGCGCTCATTTTTTTATGGAAAACCTGGGTTTTTGTGTAAAATTCGGCAAGATAGAGGTTTTGTTCCAGGTTTGAAGAAACAGAAAGTTTGATTTTTACCCGAATGAAAGAAGTTTCCGGGTTGTCATTTGTTTTTTTTGCAGGTTTAGAAAGTGTTGCGGATAAAAGCATATTTTGTATTTTATCTAAAAAGCGTCAGCGATGATAGCAGCGCGAAGCGTTCCTGAGTGCGTAGAACTCAGGAATGGAGGCAAAAGCCGGAACTGCGGTCGTAGCGACCCGCAAAGCGGGGGACGCCCGGAATTTTGAGAAACAAAAAATGTTTCTCAAAGGACTGTATTTTTAATGTTGTTTTGCGGTATAGTATTTATATGGGAAAAATTATTGTTTTTGTTAATCAGAAGGGTGGCGTTGGCAAAACGACTTCTGCCATAAACATTGGAGCGTATATTGCAAAGGCAGGAAAAAAAGTTCTGCTTGTTGATTTTGACTCTCAGGGAAATATGTCCAGTGGCGTCGGTGCAAAAAAAGACAAACCTACGATTTACGAACTTCTTGCTGGGCAATGCACTTGTGAACAGGCTGTAAAAAATACTCCAGTTGAAAATCTTGACGCAATTACCGCAGATACTGACCTTTCTGGCGCTGCAATTGAACTTGTTGATGAAGAAAACCGTGAATTTTTCTTAAAAAAAGCGCTTGAGCCGCTTAGAGAAAAATACGACTTTATTCTTATTGACTGTCCTCCGTCTCTTGGAATTTTAACTCTTAATGGGCTTGCCGCCGCAGATTCTGTAATTGTTCCTATGCAGTGCGAATATTTTGCTCTCGAAGGAATTACTCTTTTGCTTCAGACTGTAAAAAAGGTTCAAAAATCAATAAATCCAAAACTTATAATTGGCGGAATTTTCTTTACTATGTACGACAGCCGTACTCGTCTTGCTCAGGACGTTGTGCGTCAGGTTCAGGCTTATTTTAAGGATGTTGTTTTTAATACGATTATTCCTCGCAATATCCGTCTTTCGGAAGCTCCTTCTCATGGAGTGCCGATCTGTCTTTATGACCCGAGTTGTGTTGGTGCGAAAAGTTATGAAAAACTTGCTGGGGAGGTAATCCGCCGTGGCTAAAAAATTTGGGCTTGGAAACGGTCTTGATTCTCTTCTAGGCTCTTCTGCAAAAGAGGACGAACCGGCAAAAACAGAGAATTCTTTTCAATCTGTAAAAACAAATCTGCCTGCTGGTATTGAACAGGACGAATTTGGAAAACTTTGGATTAACCCGGAACTTTTGCGCCCAAATCCTTATCAGCCGCGTCAGGAATTTGATCCTGAGCAGTTAAAAGAACTTTCGGATTCGATTAAAGAAAACGGCGTAATTCAGCCTGTTACGATAGAAGATGCAAAAGACGGCACTTTTTATATTATTGCCGGTGAACGACGTACCCGCGCTTCTCGCCTTGCTGGACTTGAAAAAATCCCTGTTCAGCTTTCTGCATTTAGCGATCAGAAAAAACTCGAAGTTGCGCTTATCGAAAATATCCAGCGTGCAGATTTAAATCCTGTCGAAGAAGCCAGGGCTTATTACAAGCTTATGGAACTCGGCGGACTCAAGCAGGAAGAGGTTGCTCAGAAAGTTGGCAAAAATCGTGCTACCGTTGCAAATGCAATCCGTCTCCTAAAACTTCCAGAAGACATTCAGAATGCGCTTGTGAGCGGACAAATTACCGCTGGACATGCCCGTGCTCTTTTGATGGTAAAGGACAAAATGAATATGCACATTTTGTTTGGAAAAATTGTAGGGCAGGGACTTTCTGTTCATCAGACGGAAGTTATGGCATCGGAAATCAATAATCCTCAGCCTAAGATTAAGAAAAACGAGGGTGTAAAAAGTTTGACGCGCGATCCTGATTTAATCGACGTCGAAACTCAACTTATCCAGAAACTTGGAACTAAAGTTCAGATTAAAGGTTCGTACGAAAAAGGCTCAATCGAAATTTCCTATTTTAGCAAGGACGATTTTAATCGCTTGTTTGACTTTATAAACCGCTAGATTCCAGCTTTTGTTCTTTAAAATCTTGGACGGAAAATTATTTTTTTTCTATTTTATTTGTTCAAAAACACTGCCTAGACCTTGATGAATGACTAAATTTGCCATTTCGTCGGCTTGAGTTTGAGTTTTGTTTATCATTGCGAGATTTTTTCCTGTAAAATAGCGAATAAAGCCTGCTGCTGGATAAACGACTAGGGAAGTACCTCCGATTATGAGCATATCCGCATTTTTTATTGCCTGAATTGCTCCTTCAATAACATTTTCGTCCAGACCTTCTTCGTAAAGAACAACGTCCGGTTTTACAAGACCGTTGCATTCTGTGCAGTGTGGAAGACTATCCGGAGAGTTTTTGCTTTCGAGAATAAAATTGTCGTCATAAAACTTGCCACATTTCATACAAAAGTTGCGCAAAGTGCTTCCGTGCAGTTCAAAAACTTTTTTGCTTCCTGCTTTTTGGTGCAAACCGTCAATGTTTTGCGTAACTATTGCGGAAAGTTTTCCTTTTTGTTCAAGTTCTGCAAGCTTAAAATGCGTAATATTTGGTTTTGCGTTTTTTATAATCAGTTTTTCGCGATAAAACCTGTAAAATTCTTTTGGGTTGGTGTCAAAAAAACTTCTTGAAATTATTGTTTCTGGCGGAAACTTCCACTTTTGCTGGTAAAGACCGTCCTGACTCCTAAAATCCGGAATGCCGCTTTCTGTGCTTACGCCAGCGCCTCCAAAAAATACAATTCGGGAACTTTCATCAACCATTTTTTGAAGTTGTTCAATTTTTTCGTCCATGTCTGTCGCCTCTTTTTGTTTTATTTTGATCGCCGTTTTAATCAGCCGAATGTGAATAGAATTTTTTATCAATTATATATTTATATACTCAATTTTGCATAAAAAAATGAACTGTTTTTAAAACTATAATTTTCAGACTTTATAAAGTTATAAAGTCAATATTTTTGGTAAAAATAAACAAAAATATTAAAAAAAATATTTGAGAATTGAATAAAATGTCGAATTTCTCCATAATTGTTATAATATTTTATAATATGCCGATAAATATAATCGAGAAATTATTTATTTCCAAAAATTTGCGCTTATAAGTTTTTCGTTATACTATTAAGAAATAATAAAAAAGTGTTATATAAGGGGACGAGCATGAAAAAAAGTGCGTTTTTCTTTTCTGTTTTGATTGTCTGTGGATTATCTGTTTTTGCACGTGGCAAGCGCGATATTGATGAGCGCGACGTTGCCCAGATGGACAGTTGGCAGGAAGAATTTGATATTAGCGGCAAAAAAGAAGGTAAGTACAATGCCATGGTTACCGTAAAGGATAAGGGTGGTAACGAAACTGTCGGCGGACCTTATAATATTTTTATTGATCCTGATTCGGATTATCCTGTTTCTGGTATAACAAATCCGATTAAAAATATGCGTGTTCCAGGAAACTTGAATATTGTCGGAACCTGTATTGATGATGATGGAGTTGACGAAGTTTGGATTAGCCTTGACGGAGCAGAACCTGTAAAGGCTAAAGGAAAAGAATTTTGGTCGTATTATCTTGATACTACGGAACTTTCGGAAGGACCACATACAATCGAAGTTTATGGAATTGATATAAACGGACTTTCTTCTGCGGCAAAACCCTCAAAAAACGCAAAGGTAACCTGGAATCTTGACCGCAGGCTTCCTGTTACAGAAGTTACAAATCTTGCGCTCGGAACTCTTGTTTCTGACAAAATCACTCTCAAAGGAACAGTTTCTGACGGAAACGGCATAAAGTCTCTTTCATATTCTCTTGACGGAAGAAAAACTTTTAACGAAGTAAAAATCAAGGAAGACAAAAAAACTGGAATTTGCACTTTTGAACTTCCGATTAACACAAAAGAATCTCCAGACGGAGCGGCAGTCTGCTGGTTTAAGGCAACGGACAAAATGGGTTCTGTCGGATATAATTCATTCCTTTATTTTATTGACAACACAAAACCAGACGTAAAAATTGTTTCTCCTGCTGACGGTGAAGTTATGAACGGTCGTTTTGGAGTTGCAGGTTATGCAAAAGATACAATCGGCGTTCAAAAACTTACCTGGGCTTGTGGCGAAAAATCTGGTGAATTTGAACTTACTCCAGGAAACCCGTATTGGTATCAGGAAATCGACACAATCGGCCTTAATACAAAAAAAGTTGAATTTTCGGTAACGGCTTTGGACACTGTCGGAAACGAAGTAACAGTTAAAAAAGTAATTTCAATCGACCAGGAACTTGATAAGCCTGTTGTAACGATTGAATTTCCTGCAAAAGATGGAATTGTCGAAGGAGAGGCCGGAACTTTGTTCTTGCGCGGAATTGCAACGGACGACGACGGAGTTGCATCTGTTGAATACAGGCTCGACGATGGAGAAACAAAAACTCTCGAAACTCATGGCGTTTTCTATGTTCCGCTCAGCGAAGAAAATGACCTTTCGACAGGAAAACACAGCGTAACGGTAATTGCAACCGACATTCACGGTGTGCGCGGAAATCCTGTAACTTCAACCTTTGTTTCTATGGGAAAAGTTCCAGCGATTGAAAATGGAAAAATCAATTCAAGCCTCGGAAGCGAACCTGTGTTCACAGGAATAACCGTTCATCCTGAGTCTAATCCAAAATATGAAACTACAGTTTTGAGCGACTGCGGAATTTCTTCGGTTGCATGGCAGTTAAACTGGGGCGACAACGGAAGCAAGACCGGAGAAGTTGCTCTCAAAGGCGGAGAAAAATCAGTTCCTGTAAGCATTGCGCTTGGTGGCGACGATGTTGCTTATGGAGCGGTAAATCTTACAATTACAGCGATTGATATTTATAACCGGGTGTCTCAGAAAATTGAGCTTGTAAATCTTTTGGATCTTACTCAGATAAATGTTGAAAAACCAGCAGTTATTTTTGAAGACAGCCGCATAAGCGAAAATGGCGACATTACAAACGACATTGAACATCCTGTTTCTGGATATTTTGCTGGCGGAAAAATAAAAAGTGCTTCAATCGTTCCTTCAACTCCTTTTGCAAAAATTGAATACGATGAATTTACGATTAAATTGAATGCAACCGACGCTCTTGGAACTTCCTCTCCTGTAAAAATCCGTGTAATTTCTCAGGACAATGTTGCTTACGAAAGCCGCGAATTGATTTTCCATTCGGATTCTCCTGCGCCAAAAGTTGCTGTTGACAAAACTGAAGAAAATCTTGAACAGCAGTTTGACGAAGACGGAAACCCGATAGAAGAACTTTCAAAGATAAAAATTTCTGGAGCAGTTTCTTCAGAAACTCCTCTTACTTCTCTAAAATACCGGATTATAACAGTTCCTGCTGTTTTTGATTTAAAAACGCCTTTGCTAGTAACAGGAGCAAGTTCTCCTTCGTTCGGGCAATTTGCAGAACTTCCTGCAAAGACAGGCAGATTTGAGTTTGAAATTGATGCCGCTGCGCTCAGAAAGGGAATTTCTGTAGTCGAAATTGTAGCAAATAACGGAAAAACGGCGGCAGATTCTGTAAAAATCAGAAATCTTCCTAATTTGCCTTCAAAAACAGCCGACGGCAAAAAAGTCATTCCGGCAAAACCTGTTTATTCATGGATTGATGCGGAAGACGTTTACTATGTAATTACTTCGCAGACTTCTCCTTCAAATTTTAGCGGAACATTCTTCCGTTCAGAAATGACTGCCGGTTCTCCAGAACTTTCGGTAAAAGCAAGCGACGGAAAAGTGATTTCAAAGTACACGACAAAAAAAGCAGGTTCTGCAAAAGTATTTATTTCGGAAATTGACGGAAAAATTTACGCAAGCGGAATGAGAATTGCGCTTCCACGCGGAAATTCTCATTCTCCAAAAAATGTATGCGTGAGTATTGTTTCCGACTTCCCTGTAACTTCTGTAAACTGGACTCTTTCTGGAGAAAAACTGCCTGGTGGGGACGAAAAACAAAGCGGAAAAGTTGATGCAAAACAAATTCGCCAAATCGATTCAACTCATTACGAAGCAAATATTCCTTTGAATAATCTTCCTTCAAGACTTACTTCTCTTGAAATAACGGCAGAAACTGCTGGTGGAAATGCTGCTTATAAAGGAACTGTCGGAATTGTGCGCGAAAGAGATTCTTCTCTTGTGGACAACGAAAAAAGAATTTACTGGGCACCGACAGAAAAAACTCCGTTCGATACTGCAAATTCCCGCTATGTATTAAAAACCGGCGTAAAATTTGGAGCATTCGCAAACGTTTTGGAGCCTGTATCGGCAACTCTTTCAACTTTTCAAAACGGACTTACTGTTCAAGCGGACGGAAATTTTGTATACATTATTGCAGAAAAAGAAGGAATTTATAAAAATGTCGGTCTAAAAGTGACTGACAGTCAGGGCATAACATACAATTCGACTTTGATTGAACTTTTAGTTGATGATTCTGCTCCAACAGTAGAAATCGTTGCTCCTGAGCTGCAAAAGTGGATTCAAAAAAACACAATGCTTACTGTAAAAGCCGGCGATTTAAATGGAATTGAAAGCGTTGAATATTCGGTAGACGGCGGTCGAAACTGGAATCCTTGCAAAGGAAACGGAAGCGGAACTTACTTTGCCGCGCTCAATCTTGAATCATTTGAAGACGGAATCATTCCTGTTGACGTGTTTGCAAAAGACATTGCAGGAAAAATTTCTTATGCTCAGACAGTAATTCAAAAAGATACTCAGGCTCCGCAGGTTCAGGTTGTTGTTCCTTGCGAAGATGATGTTGTAAACGGCGAAAATCTTATTGCATTCATTGTAAAGGACAACGGTCACTTTAGCCGTGCAGAATATGTTGCGCCTAAAAACGGAAATGTCTCTTCTGCGCCAGTTGAAATTCCTCTTGGACCTATGGTTGTTACTCATATTGGAACCGCGGATAAGCAGATTAGCGATTTGATGTCATTCAATTTTTATGATGAAACAGGAAATGTTGAAACAATCCGCCGCTGGGACTTTATAATTGACCAGAAATCGGATCTTCCAATTGCTGAAGTTCATATGCCAGAAGAAAATGCTGTAATAACGACTGACTTTGTTGTTTCTGGCGTTGTAGTTGATGACGATGGACCTTCAAAAGTTTATTACAAAATCGACAACGGTGAATACAAACTTGTTTCTGAAGAATATGGTACAAGTTTTTCAATCGACGTTCCTCTTTCTACGATGAAAGACAACGAGCACTCGGTTACTGTTTACGCAGAAGACTTGAATGGTGTAAAAGGACCAGAATTTGTCCGTAACTTTAAGATTTCTCTTGAAGAACCAAAGGGCGCAGTTATAACCCCTCCGATTGACAATACAGTCCGTGGCTGGGTAAAGCTTACAGGAAAAGCAACTGATAAAAACGGTATAAGCAAGGTTTATATTTCTGTAGACAATGGAAATACTTATAACGAGGCGACTGGAAATTTTGCTCACGAAAATGAAGTTTCTGACTGGTCTTACGAATTCGATACTAGAGTCGTAGAAGACGGAACTCATGTTGTGTTTATGAAAGTTGTTGACTGGTTTGGAATCGAAGGCCTTTATTCATCTTTGATAAATATTGACAACACCGCTCCAAGCATTAACCTTGAATTGCCGCTTGACGATTCAAAAACAACAAAAATGTTGTTCTTCTCTGGTCAGACAACAGATAATATTGGACTTAAAAAACTTTATATTACTATTCGTTCTCTTGAAGGCAAAACTGTAAGCCAAAAACTTGCAAATATCAACTTGACTCCAGGAGAAATTATTACAGAGTCAATAGACTTGTCTTCTCTCGATAACGGTTTTTACAATGTTGAATTAACAGGAATGGACGCGGCTGACAATATTACCCGCGTTTCAAGAAACGTTCAGCTGGATAAACGCGCCGCAATGGCAAAGGTTGATCTTTTGTATCCGCTCAATGGAGAATTTGTAAAAGGTGTATTCAATATTTATGGAACAGCAGTAAGCGAAATCAATATCGAAAGCCTTGAACTTTTGGTTGACGGAGAAAAAACGGCAGAAACAACACTGAGCGAAAGCGGATATTATAAATTTAATCTTTCGCCAGAAATGCTTACAGACGGACAGCACAAAATTCAGGTTAAGGCAAATCTTGCAAATGTAAGCACGATTATGTCTAACGAGCAGTTTATAAATTACAGTTCTGTTGGTCCTTGGGTTACAATCGACAATTTTACTTACGGTGATTTTGCAATCGAAAGACCGTACATTGTTGGTGATGCCGGATACGCAATTTCTGAAACGGAACTTATTGCAGCAAAGGCAAAGGGCGCTCAAAAAGAAATGAAAGACGCTGCCTTGGCAAAAACTGTAGAAAAAGTTGAAATTTCTTTCAATAATGGAAAATCATTTGAAGAAATTTCAAAAACTGGAAAATGGCGCTACCGCATTGAAAACGAAGACATAACCGAAGGCTATCACTTTATGCTTGTGCGTGCGACAATGAAAAACGGTGAAACAGCAGTTACAAGAACTATTGTTCAGGTTGATAAGACTAAACCGACTGTAAAACTCATAAGCCCGGGCGAAGGCGGACGCTTTAACCAGAGCATTGAATTTAGCGGTCTTGCACACGACGATGTTGCTCTTAAGAGTGTTTCTCTTGCTTTGCGAAAAGGTGACAAGTCAAGTTATGAAGTTCCGGCGTTTATTCAGGGATTGTATTTTGACTGGCATTTCTGGGGAGCAACTCTATTCGATATTGGTGCCGGACTTTCGTTCTTTGATGATAACGTTCGTCTTCAGGTGCAATGGGGACAGTTTACGCAGACACAGCGCGAAATGTTTACAAAAACAGACCAGCGTTATGGTGGCGACAGCGTATTTGGAGCAAAAATTCTTGCAAACGTTGCATATATTCCATTTATGTACTTCCTTGGACGTGATTACGAATGGCTTTCTGCAAACGTGACTGTCGGTGCAAACTTTACGAGATTTAATCAAGGTCAGTCTGGTAAGCCGCAGGTTCTTTCTGCCTTGCTTGCTCAGATTGAATTTCCGAGGGTGACTTTTGCAAAACAGAAGATGTTCAGGACGTTCTCAATTTATACAGAAGGTCAGTTGTGGTTTATTCCAACAGATGTAAGTTCGGACGTTGATATTGACAACCTGGTTCCGCAAATCTCTGTAGGTTTGCGTGTAAATGTATTTTAGAAATTTTTTCTAGAATGAGCACATGTAGATTGATTTTGTTTTAGGAAGGAGATTTTTACATGACAAAAAGAGTTTTGAAATTTTTAACAGGGAAAGAATCTCG